>DATFRA010000307.1:0-2192 GCA_035263705.1 Allostellaceae bacterium
GCTCAGGGAATGCATTGCGGACGTCATCATTCTCGATCTGATGATGCCAGAGATGGACGGATTTCAGCTCGTAGCAGAGATGCAAAAGCATCCGGTCTGGAACCAAATCCCCATCATTGTCGTCACTGCGCGCGACCTTACGGCCGAGGATCATGCGCGGCTGAATTCCGAAATTGAGATGATATTGCGAAAGGAGACGTTCAGCCCCACTACCCTCATCGAGCACGTTCGCCAAGTTGTGGCCAAATCGCGCCTATCTCAGAAGGTACCGGAGCTCTCTTCGTGACACGAATTTTGGCAGGCGAGGTTCGATCCGCTGCCATTGCTAATCGCTCAGCCGAAACAGGTTCCTCTGCACGCTCCCGATTCTCTTCCAAAAACGAATCAAGATCGTAGGGTCAGGGTGGAAAAATTAATGAGTTCTGACCCTAATCACCCCGGCAGAAATGCCGCATGGCCGGTTGCCGCATCGGTAAGCTTCTCCACGCTCGCGCCGTAGAGATCCTCGAGCCGCTCGCGCGTGAGCACGGCGCCGACGTCCCCTTCCGCGACCCGTTCGCCCTGCCGCAGGAGATAGGCGCGGTCGGCGGCGCGCAACGCGTGGTTCGGATCGTGGGTGGTGAAGAGGGTGCCGTGACCCGCGCCGGCGAGCGCGCGGATTTTGCGCATGACCTTGCCTTGGTTGCCGAAGTCGAGGTTCGCGGTCGGTTCGTCGAGCACGACGAATTGCGGCTCCTGCGCAAGCGCGCGCGCCAGCAAGACGAGCTGGCGCTCGCCGCCGGAGATCATCGTATAGGGACGCGGTGCGAGATGGGTGATCCCGAATTGGTCGAGCACCCGCGCCGCCACCATCCGGTCGCGCGCCGACGGCCGGCTAAAGAGATTGCCGTGCGCAGTGCGACCCATCAGCACTACAGTATCGACGGTGAAGGCGAATGTCGGCACATGTACCTGCGGCACATAGGCGATGAGCCTTGCCCGCTCACGGATGGAAATGGCCGCGAGCGAG
Organism: Allostellaceae bacterium; assembly: GCA_035263705.1. Classification (GTDB taxonomy): domain Bacteria; phylum Pseudomonadota; class Alphaproteobacteria; order ATCC43930; family CGMCC-115725; genus DASZHJ01. Next base: position 1,010 of record DATFRA010000307.1, read on the forward strand.
CGTCCGCCGATCGCCACGTCGCCGGCGCGGGGCGCGAGAATGCCGAGCAAAGTTTTGAGCAGCGTGGTCTTGCCGCCGCCGTTCGGGCCCAGCAGGGCCAGGACCTCCCCCCGCTCCAGCGCGACGTTGAGGCCGCGACCGACCACGCGATCGCTGTAGCCGATAGTGAGATCGCGGCCGGCAAGGCTCATGACCAGGTCCGTTGCATGCCGGCCAGCAGCCAGATGAAGAACGGGGTGCCAATGACGGCCGTGAGAATTCCGAGCGGGATCTCGACCGGCGCGGCGGTGCGCGCAAGGGTATCGATGAAGAGAAGGTAACCGCCGCCGAGCAGCGCCGCGGTTGGCATGAGCCGGGGGAAGTCGGGCCGACTAAGGCGCGGGCAAGATGCGGCACCACCAGCCCGACCCAACCGATGATGCCCGAGGTGGCGACGCTGGCGGAGGTCACCAAGGTCGCCGCGGCAACGATCGCGATGCGAAACGGCCCAGTGGCGAGCCCCAGCGCGCGCGCCTCGTCCTCAGGCAACGACATCACGTTGAGCCGCCAGCGCAGCGCGATCAGCACGGTGGTCCCGAGGGGGACCGGACCGGTGAGCGGCAGCAGATCGGAGATCGTGGTGGCGGCGAGGCTGCCCAGCAGCCAAAACGTCATGGCCGGCAACTGGTTGTAGGGGTCGGCGAGATACTTCACCAGCCCGACGCCGGCGCCGAGCAGGGCGCCAACGACAACGCCCGTGAGGACCAGCACCAGGATCGGATCGCGTGAATGCAGCATTGAGCCGATGACGTAGACGGCGGCGACCGCAACGAGCCCGCCGACAAAGGCCAGGCCCTCGATACCGATGACGCCGAGGGAGAAATAGATGCCGAGCACGGCGCCAAGCGCCGCCCCTGAGGAGGCGCCGAGAATGTCGGGCGAGACCAACGGATTGCGAAACAGACCCTGGAATGCGGTGCCGGCGACCGCGAGTGCGGCGCCCACCAGCGCCGCCGCGACCACGCGCGGGCCGCGAACCAGTAGCACGACGTTTTCGACCGCCGGCGGGACCGCGGTTGCCCGGCCCGTGAGCCGCGAGACGAGGACCTCGATGAGCTCAGCGAGCGTGACAGGATAGCGTCCCACGGTGAACGCGACGAGGAGCCCGAGCGCGAGCACGCCCAGCGCGATGATGAAGCCTGGG
>DATFRA010000308.1:0-15327 GCA_035263705.1 Allostellaceae bacterium
CCGAAATCGCCGATGCGCGAGCGCTTGGGCTGTCTCAACGGCGACCTCGCGGATTGGCGAGATGTGTTCCAGCTCAACTTCTTCGCGCCGCTGATGCTGGCGCGAGGCCTCGCCCCCGCGTTGGCCCGCGCCAAGGGCACCATCGTGAACGTGACCTCGATCGCGGCGCATTCGGTGCATCCCTTCGCGGGTTCGGCCTATTCGACATCGAAAGCGGCGCTCTCGGCGCTGACGCGGGAGATGGCGGTGGAGTTCGCCCAGCTCGGCGTGCGGGTCAACGCGGTCGCACCCGGCGAGATCGAGACCCAGATGCTCTCGCCCGAGACCGAGGTGCTGATCCCGCGCATCCCGCTGGCGCGCCTCGGCACGCCGGCGGATGTCGCCTCGACGATCTTCTACCTCTGCACCGACGCCTCGTCCTACGTGACGGGCACCGAGATCTTCGTCACCGGCGGTCAGCACCTGTTCTAGAGTCTTGGCTTGGTCCCTAGGCCTGCTGGTTCGCGGGGGTGAACGCGACGGCGCGACGGCCGGGGAGCGCCATGCCCGCGAGTGCGCCCAAGAGCGACAGCGCGGCCGCGAGACCGAGCGCCGGAGCGAAACCTGCGGTGAACGTCTCCGGCGACCCCACATCGCCGTTGGCGCCGAACACCGCGACCACCATCGCGACGCCGAACACCCCGCCGAGGAAGCGCACCATGTTGAAGATGCCCGAGGCCTTGCCGATCTCGGGTCGTGCGACCGCGCCGAGGATCGCGTTCTGAACCGCAGGCATCGCGGCCGAGACACCGGCTCCCGAGATCAGCAGGGGCGCCGCCAACTGAACGAGGGGGAGCGCCGGATCGGCAACCAGCCCGATCCAGGCCATGCAGACCGCCTGGAGGAGCACGCCCGTGACCACGAGCGTGCGCTCGCCCAACCGATTGACCAAGCTGCCGCCGAGCGGCGCGAACACGAAGAGCGGAGCGGTCCAAGGGAGCAAATGCAATCCGACGCCGAGCGGTCCGAGGCCCTGCGCCGTCTGCAGGAATTGCGGCAGCAGGAACAGCACGCCGTACATGCCGGCGTAGAAGAGGAAGCTCGCAACCACGCCCGCGGAGAAAGCGCGGGAGCGGAACAAGCGCAGCGGCACCATCGGCTCGCGCGCCCGGAGCTCGCGTGCGACGAAGCCCAGCGCCAGCACCAGGGCCGCCCCGAGCGAGGCCAGGACCTCGGGATGCGTCCAACCGAGGTGGTTGCAGCGCATGAGGGCCCAGACCAGGCCGAGCGCCGCACCCGTGACGAGCAGGACGCCCGGCATGTCGATCGCGATGCGGGCGCCCATGCTCTCCGGGATGCGGCGCCGCACGAGCGGGACCAGCGCGAGGCCGATCGGGAGATTGATCCAGAAGATCCACCGCCAGGCGAGACCCTCGGCCACCGCACCGCCGATGATCGGCCCGATGATGAGCGCGATGCCGTTTATCCCACCGAAGATGCCGAGCGCCCTGGCGCGCTCCTCCGGCGGGAACGCCGCGCTCAACAGCGCCATGGCAAGCGGCATCAGCAGCGCGGCACCAACGCCCTGGAGCGCGCGACCAGCGATGAGCCAGCCCGCACCGGGGCCAAGGGCGCACCAGACCGACGCCGCCGTGAAGAGAGCGATGCCGCCGATGAAGATACGCCGCCGTCCCAGCCGGTCCCCGAGCGCCGCGCCAGTCAGCAGCAAGACGGCGAAGCTCAGATTGTAGGCGTTGACCGTCCATTCCAGAAGCTCGATCGAGGCACCGAGGTCCTGGCGGATCGCGCCCAGCGCGGTCGTCACCACCATGGCATCGAGGATTGCCATGAAGGATGCCGCGGAGGTCAGGAGCAGGACCCAGGTCTTCGTGGTCCTTTCGGGCAAAGGATTGTTCATGGTGCGTACTCCGATGCAAGGATGGATTCGGGCCGAGCTCAGGCGGCCTTGGGCTTGCGGCCGAGAAGGTCCGGATCCTCGGCGGCGGTGCGCCGCCAGTGCTCGACGAGCCGCAGGCGGTCGAAATAGGCGTTGATGTTGCGGAACGGCGACCAGTCAAAGGGAACCCGGGAGCGATAGGCCTCGAAGGCGATCACTGCGTAGTCGGCAAGCGTGATACCCTCGCCGACCATGTAGTGCCGGTCGGCAAGGTGCCGCTCGAGCACCGGCGCAAAGCGCGCGAGATCCGCTCGCATGGTGTCCACGAGCGCGCTGTTGGTCGGCCCCAGGTTGAATTTCGGCTTTGCGACGATCTCGAAGGCCAGTATGCCGAGCGCCTTGTTGAAGTGCGCGAGCTCCCAGAATTGCCAGCGCACGACATCGGCTCGTCTCTGCGGATCCTGCGGGAAAAGACTGCCGTCCGAGGCCTTGTCCGCGAGGTACTGCATGATCGCGTTCGATTCCGTGAGCCGGAACTCGCCGTCGATCAGCAGGGGAACCATCGCGTTGGCGTTGAGCGCGACGTACTCGGGCAGGCCGAGCTCGCCCGCGAGCAAATCGTGGTATTCGGTATCGACTTGGAGGCCGATATGGCTGATGACGGCTTGCACCTTGCGGCTATGGGGTGATCCAACGAACGTATGCAGCTTCATGGCGGTACTCCCTTTTGGGGCTGTGGCTCGGACATGTGATCTCGACCTCTAGGACGTCCGGTGACCGCCGAAGGATTCCCTCGAAATTTTTTCTTTGGCCCGAATCCCTTGGCCGGTCCAAAACGTCTCCATGGAAGAGGCTGCAGAAAGAGCAGGTTGATGAAGCGGATGTGCGAGGAGTGAGCGACCCTCCGACCAGCCCAGCGGAAATCCGGGCGGCGTTCGACCGCGTGCTGGGCGAGATGCGGCCTAAGCTGCATCGCTATTGCGCGCGCATGACGGGCTCCGCGATCGACGGCGAGGACGTGGTGCAGGATGCGCTGGTGAAGGCGCTCGAGGCGATGCCTCAGCTGCAGCTCATCGCCCAGATCGAGGGCTGGCTGTTTCGCATCGCCCACAATGCCGCGCTCGATTTTCTGCGCCGTCGCGCTCGGCGCGACGCGGCCTTATCCGACGAGGGTCTGGACATGGCGGTCGATCCGGTGGCGGCTGTGGAAGAGCGGCAATCCGCTGCTGCCAGCCTGCGCACCTTCATGCGTCTGCCGGTGGCGCAGCGCAGCAGCGTCATCCTCAAGGACGTGCTGGGTTACTCGCTGGAGGAGATCGGCGACGTCATCGATGCGACCTTGCCCGCGGTCAAGGCGGCCTTGCATCGGGGCCGCGCCAGGCTCCGCGAGCTCGCGCGGACGCCGGACGAGTCCTCTCCGCCGCCTCTGCCCGTGGCCGAGCGCGACCGGCTCGATCTCTACGTGGCGCGCTTCAACGCGCGGGATTTCGACGCCATCCGCAACATGCTGGCGGACGACGTACGGCTCGATGTCGTCGCGCGGAAGCGGATGCTGGGACGCGGCGAGGTCGGTCAGTATTTCCACAATTACGGCCGCATTCGGGATTGGCAGATGATTGCGGGCACCGTGGATGGGCGCGCCGCCGTGCTCGTGCTCGACCCCGACGATCCCGGAAGCGGCCCGTCCTATTTCGTCGTCCTAGACTGGTCTGGCGAGAAGCTGGCGTCGATCCGCGACTTCCGCTACGCCCGTTACGCGCTCGAGGGCGCGGAGGTTCGCGCGCTCCGTTGAGATCCCAGCCACGCGATGCGCGCCTCGATCTGCGCGATGTCGTGGTCGAGCCAATCGCGGAAGAGGCCCGGCCTCGCGCCATGGCGCGTGCGCAAGTCGGTGAGGCGCGCGAGCTCGCTCTCGCAGGCGGCAACGACCAGCGCGATCTGCTGAGATTGCTCGGCCGCCGGCAACTGGCCGAGGAAGCGGAGCTTCAGGGCGAGGCCGAGCTTGCCGAGATCGGTGCTCGTCGAGCGGAGATTGGCGCGAAGCAGGTTCCCGAGCGCAGTCCGGCCGTCGGGTGAGAGCACAAGCTCGGGATCCTCGCCGGATGTGGGTGCCACCAGACCCTCGTAGCGCAGCAGCTCCAACGAGGAGCCCATGAGTTCGGGCGATGGGCCGACGATGCGGCTGGTGAGAAAGCGCACCTCGGCCGCGAGGTCGGCGTAGCGCCGCGGCGCTTCCGCGAGCAGGCCCAGGGCCGCGAGCCGGATCGCCTCGGCGGGAACCAGCGAACGGTCGCGGAACATGCGTGCTCCCTCAGGCGACGCGCCGCTGCGCGATGCGCGAAAACACGTGGGAAAGCGCATCCACCAGGCGGTCTATGTCAGCATCGCCGTGCAACGGCATCGGGGTCAAGCGCAAGCGCTCGCTGCCCCGCGGCACGGTCGGGTAGTTGATCGGCTGCAAGTAGATCCGAGCACCAGACGGTGACGTCGCTGCCGAGGTGATGTCGGGCGGTGGGGAAGGCTCCGGCGCGCCGCTCGAGCTCCGTGAAGACGCGATACCGCCCCTCGGCCTTCAGCGCCGCCAACCGGCTGTTGAAGAAGTCTTCGAAGTCCATGGACCGGTCCGCGGGTACCCTGCCCACGGATATCTAACGCTCCCGAGCCGGGCGTCCACCTCCCGGCGCCTTGGCGCCGGGAGGCGCGCCGTGCGTGCTATGCGACCGAGGCGAGGCCTTGGCGTCCGAGTGCCTTGGCCACGTCGTCGAGCGCGCGGCCGAAGCGCTTGAACATCTCGTCGATCTCGGATTCCGAGATGACGAGCGGCGGGCAGAGCGCCACGTTATCGCCCATGGCGCGGCAGATGAGCCCGTGCTCCTGGGCGCGCATCTGCACCATGTTGCCAATGCCCTGAGCGGGGTCGAAGGGCTGCTTGGTCGCCTTGTCCGCCACCAGCTCGACCGCGCCCATGAGGCCGATGCCGCGGACCTCGCCGACGAGCGGATTGTCGCCGAGACGCCGGAACGCGTCCTGGAAGCGCGGCATCACCTTTCGGACGTGGCCGACGATGTCGCGCTCCTCGTAGATCTTGAGCGTCTCGTTCGCCACCGCCGAGGCGACGGGATGGCCGGAGTAGGTGAAGCCATGGGCGAACACGCCAATCTTCTCGCTCTCGCTGACGCAGGCCTGATAGATCGCCTCAGAGATGATGGTGGCCGAGATCGGCACATAAGCCGAGGAGAGCGCCTTCGCGCAGGTGATTATGTCGGGCTTCAGGTTGAAGGTCTCGCTTGCGAACAGCCTCCCGGTGCGGCCGAAGCCGCAGATCACCTCGTCCGCGATGAAGAGCACCTCATACTTCTTCAGGACGGGCTGGATCTTGTCGAAGTAGGTCTTGGGCGGGACGATGACGCCGCCCGCACCCATGACGGGCTCGGCGATGAAGGCCGCGACGGTCTCCGGGTCCTCGCGGATGATCTGGGCCTCTAGGCTCTCGGCGAGCCGGGTCGCGAACTGCTCCTCGCTCTCGCCGGGCCTCGCGAAGCGATAGTGATGCGGGCAGTCGGCGTGCCGGATGTTCGCGATCGGCAGGTCGAAATCCCTGTGGTTGTTCGGGAGACCGGTGAGGCTCGCCGCCGCGACGGTGACGCCGTGATAGCCGCGTGAGCGCGCGATGATCTTCTTCTTGCGATGCTTGCCTCGGGCATTGCTGTAGTACCAGACCAGCTTGACCGCGGTGTCGTTCGCCTCGGAGCCTGAGTTGTTGAAGAACACCTTCGACATCTTCACGGGCAGCAGGCGCAGCAGCCGCTCGGCCAGGTCGATGCTGGGGTTGTGGGACTTGTGGTTGAAGATGTGCGAGTAGGCGAGCGTGCGCATCTGCTTGGTCGCCGCCTCGATGAGGCGCTCCTCGCCGTAGCCCAGCGACACGCACCAAAGGCCGGCCAAGCCCTCGATGTATTTCTTGCCGGCGTCGTCGGTGACGAAGATGCCTTTCCCTTCGGTGAGCACCAGCGGCCCCTCGGCCTCGTGCTTCTTGAGGTGCGTATAGGGGTGAACCTGGAATGCAATATCGCGGCTCGCGGCCGAATTGCCTCGATCCATGGCTGGGCCTTTCTACATGGGAACGCGGGAGCGAAACTCTCAGTTACTATCGTCTGGAATACGTAGTCGAGTCAAACTCATGGCTGCCATGCGCGCACTTCGGTCGCGCGTCGCGCGGCGCGCATTTTTGAGCTCGCACTCGCCGCGGGCGAGGGCGCGGCAGAGCACGAGGCGGGTCCCCCGGACACCGGCACGAGGCTCGTCTCCGACTGAGCGTCGATCGATGTCGATTTGATCCAGCCTCATTGCGCTAGGGCTCCCGGCAGTCACATCTGCCCACCTGCGTCGCTCCGTCGCACCCGAGAGAAATAACCGTTAACCGCCAGTCTGTTGCGGAACAACGCGTCGATATCATCCCGAGCTTATCAACAGCTTTGTCCAGGGGTTGTGGGGCATGACCGGGATTGCGCGTATCGGATGACTCCCCCGTGGCTCATTGTCGATGCGCCGATCACGGTGAACGAAGGCTGCCGATGTCTCGCTCGCCCAACGAGGCGCAAGAGGAACCGCTCGACCTCGAGCGCTTGGTCATCGACGTGGATTACCGCCAGGAGGTGATGCTGCGCCTCAAGGCGGAATCCCTCGCGCGCCGTGCCCGGCGCGCCGCCAATCGCGCGATCAAGCCGCCGACTTCCGGCAAAGATTGACAGGCGCCCGACGGCGCCTATCTTCCCGACTTCGCGGCTAGGCCGCGCGAACGGCGCGCGAGTCAAGTCGGGCAGCGCCTTCTAATGATCGCCTTCATCATCCGCCGCATCGGACAATCCGTCGCCGTCATGTTGACGGTGGGGTTCATCGCGTTCGGCCTGTTCAACTACATCGGCGATCCGCTGGCGAGCATGGTCGGCCAGGACACCTCGCTCGTCGAGCGCGAGCAGCTCCGCCACCAACTCGGCCTCGACGATCCCTTCGTCGTGCAGTTCGGCCGTTTTCTGATCCGCGCCGCACGGGGCGACTTCGGTATCTCCTACCAGTATGCGCGGCCGGTGCAGCAGCTCCTGGCCGAGCGCTTGCCGGCGACGCTGGAGCTCGCGATTGTGGCGTCCGTGCTCGCGCTCGCGATCGGCATGCCCATGGGCGTCTATACGGGGCTGCGCCGCGACACCTGGATCTCGCGCGCCGTCATGGCGGTGTCGCTGATCGGCGTCTCGCTGCCGACCTTCCTCACGGGCATCCTGTTGATCTGGATCTTCGCGGTCGTGCTCGGATGGCTGCCGTCGTTCGGACGCGGCGAAGTCGTGCATGTGGGCTGGTGGAGCACCGGCCTGCTGACGGTGACCGGCATCAAGGCGCTGATCCTGCCCGCCATCACGCTGGCGCTCTTCCAGATGACGCTGATCATGCGCCTGGTGCGCTCGGAGATGCTGGAGGTGCTGCGCACCGACTACATCAAGTTCGCGCGCGCCCGCGGGCTCCCCAGCCGGATCGTCAATTTCGGCCACGCGCTCAAGAACACGCTGGTGCCGGTGATCACCATTACCGGCCTGCAGCTCGGCCAGATCATCGCATTCTCGGTGATCACCGAGACCGTGTTCCAGTGGCCCGGCATGGGCTTCCTCATCGTGCAGGCGATCGGCTTCGCGGACGTGCCGGTGATGGCGTGCTACTTGATGCTGGTGTCTACGTTCTTCGTGACCATCAATCTGATCGTCGATCTGCTTTATTACGCCGTCGACCCGAGGCTGCGGCTCGATCGCGCGGCGGCGGCCGGTCATGGTCACTGAGAGCGAGCGGCTCGTGGCCGCGCCCGTGGCTTCGCAGCAGAAGGGCGCGCTCCGCCGCGCCCTCGACAGCGACCTCTTCTACAGTTTCCGCCGGTCGCCGGTGACGGTGATCGCCGCGATCGTCACCGTGCTCCTGATCACGAGCGCACTCGCCTGCGATTGGATCGCGCCACACAATCCATTCGACCTCGCGAGCCTCAATATCCTCGACTCCCAAGATCCGCCGGCCTGGGTCGCCGGCGGCAGCTGGGACTATCCGCTCGGCACCGACGACCAGGGCCGCGACGTCCTCTCGGCGGTGCTCTACGGCATGCGGGTCTCGATCATGGTGGGTTTCGCGGCGGTGCTGCTGGCGCTCGCGGTCGGCGTCGGCCTCGGCCTGCTCGCGGGCTTTGCCGGTGGATGGGTCGACACCGTGATCATGCGGATCTGCGACATCCTGCTGTCGTTCCCCGCGATCCTGATTGCGCTGCTGATCGATGGGATCGCGCGCAGCCTGCTGCCGCACGACCGACAGGACCAGATCGCCTTCTATGTCGTCGTACTCGCGGTGACGGTCCTGCCATCGGTGCAATTCGCGCGCACGGTGCGCGGCTCGACCCTGGTCGAGCGCAACCGGGAATACGTGCAGGCCGCGCGCGTGATCGGCGTGCATCCCGTTGCGATCGCGATCCGCCACGTGCTGCCCAATGTCGCCGGGCCCGTGCTGGTGATCGCGACCATCAATCTCGCGGTCGCCATCATCAACGAGGCGACGCTTTCCTTCCTCGGCGTGGGACTGCCGTTGACCCAGCCGTCGCTCGGGACGCTGATCCGCGTGGGCCAGGCCTATCTGTTCTCGGGCGAGTGGTGGATGATCCTGTTCCCGTCGCTGGCACTGGCGGGGCTCGCGCTCGCGGTGAACCTGCTCGGCGATTGGCTGCGCGACGCGCTCAATCCGAAGCTCCGCTGATGCCGAAACCGCTCCTGGAGGTCCAGGACCTCAAGGTCGAATTCCCGACCCGCCGCGGCGTGCTGAGGGCGGTGGACGGGCTCTCGCTCACGATCGGCGAGGGCGAGGTGCTGGGCGTGGTCGGAGAATCCGGCGCGGGCAAATCGCTGACGGGCGCGGCGATCATCGGCCTGCTGGAACCGCCCGGCCGGATCGCCGGCGGCGAGATCCGCTTCGACGGCCGGCGCATCGACAATCTGGCGCCCGAGGAGATGCGCAAGGTCCGCGGCAAGCAGATCGGCGCGATCTTCCAGGACCCTCTCACCTCGCTCAATCCGCTCTATACGATCGGCCGCCAGCTCGTCGAGACCATCCGGGTGCATCTCGACCTCGATGCCGGCGCGGCACGGGCGCGGGCGTTGGACTTGCTGCGCGAGGTCGGCATTCCCGGCGCAGCGCAGCGCATCGGCCACTACCCGCACCAGTTCTCCGGCGGCATGCGGCAGCGCGTGGTCATCGCGCTGGCGCTCGCGGCCAATCCGCGCCTGGTGATCGCCGACGAGCCCACGACGGCGCTCGACGTCTCCATCCAGGCGCAGATCATCGCGCTCCTGAAGCGGCTCTGCCGCGAGCACGGCACGGCGGTGATGCTGGTGACCCACGACATGGGCGTGATCGCCGAGACCGCAGACCGCGTCGCCGTCATGTATGCGGGCCGTATCGTGGAGGTGGGCGCGCTCCGGCGCGTCGTGCAGAGCCCGAAGCACCCCTATACCGCGGGACTGATGGGCGCGATCCCCGCCATCGGCGGCGAGCGCAACCGCTTGGCGCAGATCGAGGGCGCCATGCCGCGCGTCGGCGTGGTGCCGCGGGGCTGCGCCTTCCATCCCCGCTGCGCCCGGGTTTTCGAGCGCTGCCGCGCCGAGCGGCCGGAGCTGATGCCGGCGGGCAAGAGTGAGGCCGCCTGCTGGCTCTATGCGGAGGGAGGAGCTTCCGCCTCATGACCGCCGCCGAGGGCGGATTGGTTTCGCCCGACGCCGCGGAGAACCGGGTTTCGGGGCTGGTCGAGCCACTGGCGGCGCCGGTGCGCGCCGCTGGCTGCTCGCCTTGGCGGCGCTGCCGGCCCTCTATCTCCACGAAGCCTTCCTGTTCCTCGGTCCGGTCCTTGCTCTGGCATCGGCTTGGCGAGCCGGCTGCGAAACCGAGAAGGAGAGGCGCATCATCTACGCCGGGCTGGGCATCTGGTTCCTCCTGATCGCTGGCATGGAAATCGGTTACATCGTGGACGCTCCGGATCCCGACAATCGCGACAACTTTTTTCTCGTGACCTTGAGCCTCGGCTTTTTGGTCGACCCGGCCGGGGGCTTCGGGCACGGCGGCGTCAATGTCCCGGCATTGATGGGTGTGATGGCCGCGGCGACGGCTTGGCTCGCAGGCCGCGCGCCGGAGCGCGCTTCCGTGATCGTGGCCGGTTTCGCCGTGCTCTGTACGTCGCTGGTCGCGGCCAGCGCTCTCTGAGCGATTTCTTCCTCGCGCCGGCGATGCAATTCCAGGCGCGGAGCTACGGCGCCATGCTGTCGCTGCCGCTCTCCGCCCTGTTTCTGGCGTCGCTTAGGAGGCAGTCGTGGCCGCGCGCTGGACGCGACCCGCCATCGTCTCGATCGTCCTGGTTCTCGCCCTCGGACAACTCGGCACCTAATCGGGACTTGGTATTGGTCTCGCTACATCCGGGATTTCGGGACCCTGCTCAGCACGCATCGTGGCTTCGTCACTTGGCCGGAGGCGACGGCGAGCCTGCCGCCAGAGCAGGCGCGTCTCGTGTGGCGTCTCTCTTGGTACTGGACGAATCCCAGCATGAGCGTCGTCCTGTCGCCGCACGGGAAGGTAACGACGCTGATCGACAATCCCGTGCCGGTGCGTTGGCAGCCCTTCGATCCCACGGTTCCCGATGAATTGCCCGTGAGTCCCTTGATCGACACCAGCGCTTACCGGCGGCTCTCGCCGAGGCGAAGAAATCCGCCGCGCCGTGACTCAGTCCGGCGCCATGCCCTTCTCCGCGAGCTCGCGCTTTGCGTCCTTCGTCTTCTCGAGCGCGAGACCCATGCCGCGGAGCACGTGCAGCGCCTTGGTGAATTGAATCTTGCCGTACTCGACGACCTCGACGCGGTTGCCCCAGGGATCGAGGAAATCCAGGAACGGTCCCGGCACCAGCCGCGCGCCCGCGGCCTCCGCGAGCGCACGCACCTGGCTGCGGTCGTCCACCACCACGCCGAAATGCCGCTGTCGGTCCTCGTGCGGCGCAGCGGTCTCCATGAGCGCGATGAACTGGTCACCCATGTCGATGAAGGCCTGGCCTTTGCCGCGGCCCCTCAGCTTGAACTCGAAGATCTTGCCGTAGAAGTCGAGTGCCGCCTCGACGTCGCCGACCTCGAGCGCGACGTGGTTCATACCGACGAGCCTGGGCCGGCGCGCGGCGTCCGTGGTCCTGCTCATGATGCGACCTCACGCACGAGTTTCGACAGGCTGCACATGGCCCCGCAGGCGACAAGTTCAAGACGCTCTTCAGAGCCGGAGCGCCCGCCGGACCCTTTCGCCCATGCCTTTGAGCCGGGCGACCGGCTCGTTGGCGAAGACGAAGCGGATGTACTGGGCGCCATGGGTCTCGCCCCATCCGGCCATGGCGGTCGCGGCGATGCCTTGCTCCAGCAGCCGCTCGGACATGATGGCGCCGTCGATCCCATAGTCGGAGACGCGCAGCAGCAGGGACCAGCCACCGGCCGGCACGCCCACGGGCAGGTCTGCAAGCTCCGCGACCACCACGTCCCGCCGCCGCTCGAGCTCCGCAACATAGGGGGCCAAGGTCTCGCGCGAGCGCTCGAGCGCGATGGCGGCGGCGTCCTGCGCAATGCCCACGGGCACCACGACATTCGCCAGCGAGACGGCCACGAGGTCAGGCATGTAGCTCTCCGGTGCAACGATCCAGCCCACCCGCCAGCCGATCATCCGGAGCTCCTTCGCGGAAGAGCCCACGGTGATGGTCCGCTCGGCCATGCCTGGGAGCCCAGCGGGATGCACCATCGCGCGGCCGTCGAACAACAGGCGCTCCATGGCGGTATCGAGGATCAGGGTGAGGTCGCGCTGGACGCAGAGCCTGGCGACCAGCTCCCAATCTCCGCGGTCGAGATAGCCGCCGCTGGGCATCGACGGCGACATCAGAAGCATCGCGCGCGTCTTCGCACCGACCGCCGCCCGGAGGGATCCGCGGTCGAGCCGCCAGGGTGCGCCTGGTGCGAAAGTGAATTTCGCAAAGCGCGGGATGCCTCCGGCGAGGCGCACCCGATTGATCAGCCCGGCATAAGTGGGGTCGGTCACGATCACCTCATCGCCGACATCGACGGTGGCGAGGAGGACGTTCAGGATGCCCGAGAGCCCGCCCGCCGCGATCATGCAATTGCGCTCTCCCGAGTAGGAAACGCCGGAGAGCAGCGAGACGTGACGCGCCGCAGCCTGCCGCAGCCGCGTCTGCCCGACGAAGGGCAGATACGAGTTGGCGGCATCCTCGGCGGCCGCGGCGCGGGTCCGCTCGATCGCGGCCGGGTCCGGCGGGATGTCGACGTCGAGATTCTCGAGCCGCAGGATATCGCGGCCGGCGGCATCCGCGATCGAGCCCATGCGATCGACGCCGATACCGGCGATGTGCTGCAAGCGAGCGGGGCGGTGTCGCGCCATTCGGTGCTCTCCCGTGGGTCACTGCGAGCGACTTGACTTCAGTTAGGCAATTAGCCAAGTTCCTAATCAACGCCTGCGCAATGAGCCTGAGTGTAATGCCGTCGGGACTTTCGGCTGAATCGCTCTGCTGTCCATGCTAATCGTAACCGCAAATGCGCCATTTCCGTCCTTCGTATGGCTGACGCTGCCGCCGCGCCGTTCCTGAGCGTCACCGCACTGGCGCGGTACTTCGACGTGTCGCCGCCGCTCCTGAACCGCGTGATCGAGCGGCGGCCGAAGCTCGCGCTCAAGGCGGTCGACGGGCTCGACTTCGCGATCCGTCGCGGCGAGACCTTCGCTCTGGTGGGCGAGTCCGGCTGCGGCAAGTCGACGGTGGCGCGGCTCGTGGTGGGGCTCTACACCCCGACGCGCGGCCGCATCGAGTTCGACGGCGTCGACCTCTCGGAGCTCCGGCGCCGCGCGGAGATCCTGCCGCTCCGCCGGCGCATCCAGATGATCTTCCAGGACCCCTACGCCAGCCTCAACCCGCGCTGGCGCGTGCGCGAGATCGTGGCGGAGCCGATCCGGGCCCACGGACTGCGCGACGGCGAGGGCGCCATTCGGGGGCGCGTCGGCCAGTTGCTGGAGCAAGTGAAGCTCGCGCCCGCCGACGGCGAGCGCTATCCCCACGAATTCTCCGGCGGACAGCGCCAGCGCATCTCGATCGCCCGAGCGCTGGCGGCCGAGCCGGAGTTCCTCGTGGCGGACGAGCCAACCTCGGCGCTCGACGTCTCCGTGCAGGCGCAGATCCTCAACCTCATGAAGGAGCTGCAGCGCCGGCTCGGCCTCACCTATCTCTTCATCTCGCACAACCTCGCGGTGGTCTATTTCATCTCCGATCGCGTGGGCGTGATGTACCTGGGCCGGCTCGTCGAGATCGCGGATACCGCGACGCTGTTCTCGCAGCCGCGACATCCCTACACGCGGATGCTGCTCGACACCTTGCCGGACCTCTCGCTCTCGGGGCGCAAGCGCGAGCCGGTGGGCGGCGAGGTGCCGAACCCGATCGACCCGCCCGCCGGCTGCGCATTCCATCCGCGCTGCCCCTTCGCCAATGCGCGGTGCCGCGCCGAGCGGCCAGAGCTTCGACGCGACGCCTCCTCCCTCGTCGCCTGCCACGGAGTCGAGGAGGGTCGCCTGCCCGCCGCGCCGCCGATCTCAACCAGACCGGGATGACTCGATGACACTGGTGCCTGATATCGCCGCCATCCGCGCGGCCGCGAGGACTGTCGCTGCCGAGGTGCGGCGCACGCCGCTGGTGCCCGCCGACCACGACAAGAGGCGGCTCGAGGGCCGCGTGCTCCTGAAGCTCGAATGCCTGCAGGTCACCGGCTCCTTCAAGCCGCGCGGCGCCATGAACACGTTGCGCTCTCTCCGGCCGGAGGAGATCCGCCGGGGCATCATCACGGCCTCCGGCGGCAACCACGGCCTCGCCGTCGCCTATGCGGGCCACGTCGCCGAGGCGCCCGCGACCATCTACCTGCCCAGCAGCGCGCCCAAGGCGAAGATCGCGAAGCTTGAGGCGTGGGGCGCCAAGGTCGTGGTGGAGGGCGCGGTCTGGGACGAGGCCAACCGCGCGGCGCTCGCCGAGGCAGAGCGGCGGGGCCTCACCTTTATCCATCCCTTCTCGGACCCGCGGGTGATCGCGGGGCAGGCGACCCTCGGCCTCGAGATCCTCGAGCAGGCGCCCGAGCTCGACACGGTGCTGGTGGCGATCGGCGGCGGCGGGCTCATTTCGGGGATCGCGCTCGCGGTCAAGGCGGTCAATCCCAAAGTCAAGATCATCGGCATCGAGCCCACGGGCGCGCCGACGCTCTACGAGAGCCTCAGGGCCGGCAAGCTCGTGGAACTCTCGCGCATCGACACCGCCGCCGGCACGCTCGCGCCGCGCATGAGCGCCTCGCTCAACCTCGAGATCATAACCAAGCATGTCGACGAGATCATGCTGGTGAGCGACGAGGAGATGCGCGAGGCCGCGCAGTGGCTCTGGTTCGAGCACGGCATCGCCGCGGAATTGAGCGGTGCCGCGAGCCTCGCCCTGCTGCTCTCCGGCAAGTACAAGCCGAAGCCGGTCGAGGCGGCCTGTGCGCTGGTGTGTGGTGCCGGCACCGACGGCCTCTGATGCAAAATTGCGCATGCGCGGGGGACCAAGGGTTTGGCTATGATGCTCGCACGGCCGAACGATCAGTCCTTGTGAGGCACCATGCCCATCTTGAACCGCATCGCCGACTTCCACACCGACCTCACCGCTTGGCGGCGCGACATCCATGCGCATCCCGAGACAGCCTTCGAGGAGAAGCGAACCTCGGACTTGGTGGCGAGGCACCTCACGGAGTTCGGCATCGAGATCCATCGCGGGCTCGCGGGTACCGGCGTGGTCGGGACATTGAAGGGCTCGCGGTCGGGCGCCCGCGCCATCGCCATCCGCGCCGATATGGATGCTCTCAACGTCACCGAGAAGAACGGCTTCCACCACTGCTCCACTCATGCCGGCAAGATGCACGCCTGCGGCCACGACGGGCACACCACGATGCTGCTGGGCGCCGCCCGCTATCTCGCAGAGACCCGCAACTTCGCGGGCACCGTGCATTTCATCTTCCAGCCCGCCGAGGAGAACGAGGGCGGCGGTCGCGTCATGGTGGAGCAGGGGTTGTTCGAGAAATTTCCGGTCGAGGCAGTCTATGGCATGCACAATTGGCCGGGCCTGCCCATCGGCCAGTTCGCGGTCCGCACGGGGCCGGTCCTGGCGTCTTTCGACATCTTCGAGATCGTGGTCGAGGGCAAGGGATCGCACGCCGCCATGCCGCACACCGGCATCGACCCCTTGGTTACGGCGGCGCAGATCACGCTGGCGCTCCAGACGATCTCGAGCCGCAGCACCCATCCGCTCGATAGCGCCGTCGTGAGCGTGACCCAAGTGCACGGCG
>DATFRA010000309.1:0-4441 GCA_035263705.1 Allostellaceae bacterium
GCCTCCTGGTCGGTGCCATCGCGCTGTTTGCCGCCGCCGTCACCGAGAGCGCCGCGACCGCCGCCATTGTCGCGCTCGCGGTCACGATCGGCTCGTGGGTGCTCGATTTCACCCTCGCGGGTCGCCCTGGCCTCGCCGCCTGGATCGCGCAATCTTCACTTACCCACGCGCTTCACGGCTTCGAGCAGGGCGTGCTCTCGGCTGGTCTTGTGCTCGGCATTGCGGTCGCGATCGCGGCTTTCGCGGCGCTGGCTGCGGTATGGCTGCCACCGGGCGTGACCGCGCGCACCAAGCTCCTCCGCTCGGCCGGCTGCGTCGTCGCGACGGCTGCCGTCCTTGGCGGTGCCAGCCAGGTCAGGCTCGCCATCGACGTCACCGAGGATCGCCGTAACTCATTTTCGGTGGCCGACGAGCGGCTGCTCGCCACACTGGCCCGACCGCTGACCGTAACCATCCACCTGGCGCCCGAGGACCCGCGCTATGTTGACGTCCAGCGCGCGGTGTTTGCCAAGCTTTCCCGCGTGCTGCCAGACCTCACCATCCGGATCGCGGCGCCGCATTCGTTCGCGGCGAGCGGCAGTGATGAGCACTACGGCGAAATCGAATACGCCTACGGGTCGCGGCGCGACGTCAGCCGCTCGACCAGCCCGCGCGAAATCCTGCCGTTGATCTATGGCCTCGCTGGCGCGTCACCGCCGGCCGGCGCGGCTGGCGACGACTATCCGGGTCATCCGCTGCTCGCTGATGGCAGCGTGACGCTGATCTGGTTCTGCGCCGCGCTGCCGTTCCTCATCGTACTGGCCTGGCTGTTTTCGCGCCGGCCGCCCCGCATCGATCCTGCTTTGATCAAGCAGACAACCCAGGAGGAAAGCCATGCGACCCTCTAGATATTTGTCAGGCGCAACGGCGGCGATCATCGCGGCGCTTGGCTGCGCGGCGCTTGCCGCGGCAGCCAGTAACCTGAAGCTCGATTTCGCCAAGGACACGGTCGGCGCCGAGCCGACCGCACTGGTCAGCGTCGTCGGCATCTGGCGAATCGAGAGTGAGAAGGGCAAGAACGTTCTCGCGGTCGACGGTCGCCAGTGGAAGGAGGGCCAGTCCTCCGCCGGCATCGCCGACAAGGCACGCGCGCTCTACGGCGAGCGTTACGCCGAATTCCTCGATCGCGTGCAGGCCTACGCCTATTATCCCTACGTCGTCGCCAAGGACGTCCCGGATTTCAACAATGGCGAGATGACTGTGCGGTTCGAGGGCATCTCCGGCCGCATCGATCAGGGCGCCGGCATCCTGTTCAATCTCAAGCCGAACGGCGACTACCTCACCATCCGCGCCAATTGCCTGGAGAACAATCTCGTGCTGTGGAAGTTCGAGAAAGGCAAGCGCTCGTCGGTGAAATGGGTTCGCGACACGCCGACCCCGAGCCGCCAGTGGCACGACCTCAAGGTCCGCATCGCCGGTGCCAAGGTCGAAGGTTGGCTCGATGGCAAGCTCTATCTCGAGCACACGCTGCCCGAGCCGGTGTCCGGGCGCGTCGGCCTGTGGTCGAAGGCTGACAGCCATGTCTATTTCGACGACTTCACCGTCACGCCGGCGGACTGATGCGCGCCGCCGTTCTTGCGTTCGCTAGGGCGCTCGCCCTCTGCGGGCTGGCCAACTCGGCTTTGGCCGAGCCCGCCTGGTGCCCGGACCTCGAGCGCGTGATCGATCTCGCGGTGACGAAGGACAAGTTCGCCTACATCGCTGGGGCGCCGCGCGACGGCGATTTCCGCAACACGACCATGCCGCTCGCTGACTGGCGCGACTGCTCGCTCTACGGAACGCGCACCTACATCTGCGAGTCGCAAGGCTTCAGGACCGCCGAGGACGCCGGGAAGGCGCTGGCCACGCTCGTCGCGGAGGTCGGGGAGTGCCTCGGCGGGAGCTGGAGCAAGGACGAGAGTCGGTCGTCGCCCGCCTATGCGGTCTTGCACAGCGCGCAGGACCCTGCCGCCATGACGCTCGGCACGGATACCACGGACGCCGGAGAGCACATCGTGCGTCTGACGGTCTTCTTTCGCGGCCGTTAAGGGAATCGCCATCCAAGCGCTGCTCGCCGTCAATGATGGGAGCGAGCCATGGATAGTGTTCAGCCGTGTCCATGAACACCGTCGAGGTCGGTTCCGAGGTAATGACCAAACGTGAGCAATTCGGAGCCCCTATTCATGTCTGAACCCACAGCTCGCCTTGGCCGCATCGCTATCCTATGGCGGGGCGATGTGGCGGCACGCCGCTGCGCCTCGCCAGACACCAGCCGCTTCAAGGCCATCTTCGCGGCGCTCGCCGATGTCGGCGTCGATGCAGAACCGTTGGTCTACGAGGACGATGTCGTGGACGCCGTGCGCGCACAGCTCGCCACGTTCGATGGAGTGCTCGTCTGGGTCAATCCGATTCACGAGGGGCGCAATCGCGCCAATCTCGACGCGCTGCTGCGCGAGGTCGCGGCGAGTGGCGTCTGGGTGAGCGCCCATCCCGACGTGATCCTCAAAATGGGTACGAAGGAGGTGCTTCATCGTACCCGCACAATGAGTTGGGGCTGCGAGACAGCCCTCTACCGAACAGCCGAGGCAATGCGCGCCGAATTGCCGGCACGGCTCGCGATTGGCCCGCGCGTGATCAAGCGCAACCGTGGCAACGGGGGCCAGGGCGTCTGGAAGGTCGAGGCGCTGGCGAATCCAGGCCGCCGACCGATAGTGCGCGTGCTGGATGCCACCAAAGATGCATCGGAGGAGCTGGAGCTGGACGAGTTTTTCGACCGGTGCATCGAGTATTTCGAAGACGGCTGCGTGATTGATCAGCCGTTCCAAGCGCGCCTGCGCGAAGGTGTGGTGCGCTGCTACATGGCAGGTGATCGCTGCGCCGGCTTTGGCCAACAAAAGGTTAGAGCCCTGGTCGATGCACCAGCCGCGCGGGCCGAAGCTGGACCGAGGCTCTACACCTCCAACGCCGACGCGCGCTTCCAACGTCTGCGTCGGCTGATGGAAGACGAATGGACGTCGCAGCTGATCTCCTTGTTGGACATCTCGCGGCGCGATCTGCCGATGATCTGGGACGCGGACTTCATGCTTGGCCCGCGTAGCAGCGACGGCAATGACAGCTACGTGCTTGGCGAGATCAACGTCAGTTCAGTGTTCCCGATCCCCGACGAAGCGTCGGCAGAGATCGCCCGCCGAGTTGCCAATCGGCTGCGGGCAAAAGTCTAATGTAATCGCGGGCCTGACCCCGGTGGTGATCGACGGCCGGTCAACCGCTTGACGGTCCTGACGAGTTTGGAATCGCGAGCGATCAACGGACCTTGTCGAGCTTCGGCCAGGTGCGGCCAAATGGGAGGCGACCAGGTCGCGCAGTTCGTCGGTCACGGCTTCGATCGATGTCGAAGGACTCGATCTCGGCGCTGATGCGCTTGAGTTCATCTCGGAAAGCCCGCGACCGCAGAGGGTCGATTTTCATTCCATGAAATATAGATCGACCTAATTACCGAGTTCTTGGGCTGTTCTGAAAATCATACTTTGAGAACGATAGTCGAACCAATGGTGCCACGATCAAATTGGCACGCGCCTGGTGTGAAGCGACCCCATTGTCTTTCCGCACGCTCGTGTTTGCGGTTCCCAACCTTAAACTACGCCCACACATTCCGGCGAAGTGGACGCCGGTTCGCCTACAAGAATATTCGCCACAACGATGAATCTAGAGCACGTTCCGATTCTGCAAGATCGGAACATCCGCTAGCGTCCGGTCGGCAGCGCCTTGAGGCGGCGGAGATCCTCGGCCGCCTCGGCGAGCAGCCAATCACGCGCCTTCCTGACCTTCGGCAGCATCGCGGTCGCCTTCGGGCAGACGATCCAGTAATTCTTCGACAGCCGCAGCGCCTCCGCGAACGGGCGCATCAGCCGCCCGTTGAGGAGATCCCACGCCGCCAGCGTGGTGCGGGCGAGCGCGATCCCCTGCCCGTCGACCGCGGCGTCGATCAGCATGCTGGCGCGGTTGAGCACGAGGCCCCGCGCGTGATCGGGATCGGCGACGCCCGCGGCCTCGAGCCATTGCGACCAGCTGTTGCTCGTCTCCAGATGCAGCAGCGGAAATTTCAGCACGTCAGCCGGCTTGCTCAGCCGCTGGCGACCGTCGGCAAGCTTGGGGCTGCACACCGGGAAGAGCTGCTCGGCGGACAGGCGCTCGACATGCAGGCCCGCCCAGCTGCCGTCGCCGTGGCGAACCGCGAGATCGACCTCCTCGCGGGCAAAATCGACATGATGCATGGTGGCGGACACGCGCAGATCGATGTCCGGATGCGCCTCGGCGAACCGGCCGAGCCGATGCACCAGCCATTTGGCGGCGAAGTCCGGCGAGGTGCTGATCGTCAGCGCCCCGGAGCTCTGGCGCTGCAGGAGGCGCTCGGTGCCGAGCG
>DATFRA010000310.1:0-30962 GCA_035263705.1 Allostellaceae bacterium
GGCGTGAATATCGGACATCGACGCCGATCTTAACGCGCCGGGGATGGCAGGCAACACGCGAGACTTCCGCTTCCCGTCGGGGCGCGGCAGATTGGGATCTCGCGAGAATGCAAGGAGCGAGGCATGGACATCGGACTGATCGGCACCGGACGCATGGGGGCCGCCATGGGGGAGCGGCTCCTCGACCTCGGCCATCGCCTGACGGTCTGGAATCGGACCGCGGACAAGGCAAAGCGTCTGCTGGAGCGCGGCGCGGTGCCCGCCCCCACGCCTGCCGCGGTGGCGCGCGCTGCCGAGTTCACGCTCACCGTCCTGACCGACGCCAAGGCGATCGAGGCGGTCTACGACGGCGCCCAGGGGCTGCTATCGGGCGATGTCGCTGGAAAACTGTTCGTGGACATGAGCACCATCGCGCCCGAGACGACCCGCGCGCTGGCGGGGCGCGTCCATGCAAAGAAGGCGGCGCTCGTCGAGTGCCCGGTAGGCGGTACCGTGGGACCGGCACGGGAGGGCAAACTCCTCGGCATGGCCGGGGGCAGCGCCGCGGATTTCGCGCGCGCCCGTCCCGTGCTGGAGCAGCTCTGCCGCCGCGTCGACCTGCTCGGTCCCAACGGCGCTGGCTCCGCGATGAAGCTCGCGATCAACCTGCCGCTCGCGGTCTATTGGGAGGCGCTCGGCGAGGCGCTGTCGCTGGTGCGCGACACCGGCATCGCGCCCGAGAAGATGATCGAGATCCTGGCCGACAGCTCCGGCGGCACCAATGTCCTTAAGAATCGCGGCGCGAAACTGGTCGCTGCCCTCAAGGAAGGACCGAAGCCCGAGGTCGGCTTCGACATCGACGGCATGAGCAAGGATCTGCGCACCATGCTGGCTGTCGCCGCCACCATGGGTCTCGACCTGCCGGTGACCGCGAAGGCGCTCGAGTGCTACCAGGACGCGGCAGCGGCGGGCTGGGGCAGCAAAGACGCCTCCAGCCTCGTCGTTCACCGGTTGGATGTGGCGAAGGCCACGAAGCGCTGAGACCGCTATTCGACGATCCTGGTCGCCATCTTGCCCAGGCCCGCGTTCGGGAAACCGTAGCCCGTGCAGTTGTCGCCCATGACGGCGTTGCCCTTGAAGTCGATCGTCAGCGCGACGAGCTGAGTGCACGGCGTCCCATTGGTGTCGCTGCCGCCCGCCCAGCTGACGCTGTTGTTGGGGGAGTAGACGGCTCCCGTAATATTCATGGTCGTGCCGCCCTGGAAGCTGTTGTCACCGGAACCCGACGGGCTGGTCACCGCGAACGCCGCGCCGGGAAACGGCCCGCCGGCGTTCGCGACCACGTTGATGTTCGCGCCACCGGCGAACGAAATCGACGAGTTCCCTGTCAGGATGAAGGTCGTTCCGGCTGTCGCGTTGAGCGTCGAGCCGCCCTCCACCGACAAGCTGCCATTGTTGATGTAAAAGACGCCCGCCGGAAAGTTTACGGTGCTATTCCCCTTGATGTTTATGCCACCGCAGAAAACCTGGCCGGAAGTGAAGCTGGAAGCGTTGACGGACGCGTGCGCTTGGTAGCTCTGGCTGTTGTAGGTGCAGTTGGTGGGAGCCGAGAAGTTCTGCAGGTCCGTCGCGAAGGGATCGGCGATCGGCGCCGACCAATTGACGTTCGTTCCATCGCCTGTCGGCGGATCGACCGTGGTCAGGGTGCCGTTTCCGGAGGTGGAGTAGTTACCGACGATATAAGCCCCATTCGCGGTGATGCTGGCCGATCCCACGACAGTCAATGCGGCGCTGCTCGGTGAATTGTCGTAGATATCGCAGCCGACGAGATTGATGTTCACGGTGCCGTTGTTGAAGATGTCATCGACACTCGCGCCATCGAGGGCGATCACGCAGCCGTTGCCCGGCGTTCCCTGCAGCGCCACCGCTCGTGCCTTAACGGTCGTCTGCTGTCCCAGGAACAGCCCCGACACGACAAGCGGCTGCAGCTGGGTAATGACGACCTCGAACGCGTTTGAATCCGTCTTATAGTTTCCGCTGTGCGGCGGATTGTTGACGTCGACCGTGACCCCGTTGGATCCATCGACAAAATTATACGTCCCGGCGACGCTCTTCCCCTCCCCGATGGACTGCTGCTTCGACTGGCCACGATACCTGGCCAACGCGGCGCTGAACGCGGCCGAATCTGCCGCACCCTGCATGCCGCGCTTGCCGACGTACCACATGGCAACCTCGGTGCCGAGACCGGCAACCCCAAGCAGCCCTGTCATCCACAGCGCGATCACGACGGCCGTCGCGCCGGAGCGATCGGGAGCCAGGCGCATGAGGAGACCTGAGCCGGCCGGAGCGCGACGCTCCTTCGCCAGGGGCCAGATCCGCGTCAGCTGATGCGCAAAGCGCTGTCCAGCGTTGAGCGCCGGTCGATGAGAATGAGCTTGCATCATCGCATGCTCCATCACGTTGGATAGCAGGATTGGGCGGTAAGCGTAATCGACACCGCCCCGAAGGGAATGTCGACCGACATGGGATAGCTGGCGGCGACCTGTTTTCCGCACGCCGGCGTGGTTACCGTGAACGTGCCGGACGTGAAGCCGGAACCCGAACTCGCCGCGGCGTAACTCTTGATCTGGTCGGAGGTCTTGCAGTTGTTGACGTCGATCGCGGCGCATCGAGCCGCAGCTTCCACGGAATAATTGAGCGCGTTCTGGAGCCAGAGCATCCGGCCGAGTTCCATCGTGCCAAACATCAAGATGAGCAGAGGCGTCGCGGTGAGCGCAAAATCCACCACCATGCCACCGGCTCGATCACGCCCCAACGATCTCAGCCGTTTCATCGTCGTCGCCTCTCGCAGATAAACCTCCGTCCCCGAGCGAGCTTATTGGATCCGCGCAACCGACTGCGCCGAAAGCGTGACGGTGGACCCGAAGATGGGATAGCTGAGCATCGGCGTGTAGGTCGCCTGCGCGCTCACCGTGACGTAGGTTCCGGCCGTCTGCCCGTTCGTGCATGTCGAACCGCATGTGGCCGCGTCCACGCTCGTGCCGTTTGGGCAGCCGCAGGCCTGGCTTGGCGCGGGCGATGCCGTGATTCCGGTCAATGGCGTCGCGTTGGTCACGGCGTTCTGGATCGCGGTGCTGTCCCAGCCGTGCACGGTGGCGTATTGCGCGCCGGCCTGCGCCGCGTCGAACACTTGCATCTTCTGATAGAAGCCGACGCCGAAATCGACCAGCAGGCCCAAGAGCCCTACCAGCACGGGTGTCGCGAGCGCCAACTCGACAGACGATACGCCGGCCCGCGATGCGCAGGTGGCGGAGGCCAGCCTCAGTGTTCTCTTCAGGATCGACATGGGTTTTGCTCGTCGAAAAGTGCCGCTCAGCGCAGCCGAGTGAATCCGCTCGACGCGAGGGATGATCGAGCCGCGTCGGTTACCTGAACGTGAAGATTCCTGCGAATTCGACTATTCGCGAGTTCAGGGATGACCTGTGACCGCCTCGCCCGCTGCACGGACTCGTGGTGCCACGTACGCGTCCGCCCATAGCGATCATAGAGGGCGAGGGCGATTTTTCTCGCCTGCAGCGCGAGATGCCGGGCGTTCTCCGGCCAAATGCTCGTGTCTCCCATTAAGCGAGGTTAATTCTCCGATCGGCCACGCCTCTCCCGCCGGTTGTGTCCGCAGCGCCATGAAGACGATTTGATTTAATTCAGCGCAGATTGATCGTGCGGAAAAACCAATAGCCCCGGCGCACCCGATCAGAGCGCGCTCGCCGCCACCAACCCTTCGTCGTGCAGCCGGCCCACCTCGCGCTCGCTGAGCTCGAGTACCTCGAGCAGGATCTCGTCCGTGTGCTCGCCGAGGACGGGTGCACGCGGGACCGGGCCGCGCGGCGCCGTGCCGAAATCGAGCGGGTTGCCCGCGGCAAGATAGGAGCCGATGCCCGGCTGCTCGATGCGCTCGAACATCGGGTTCGCCGGCGAGACCCGCGGGTCCTCGCGCACCATCTGCTGGAAGGTCTGGTACGGCCCCCAGCAGACCCCGGCGGCCTCCAGGGCGGCGGTCGCCGCCGCGAAATCGCGCTCGGCGAACCAGCGCTCGAGGAGCGCGGTGATGGCGGCGCGGCCCTCGTAGCGATCGCCCTCGCGGGCAAAATCGAGCGCGAGGGCACGGGCCGCGAGATCGAACTGATCGCCGAGCCCCGTCGCTTTCTTGAGCGCCTCCCACTGCCCGCGGGTGATCGCGACCAGCATCAGACGCCGGCCGTCCCTGGTTGCGAAGTCGCGACCATAGGCGCCGAACACGTCGTTGCCGTAATGCGGGCGGTGCGCATTGTTGATCTCGACATCGGCGATGTAGCCGAGGGCGCCGGCGGCGGCGAAGGCGACATCGGAGAGCGCGATGCGGACGAGCTGGCCTTCGCCCGTGAGACGCCGATGGCGCTCGGCCGCGATCAAGCCCAAGGCCGCACTCTGGCCGGTCACGAGATCCCAGGCCGGCACTACGTTGTTGATGGGACCGTCGGCGTCGGTCGGTCCGGTCACGAATGTGAATCCGGCCGCGGCATTGACGGTATAGTCGAGCGCGGTGCGTCCGGTGGAATCACCGACGATATTGACCATCACGAGGTCGCCGCGCCGCACCTTGAGCCCGGCGTAGTCGAGCCAGCCCGTAGCCGGGAAATTCGTGAGAAAGAGGCCCGCCGTCTCGCCGGGCGCGGTGATCAGCGCGGTCGCGAGCTCGCGGCCTTTGGGCTTGGCGATGTCAATGCGGATCGAGCGCTTGCCCTTGTTGAGGCCGGCCCAATAGAGGCTCTTGCCTTCCTTGGTGACGGGCCAGCGGTTGGCGTCGAGCCCACCGCCCAGCGGATCGATGCGGATCACGTCCGCGCCGAGCTGGGCCAGCGTCATGCCCGCCGACGGCGCCGCCACGAAAGCGGCGCTTTCAACGACCCGGAGCCCCGCGAGCACGCCGCTCATGCCGCGAGCCCCGCCTCCGCCACCATTGCCGCCGAGCCCTCGGGATTGACCGCGGTCAGGCGCACGCTCCGCCCATCCGTCGAGGGCCAGCCGCGCACGCTGAACGGGTTTGACGAGAACAGCGGCCGCTTGGCGCGGAACGAGAATTCCGTGACGCGCGCCTGCGGCCGCTCGCGCCGCAGGAGGTCGAGCAGCAGGGTCGCGATCAGCGGCCCGTGCACGATGAGGCCGGGATAGCCCTCCTCCTGCGTCACGTAGGGATAGTCGTAGTGGATCCGGTGGCCGTTGAAGGTCAGCGCGGAATAGCGGAACAGCATCACGGGATCGGGCTTGACCATGCGCTGCCACGGCGCCGGCTCGACCGGCTCCGGCGCGGTCTCGCCACCACCACCGAGCTCGCGATAGACGATATTCTGGGTCTCCTCCAGCGCAACCTCATCGCGGGTCGAGAACCGGTGCCGCACCGTAACGAAGACGAGATCGCCGCTGCGGCCCTGCTTGCCCTCGACGCCCAAGATCTCCGAGACGCGGGTGACGCTGTCGCCGATGTGGAGCGGCTTCAGGAATTTAAGCCGGCCGCTCGCGAACATGCGGCGCGGCAGCGGCACCGGCGGCAGGAATCGCCCGCGCGCGGGATGCCCGTCGGGCCCGACCTCGCCCGGACGCACGGCCGTCAGGAAATAGAGCCGGTGCCAGTTCGGCGGCAGCTCGTCGCCCGCCTTATAAGGGGGATCGTCGCGATCGATGGTCGCCGCCAGCAGCGTCGGCGCCACCGGCGTCAGCACATCCGAGATGGTCTGCGTGCGACCCACATGCTGCCGCAACTCCGCGAGCTCGGTCAGGTCCATCTCACCGCGCCTCCTGGGGCTCAGGTTTACCATAGAGGCGGTGATCTTGCTTTGTCAGCCCACGCGAAACGCCGGGATCACCTTCTTCGCGAAGCGCTCCATGCTGGCCTTGGTGAGGTCGTGCGGCAAGGTCGCGAACTGCAGCATCGGCAGCAGCTTCCCGAAGCCGATCTGCCCCTGGTACTCCGCGATCTTCTGGCGCACGGTCGCTGGGCTGCCGCAGATGAACATGCCCTTGTCGAGGAGACCCTCGATGGCGTGGGCGCCAGCGAGCATGGCGCCCTTCGCCTTGAGCACCCCTTTCATGGACTGCAACGAGAGATAGCCCGGCGGCAGCAGCATCTCCGGCGGCATGCGTAGGAACTTGTTCATGAAGGCCTCAATGTGCGGCTTCGCTTCCGCGTTGGCGCGCGCGTCGCTCTCGCCGACATAGACCGGCACCGCCCAGCCCACCTGGTCGGCGGTCGCCGTGTAGCCTTGCTTCTCAGCTGCCTCCCGATACATCGCCATGTAGCGGGCGAGCGCGGAGGCCGGGCTGAAGGTCTGGAGATAGGTGTACTTGCGCGAGGGATGCGAAGCCCATTCGATGGTCTCGCGGCTCCCCTGCGAGGGGATCCAGATCGGCGGATGGGGCTGCTGGTAGGTCCGCGGCCAGGTGTTGACGTACTGGAACTGATAGTACTTGCCCTCGAAGGGGAACGGGCCGATCTCGGTCCAGGCGCGCACGATCAGGTCATGCGCCTCGTGGAAGCGGTCGTGGGATTCCGCGGGATTGGCGCCCCAGGCGTGGTACTCCGCACCGATGCCGCGCACGAAGCCCGCGATCAGCCGACCGCCCGAGATATTGTCGAGCATGGCGTACTCTTCCGCCACCGTCAGCGGGTTGTTGAGCAGCGGCAGTGCGCGCCCGAGCACGGCGATTTTCGCCTGGCGTGTCCGGCGCGCGAGCGCGCCCGCCGTCACGCCGGGGATGGGCATCAGGCCGTAGGCGTTCTGGTGATGCTCGTTGACGCAGATGCCGTCGAAGCCGAGTTCGTCCGCGTATTCGAGCTCGTCGAGATAGCGGTTGTAGAGCTTCGCGCCCTTAATCGGGTCGTAGTAGCTGTTGGGCAGCGTCACCCAGGCGGAGTCATATTTCTGGTCGTAGGAGAGGTCGAGATCCGCATAGGGCATCAGATGGATCATGAAGAATTTCATCGGCGTGCCCCCTCGATGAACCGGGTGAGCGTGCTCACGAATTTGTCGGCGCACTCCGCGTGCGGCAGGTGGCCGCAGCACTCGAAGATCTCGAGCCGCGAGCCCGGGATGAGATCGCGGAACGCCGGCCCGTAGGCGGGCGGCACCAATCTATCGCTGTCCCCCCAGCAGATCAGCGTCGGCACGTCGATCCGATGTAGCCACTTCGCGAGGTGCGGATTGTGGAGCCGCGGCTGCCAACCGAGCTTCGCCACCGCGAGCGCGTTCTTGAGCCGCTGGTCCTGCTCCTCCTCGGTAACGGCCATCGCGAGAATGACCTCGGCGAATTTCGGGTCGGCGAACAGGTTGCGCGTGAGCCGCTCGTGGGACCATAGGAAGATGTCGCCCTTCTGCACGCCCTTCACGTGGATACCCACGGAGCCGATCAGGGTGAGGCTCGCGAGGTCGTGGGTCGAGCGCACCGCGAGCTCCGCCGCGATCCAGCCGCCCATGGAGCTGCCGACAAGGTGCACGCGCTCGAGCTCGAGCTGCTTGATGAAATCGAGATAGAAAAAAGCGAGGTCGCCGATGGTGTCGAGCCACTCCGGCGTCTCGGATTTGCCGAAGCCCGGGTGCTCCGGCACGATCACGTCGAAGCGCTCCGCGAGCATGCCCATGAACGGCAACCACCGCGGCGCCCCGCCGCCGCCGTGCAGGAAAAGGAGCGGCGCTCCCCGCCCAGCCCGCTTCACGCTCACCGCGCAGCCGGCAACCCGCTGCGTGGTCTCCTTCACCTCCGCCATCGGCATTCCTCCGACGTCTTACTTCTTTCTCGACGAGGACTATGGCGCCGTGACGTGCGTCTGTCGAATGGCTGCGCCCTGCGAAGCGGGAGAGGGAGGATGAGGGTACTACTTGAGGAAGCCCGTGATCGCCGCGATCGTGGCCGCCGGCTGCTCCTCCATCAGCCAGTGGCCGGACTTGGGGATCACGACGCCGGTCACGTTCACTGCGACGAAGCGAATCTCGCCGGCCATTGCGGTGTTGAAGGACTTCTCCGCGCCGATCGCCAGCACCGGCATGGTGAGCTTGCCGCCCTTGGCGAGCAGCTCCTTGTTGTCGAGGGCGTCCTGGGTGAAGGCCCCGAACTGCTCGAAGGCGTCGTGCATGGCGTGCGGCCGGGCATAGAGTGCGGCATAGTGAGAGCGCGTCGCCTCGTCGATCGCCCGTGGATCGGCCGAGAGCTCGTTCCAGAACCGGTCGAGGTAGATGCGCTCGCGGCCCGCCACCAGACGCTCCGCGTCCGCACCACGGAAATTGAAGTGCCATAGACGCGGATCCCGGATGATCTTCTCCCAGTCGCCGATGCCCGGCAGCGGCGCATCCATCACCACCCACCGGGTGACGCGCGCGGGATACTGAACGGCGAAGGCGTAGCCCACCATGTTACCGATATCGTGGGTAACGAGATCGGCCTTGTCGATCTTGAGCGCGTCGAGCACGCCCGCGATATCGACCGCCTGGTTCTTCTTGGTGTAGCCACTGTCGGGATGCGCCGACAGGCCCATGCCCCTGAGATCGGGCACGACGACCGTGTGATTCTTGGCGAGTTGCGCGGCCAGCGGCGCCCACATCTCGCCGGTATCTCCGAAACCGTGCAGCAGGACCACCGCGGGCCCGTGGCCGCCGATGCGCACGTAGAGCGTCGTGCCGTTGGTCGGGATGTTGCGGCCGTGAAACTCCCGCGAAAACGGCTCGACCCGAGCCTCGGCGCTCACGGCCAGACCCACGACCAGCATCAGGCAAACCCACGCCCGATGCACTCCCTTCCTGAACATGCTGCTCACTCCGCCGCTGATTTGACCGAGCTCGACCGAGCGAACAGCCGCTCCATCTCGCGCCGGACGCGCACGGGCTCGCTCGCCCCGTCAACCGCGACATCCGACCACCGCACGATCTCCCCGGCTTTCACCGGGCTCTTGAGTGCCACCTTGTGCGCGAGCCCGATCGGCAAGCCGCCCGCCGCGAGCGAGTCCGCCGCGGGCATCAGCCGGCCCCAGACCATGTAGCCGCCCTCGCCATCGAGGACCTCGCTGGCCTTGAGGTCGCGCTTGGCGGTGGCGATCACGTCGCCGCGGAAGCCTGTGGCGCAACCCGTGGCCTCGCGGCGGAGCGCTGCCGACGCCACGGAGATGCCGAGTTCGAGCCCGATCAGGTGATAGGGGCGGAACAGCGCGGCATAGCGGCCGCTGGGATCGGTCACCATGCCGTACTCGGCAAAGCAACGCGCGACGTAGTCGCTGGGGGCCTCGAACACGACGTAGACGCCCCAGCGCAGATCGCGGAACACGGGCCGCGTATCGCGCTCGAGGGACGAGATCACTTCGACTTGGCCCTTGTGGCTCAAGAGCCCACCCTCGCTCGCGGGCCTGAGCAGACGCGGCAGGTCGTCGACGCCGCAGGGCGGGAAGGCGAGCCCGCGCTTCGCCGGCGCGAGACCGGTCGCGTTCGCTACCGCGGCCATCTCGATCGCGGACTTGGTGCCATCGAGGAACGAGTTGAACATCTGCGGGTTCATGCCGCCCGCATGCGCCTCATCGGGCGTGAGGCCGTAGTAACCCCAAACCGTCTCGGGCGTGGAGGCGTGATAGATCGGCAGATATTTCGTTCCTTTGCCCGCTGCCACCACCTCGAAGCCCGCGGCGCGCGCCCAATCGACGAGCTCCGCGATGAGCGCGGGCTGGTCGCCATAGGCCATGGAATAGACGACGCCGGCCCGCTTAGCGCGCTCCGACAGCAGCGGTCCCGCCAACACATCCGCCTCGACATTCACCATCACGATGTGCTTGCCGTGCTCGATCGCGGTGAGCGCGTGTCGGATGCCCGCGCCGGGCACGCCGGTCGCGTCGATCACCACCTCGATCTGCGGTGCCGCGATGAGCGCGGCGGCATCGTCGGTGATATGCGTGCCGCCCTTGGCGAACGCCTGGTCGAAACTCGCAGCGGCGATGCGCTCCACTGACCAACCCACGCGCAGCAGCTGCTCGCGGGCGCGATTAGGCGCGAGATCCGCCACGGCTATCACGTGCAAGCCCCGCGTGCGCAGCGCTTGCGCCAGGAACATGGTACCGAACTTGCCGGCGCCGATCAGGCCGACGCGGATGGCATGCCCGGCCTCGGCGCGCTCGAGCAGCAGGCGGTGCAGGTTCATCGCAGCCCCTCCGTGTGACCGCAGATGCTAGCACGATGTGCGCATGCTCCAACCCGACAAACGCGAGACCACCACAGAGACGGTAAGGCAGTGAGAAATCGCGTGACGCCAAGCGGCGATGGACCTTGAACCACCAAGACGCCGAGACACAAAGGTGGATTTGAGGAGACCTCGAGGCCACCGAGCCTGATCCCTTGGCGTCTTGGTGTCTTGGTGGTTCAAATCTTGTCCTCACTGCCTCACTGCCTCACTGCCTCCGTGGTGATCTTGCGGTTAGCTTGCGGTACGCTCGCTCCATGCCGAAGCTTGCCGCCAATCTCTCCTGGCTCTTCACCGAGGTGCCGTTCCTCGACCGGTTCGAGGCCGCGGCGGCGGCCGGCTTTCGCGCGGTCGAGTTTCTACAGCCCTACGATTTTCCGCCGGCGGAGATCGCGGCGCGCCTGAAGCGTCACGGCCTCGAGCACGTGCTCTTCAATCTCCCGCAGGGAGACGCCGGCAAGGGCGAGCGCGGTCTCGCAGCGCTGCCACGCCGCGAGGCCGAGTTCATGCGCCACGTCGCGCGCGCCGTCGACTACGCGAAGGCGACGGGATGCCGGCGCATCCACGCGCTCGCCGGCGTCGCCTCAGGCACCGAGGCCGAGTCGACCTATGTTGCCAATCTCCGTGCCGCCGCCGACCTCGTGGCGCCGCTGGGCATCACGCTGTTGATCGAGCCGCTCAACAGCCGCGACGCTCCCGGTTATTTCCTCGGCACCACTGGCGCTGCTCTCCGCATCCTCGAGCGCGTCGGCCGCGGGAACGTAAGCCTGCAGCTCGATTTCTATCATTGCCAGATCATGGAGGGCGATCTCGCGCGCCACATCTGCGACCTCGCCGGCCGCTTCGCCCATGTGCAGATCGCGGGCGTGCCCGACCGGCACGAGCCCGACATCGGCGAGGTCAACCACGCCTATGTCCTGGACCTGCTTGACGAGACCCGCTACAGCGGCTGGGTCGGCTGCGAGTACCGGCCCAAGGCCGGCACCCTTGCCGGCCTCGGTTGGGCACGCCGCTGGGGCGTTGTTCCCCGGCGGTGACGCCTAGTCCAAGATCGGATCAGGCTGATTCAGCCTGATCCGTTAATCTTGCTCTAATTCAAAATCGAAGAGCCTGATTCGCGGCTCGCATCGATCCGATGCAAGCCGATCAGGCCTCTGGGCGGATCAGTTCCAGAAATCCGCTGCGGCCACCGCGAAGTTCAGGTTCTGATAGCCGATCGAGCCGAGGGTCGTGATCCCGATCAGGTTGCCGCGGTCGTCGAACAAGCCGCCGCCCGACGACCCCGGGGAGATCGCGGCCGAGGTCTGCACCATGTTGCGGCCGGGCTGGTGCCGGAGGCCCGAGAGCATGCCCTCGCTCAGCGTGCGCTCCAATCCGAGCGGCGCACCGATGGCGAAGACGTGCTCGCCGACTGCGAGGTCGCTGAACGGTCGAATGCCCGGGATCGGCACCAGCGTGATGCCGTCCGCGCGCAGGACGCAGCGATCCGCCGCGACATCGGCCGCCGCGAGCTTGGCGTCGGTCGCCGCGTGATCCTGGATGATCTTGATGATGTGGCTGCCCTTGACGACGTGGCAGTTGGTGAGCAGCAGGTGCTCGGAGACCGCGACCGCGGAACCTTGCTTCACGTCGCGCGCTCGCGCGTCGGCAAGCGAGGCGGTCGCTGCCACGACGTAGACCGAGCGCTGCAGTGTCTTGAAGAGTTCCTCGGGCGCTAGCGCTTTCGTGCGGACATTGTCTGGCCGCTTCGGCAAGACCGCGGCCGGGAGCGGACTGGTGCTGGCGGCGGCCGGCGTCGCCTGCGGCTTCTGCTCGTCCGTACCGACGGTGCCGTGCGTGAAGACCTCCACGTAATTTGGCGTGAGCCCTTTGCCCGGACCATCGTCGACCGCCGGCGCTGGACCCGCCATCGCTTGAGAGACGCAGTCGTAGTACTGGGCGATGCCGGAGCGCCGCAGATACTGACAGCGCTCCTCGATCGATCGGTTCTGCGCCGGCGTCAGGCCGGAGCGGTCAGGCGCGGGGTGGGTTTGCAACGCCGCCACCTGCTTCGTGATGCAGGTGTAATAGGCGCTATCCCCCTTCGGGCGTGTGCTGGCGCACGCCGTGTTGATGAGGACGTTCTCCTCGTAGGAGAGATTGGAGCGGTCGGGGCCCGGCGCTGCGGCAACGGCCGAGCCGCAGACCATGAGTGTTGCGACGAATACCAGGGCGGGGCGCGACATGGTGTGCCTCACGAGGCCAAGGGGATTGGAACACGATCCCAGGTCGCGGTTACTCAAAGGTTAAGTGATGCCGGGACACCTCGACCCGCGGGCGGGCAGAAATTCCTCGCGCCCCCAAGCAGGGCATGATTCCATGCGCTTCGGCCGCCGCGGCGATGCGGCGAGGAGCGCCTGCGGATAGAATTGCTAAAATGCAACGCATGAAACGCCTGGCGGCCGACTTGCTGCTGCCTTTGGCCATCGCGGTGGCGGCGATCGCGATCAAGGCGGCGGGCTTTCAGCCACTCGAGGAAATCACGCTCGGCGCCTTCGACCTGTTCCAGCGGGCCGCACCTCGCCCGGTGCCTGAGGCGCCGGTGCTGATCATCGACATCGACGAGGAGAGCCTGCGCAAGCTCGGGCAATGGCCCTGGCCGCGCACGATGCTGGCGAGCGTCACCGACAAGCTCGCGACAGCGGGCGTCGCTGCGATCGGTTACGACCTGATCTTTCCGGAGGCGGACCGCACCTCGCCGCAACGGCTCCTGCCCACCCTCTTCCACGGCGAGATGCCGGCGGAGATCGCGCGAGTGATGTCGGAGCTGCCCGACAACGATACGGTCTTCGCCACGGCGCTCGGCCGTGCGCGCGTGGTGATCGGCAGCGTCCCCGGGAACGACGTCGGCAGCGACCAGCCCGCGCGCAAGGCGGGCGTCGCGATCGCCCGCGACGACCCTCGCGAGAATGCGACGAACGATCCCTGGCGCTTCGTGCCGACCTACACCCGCGCCCTCGTGAGCATCCCACAATTGGAGGCGTCGGTGCTTGGGATCGGAAGTCTCGACGAGGATCCCGACTGGGACGGCCTGGTCCGGCGCATGCGTCTGGTCGAGCGCGTCGCCGGCGCGCCCTACCCGACCTTTCCAGCCGAGGTGTTGCGCGTCGCCTTTGGTGCCAGGAGCTATCTCTTTCGCGCCGCGGGTGCCAGCGGCGAATGGAATTATGGCCAGGAGACCGGCCTCATCGATGTTCGCATCGGCCCGCTAAGCTTGCCGACCGACGCCTCGGGAAGGCTCTGGATCGGCTATCGCCCCGTGGATTCCGCCCGCTGGGTATCGGCAGCCAGTGTGCTGGATGGGACGCTCGATCTCGCGCCATTCAAGGACCGCATCGTGTTGGTGGGATCGAGCGCGGCGGGTCTCAACGACCTCCGCGCGACGCCCGTGGGCGCCACGGTGCCGGGCGCCGAGATTCACGCGCAGGTCATCGACCAGGCGCTGCAGGGCTGGTTCCTGACTCAGCCGGATTGGGCGCGCGGCGTCGAATACGTCTATATCGCCGGCGTCGCGCTGCTCCTCGCCCTCACCCTACCTCGGCTCGGCGCCGCCGCGGGCGTCTTTGCGGTCCTTGCGCTGATCGCCGCCTGGAGCGGCGCGTGGTGGTCCT
This sequence comes from Allostellaceae bacterium, assembly GCA_035263705.1. Lineage (GTDB taxonomy): Bacteria > Pseudomonadota > Alphaproteobacteria > ATCC43930 > CGMCC-115725 > DASZHJ01. The sequence goes on from DATFRA010000310.1 coordinate 13,875, forward strand.
ATCGATCGGCGCACCAGCTCGTCGACCCCGCATACCCCACCCTGGTGATCCTGCTGATCTACGGCAGCTCGACGATCCAGGGCTACCTTCGCTCCGAGCGCGCGCGGCGGCAAATCAAGCAGACCTTCTCGCGCCTGATGGCGCCGGCCCTGGTGGAGCAACTGGCGGCGCAGCCCGAGCGCCTGCGCCTCGGCGGCGAGAACCGCGAGATGACGATCCTGTTCTCGGACATCCGCGGCTTCACCGGGATCGCGGAGGGACTAGGTCCGCAAGAGCTCACCGCCTTCATCAACGAGTTCCTGCAGCCTATGAGCGATGTCGTGATGGGTCACGACGGCGTCATCGACAAGTACATCGGCGACTGCATCATGGCGTTCTGGAACGCGCCGCTGCCGGATCCGCGGCACGCCGTCCACGCTGTTGCCGCGGCGAAGGCCATGCGGCGTACGCTCGTTGCGCTGAACAACGAACGCGAGCGCCAAGCATCGGTGGCCGGACGACCCTTCAAGCCGCTCAGGATCGGCGTCGGCATCAATACCGGCGAGTGCTGCGTCGGCAACATGGGCTCCCACCAGCGCATGGAGTACACGGTGCTCGGCGACACCGTGAACCTGGCCTCGCGCCTCGAGGGCGCCAGCAAGACCTACGGCGTCGATCTGATCATCAGCGAGGCGACCGCATCGCAGGTGCCGGGGGAGCCGCTCGCCGAGCTCGACCTCATCCGGGTCAAAGGCCGGGATCAGGCGGTGCGGATTTTCACGCTGCTCGACGTCGAGGCGGAGACCGATGCCGAGGCGATCGCGTCCGTGCGCGAGCGCCATCGGAAGATACGGGCGGCCTATTTGGCGCAACAGTGGGAGTCCGCGCTCGCCCTGATCGACGGTGCCGGCGATCACGAGCTCTTGGGCCTCGCGCCGCTCTATGCGGTGTATCGCGCGCGCATCGCGCAGTTCCAGAGAGATCCGCCCGGACGTGGCTGGGACGGTGTCTATCACGCCCACCAGAAATGAGGAGAACGTTGTGACCGCTGTCACAGGCCTCATCTCGCCTATCGCCTACATACGGCCTGCCACAGTTTTGATTTCGCTTAACGCTCTGGGTTCGCGTAGACTCTTTCTACCGTTTCCCGGGGGAGACTTCAGGTGATCGAGGGCCAGAAGCATCGGAACGGCCGCCGCGCGCGGCTCGCCGCATTCGGCGTTGGTCTCGCCTTAGCCTTGGCCTTGGCCGCCGTGGCGCCGCCCGCGCTCGCACAGGATGCCGACGCGCAACGGGCGGAGTTCTTGAGCCTCTATCAACAGATCCTCAAGAACCCCACGAACGTGGAGCTGACGCTGCGCTACGCGCGGCTCGGCGCGCAGATCGGCGATTACGAGGCGAGCGTGAGCGCGCTCGAGCGGCTGCTGATGTACAACCCGAATCTTCCGACCGCCGAGATCGAGCTGGGCCTGCTCTATGCGCGGCTCAAGTCATACACGATGGCGCGAGTCTACCTCGAGCAAGCGGCGGCCGCGCCCAATGCGAGCCCGGAGATCCGCGCACGTGCCCAGGATGCGCTCGCGAAGGTCGATCGCCTGAGCTCGCCGCATCAGTTCGCGGGCGAGGTCGAGCTCGGCGTCCAGTACCAGAGCAACGCGAACCAGACGCCGGGCGCGGCGGTGCCGGCGCCGCCTGGTTTCACGCTGCCGAGCATCCCCTTCACGCGGCAGCACGACGGGGACGTGTTCCTGAACGCCGCCGGCATCTACCGGTATGATCTCGGCAACGCCGAGAGCGACACGCTCGAGGCGACCGGCACGCTCTACGAGTCCGCGTTCTTCCGCGATAGCCATCTGGATCTCGGCATCGCCGAGATCACCTTGGGTCCACGCCTGACCCTCGACCGGATCGGCATCGAGCATGCGACGCTGCGGCCCTACCTGATGGGGACTTACGTCACCCTCAACAACAACTCGCTCCTCTGGGGCGGCGGTGCCGGCATCGAGCTCGCCAAGACGTTCGGCTGGGGCACGCTGGCGCGCCTCTTCTACGAGCACGAGGAGCGCGGCTATTTCAAGTCGTCCTTCGACCCCCTCGCGACTCAGCTCAACGGCAACGTGGACGTCGTGCGGTTGACCGCGAGCCAGCCGATCTGGGACTTTTCCACCCTCGACCTGCTGCTGCGCTACGTCCACGAGAAGACCCGCTTCTCTTTCGACACCAACAACCAGTACCGAATTCAAGCAAGCTACTCGATCCGCTACGGCGGCCTGCTCGATCCGCCCGGCGTCGCACGCCCCTGGGAGACGGTCCTCGAGGTCGGACACGATTGGACGCCCTACGACGCCGCCAATCCCGCGATCAATCCCTTCGTCAAGCGGAGCGACCGCAGCTGGTTCTTCGGCGCGTCGGAGTTCCTCCACGTCAACAAATGGCTCGCCGCCGGGATTGGGATCGAGCGGCAGATAACGTCCTCGAACCTCGGCAACTTCTCATTCAACAACACGACAGCGACCTTCTCCGTCAAAGCGAGCTTCTAGAGGTGCCATCATGAGCGCGCGCCGCATCGCCATCACCGCCTGCACGGCGGTTTCGCTGCTCCTGGCGCTGCCAGGCGCTGGACTTTCCCAGACCGTGGGCGTGACCGGCGCCGTCAACCCCAGCACCAGCGGCACGCCGCCGGGTGCTACGGTGCGCGAACTCGGCATTGGCAACGACGTTGTCTTCAACGAGCGGATCGCCACGACGGCGACGGGCCAGGCGGACATCCTGTTTCTCGACCGCTCCGCGCTCACGGTCGGCCCGAACTCGGACCTGGTGATCGACGAGTTCGTCTATTCGCCGGATACCGGGACGGGCAAGCTCGCCGCCAGCGCCACCAAGGGCGTGTTCCGCTTCGTCGGCGGCGCGCTCAGCAAGAACCCGGACTCCGTCAGCATCAAGACGCCAGCCGCGATCGTCGGCGTGCGCGGCGCCGTGGTCTTGCTCGTGGTCAATGCGAACGGCGGCGGCACCCTTTACCTCCTCTATGGCGATCAGGCCAGCGTGAGCTCGGCCGGCGGACACGTGGACCTCCGTCGGCGCAGCTGGGCGATCGACATCGGGCCGGACGGCTCGATCGGCAACCCCCATCCCGCGGATCCCGCGGCCCTGCAGGCACTGTTGGCTCTCTTCAAAGGGACCGGCAACGGCGGTGCCTCGCCACCGCCGACCGAGCAGAACCTCGCCGGCGGGCCGGCGCTCTTCATCGACGACGACATCGACGCCAACCAGATAGACCTGCGCAACTATCTACGCTCACTCGACAAGTTCGACATTTATCTAATCGAGAAGCTCCACAAGACTCGGCAGCCCGTCATCGTCATCTGCAGGGATTGCGGTTAAAGTCCAGCGCCGCGCCACTCGTGTCGCGGCCGAGCCTCGCAGAGGCGTTGTTCAGGCCGCGCGCCGTGGCCCTGATCGGCGCCTCCGACGACGCCGGCAAGACCGCTGGGCGGCCGCTGAGGTTTCTGCGCAAGCACGGCTACGCGGGCCCGATCTACCCCATCAATCCGAACCGCCCCGCGGTCCAGGGAGAGCGTGCCTACGCCAGTCTCGGCGCGGCGCCCGGCCCCGTCGATCACGCCTACATCCTCGTCAACACGCCCGCGGTCGAGGCGGCGGCGACCGCATGCGCCGAGGCCGGCGTCAAGGTCGCGACCATCCTCGCAAGCGGCTTCGCCGAGGCGGGCGCGGAGGGCTGCGAGCGCCAGCGACGGATCGTCGAGATCGCGCGCGGCAGCGGCTTGCGCCTCGTCGGGCCGAACAGTCTCGGCGTAGTCAACACCAGCTTGCCGCTCGCGCTCACGGCGAATGCGGCGTTCGCGACGGAGTCCCTGCCGCGCGGACGGCTCGCGGTGCTGTCGCAGAGCGGCAGCCTGATCGGCACGCTGCTCTCGCGCGGCGGCGTGCGCGGCATCGGCTTCGGCAAGCTGATTTCGGTCGGCAACGAGGCCGATCTCTCCGTCGGCGAGATCGGTGCGGCGCTGGCCGACGATCCCGAGACCGACGCCTTCCTCCTCTTCCTCGAGACCGTCCGGGCGCGCGAGGAGATGGCGCGCTTCGCGGCGCTCGCCCACCGGGCGGGCAAGCCGATCATCGCCTACAAGCTCGGCCGCTCCGAGGTGGGTCAGGCGCTGGCGGTGTCCCACACCGGCGCGATGGTCGGCTCGGACGCGGCGGTCGAAGCGTTTTTGCGCCATCTCGGCATCATCCGCGTCGATCACCTGGACACGCTGCTCGAGATGGCGCCGCTGATCGTGGGCCGCGCACCGCCGGCCGGTCGCAACCGGCGGGTTGGCGTGATCGCCACCACGGGCGGTGGCGCCGCGACGGTGGTGGACCGGCTGGGCGTGCTCGGCGTCGAGGTCACGCCGCCGAGCGCCGACACGCTTGCGAAGCTACGCAGCGTGAATGTGCCACCGCAGTCGGGACCGATCGTCGATGTGACCCTCGCCGGCGCTCGTTACGAGGTGATGCGTCCGGCCCTCGATATCCTCATGGATGCTCAGGACTTCGCGCTCGTCTTGGCGACAGTCGGCTCCTCGGCACAACTCCAGCCGGAGCTCACGGTAAAGCCGATCGTCGATTGCGCCCGAGAGAAGAAGCCCCTCGTGGTCTTCCTCACGCCGCAGGCCGACGAGGCACTGCGCCTCCTCGCGCGGCATGGCATCGCCGCCTTCCGCACGCCCGAGGCCTGTGCCGACGCCATCGCCGCCTATCTCGCCTGGCGGGAGCCGACGCGGGCCGGGGACGTCGATCCGAGGGCGCTTGCGCGAGCCGCCTCGGCGCTCCACGCGACGAAGGGCGATGTCCTCGACGAGCGGCGATCGCTGGCGCTGTTCGCGGCGCTCGGTCTGCCGGTCGCACCGAGTCATCTGATCGATCCGGCCGCGCCATCGGCGGTCCTGCCCTTTCCCTACCCCGTTGCCGCCAAGGTGCTGTCGCCGGACATCACGCACAAGACCGATGCCGGCGGCGTCGCGCTCGAGATCGCGACTGCCTCCGAGCTCGCCGAGCGCGCCCGCGCCCTCGTGGCGGTCGCGCGGAGCCATCATCCCAACGCCCGTATCGAGGGCGTGCTGACGCAGCCCATGGAGCGCGGCATCGCCGAGGTACTGCTCGGCTATCGCCTCGACGCGCAAGCGGGCCCGGTGGTCACTGTGGGCATGGGCGGCACGCTCGCCGAGATCTATCGCGATTACGCAGTGCGCGTGGCGCCGCTCTCGGTTGCCGAGGCCACTGACATGGTCGCGGAAGTCCGCGGCTTCGCCCTCCTCCGCGGCTACCGTAGCAAGCCGCCAGGCGACACCGCTGCGCTCGCCGAGGCCATCGCGGCGATATCGCGCCTCGCCGGCCTATCGGAGCCCACCGTGCTCGAGGCGGAGATCAATCCGCTCATCGTCAAGCCCGCGGGTCAGGGCGTGGTTGCGGTGGACGGCGTCGTGCGGATCGCCTGATCCATCGGCCAGGCGGACACGTCTTCAGGCCTCCGTGTACCGGCCTCAGCCCTTGAGCCAGGTTTTGCGCATTGGGGCAGGGGGATTTCGCAGTGCCGGCCGTGCGCGTCCAACGCAGGTTCGCCGCCCCCGCGCACCTAAAAGGCCTGCTTATTGATTCGATATTGAAACCCAATTTGCGTCTCCGGGCTTCAGCGGGCAATTAAAGCGCTCCGAAGCAGGAGCCTTCTGCCTCGGGACGCTCAGACAGTCGCAGTGGCGATCAGTCCGCCGCGTTGGCGCGCGGCCTTTTCCGGATTGCGGCGATGCACGACGGTTCAACCGAGATGGAGACAGCAATGGCGACCGTTACGACTGCGGCAGCATCGCCCAGCCTCGCGTCCGTGAAGGCGAAGCAGCAAGCGGCGTGGTTGACCGGCAATTACGCAATCGTCGGCACGACCTTGCAGATCGTTGGCGAGACGCTTTGCGAATCACTCGACCTGCGCGCGGGACAATCGGTGCTCGACGTTGCCGCCGGCAACGGCAACGCCGCGCTGGCGGCGGCGCGGCGCTGGGCGGTGGTGACCGCCAGCGACTTCGTTCCGGCGCTCCTCGAGCAGGCCCGCGCTCGCGCCGGCGCCGACGGCCTCAAGATGCGGTTTCGCGAGGCCGATGCCGAGAACCTGCCGTTCGAGAACGCGTCGTTCGACGCCGTGCTCTCGACGTTCGGCGTGATGTTCACCCCGAACCAGGACAAGGCGGCCTCGGAGCTGCTGCGCGTGTGCAAGCCTTCCGGCAAGATCGGGCTCGCGAACTGGACGCCGGCGAGCTTCATCGGCCAGCTCTTCCGCACCATCGGCGCGCATGTCCCGCCTGCCCAGGGCGTTAAATCGCCGGCGCTCTGGGGGACTGACCAGCGGCTCCGCGAGTTGTTCGGCGCCGGTGCCGCCTCGATCGTCGCGACCCCGCGCGCTTTCACCTTCCGATATCTCTCGGCGGAGCACTGGCTCGAAGTGTTCCGTACCTACTATGGCCCGCTGAATCGGGCGTTCGCCGCGTGCGGCAACGAGGGCGCTCTCCTCGAGCGCGATGTGCTGACTCTGCTCGCCGAGTTCGATCGCGGCGACGGCTACGGCTTGGTCGTTCCGAGCGAGTATCTCGAGGTGGTCATAACGAAGCGTTAGCCCCGGACCGGTCAACCCCGGCTGATCGGCGCGCTCGATCTCAGCCGAGCCCCATCTTGCGGCAGAGCAGCACCAGGCATTCGTGGATCACCTGGACGCAGAGCGAAGCCGCCATGTTCTGCACGTCGTGCGGCGGGCTTACGGTGTTAACGTCGACCGCGACGATGTCGAGGCCGGCGAGCCCGCGCAGGAGCTCGAACCCTTCGCGCGCGAGCAGGCCGCCCCAGCTCGGTGTCGCGACGCCGGGCGCGCAGGAGGGGTCGAACACGTCCATGTCGAAGCAGAGATAGACGGGCCGGCCCGTGAGGCGCTGGTGCAGCTCGGCCAGCACATCGTCGAAGCCGCGCTTCAAGAGCTCGCGGAGCGTGACGATGTTGTAGCCGAGCGAGCGCGTGTAATCGTAAACGCCGGGCACGTAGGTCGTGCCGCGCACGCCTATGTGATAGGAGAGCGACGCCACTACCAGCTGCTCCTCGGCAGCGTGGGTGAACTGGGTCGCGGCGGTGTACTTGTCGGCGGTATCGTAGGGGTAGCTGTCGGTATGGGCGTCGAGGTGCACGGCGACGAGGCCCGGATGGCGGCGCGCCGCTGCCCGCAGTAGCGGCACCGAGATGCTGCCGTCGCCGCCCATGGTGACGGGGATGACGCCGGCCTCGTGGATCGGGCGCGCCGCCGCCTCGATCCGCTCGAAGGCGTCGACGATCCGGCTCGGCGTGAGTCTGACGTTGCCGCAGTCGACGAGCTTCAACCGCTCCACAGGATTGAAATCCGCGAGCTCGGAATTGTAGAGCCGAAACTGCGCGGACTGCTCGCGGATCGCCTGCGGTCCCTGGCGCGAGCCGATGCGATGAGGATGGGTGCCGCAGTCGAATGGCACGCCGAGAATCGCGGCCTTGGCGCCGCGAAGATCGTGCGTGTAAGGCGCGCCCATGAAGGTGACGGGCCCCGCGTAGAGTGTGTGCTCCGACATTGTCATGCCCCGCCCCCATGGATTGTGGCGGCAGGCGTTATGCGACATCTCCGACGCGGGGTCCAGGGTGGCGCCGGGTCCGCGGACCGTGCTCTAATCGCCGGAGCCTAGCCGGGAGGGACCCATGCCCGTGAAGCGACCCTACGAGGTCGAGAACTATGAGACGTGGGCGGAGACGCCGGAGCTCCGAATGGTCGTGCTCACGCTCGCCGCCGGCCAGGAGGTGCCTTGGCATTGGCACACCAACGTCAGCGACACCTTCTTCTGTATGAAGGGTCCGATGATGATCGAGACCCGCGCGCCCCGCGAAGTGATCGAGCTCAAGCCCGGCGAGACGTACGTGGTACCCGCGAAGCGCGCCCATCGCGCCGCTGGCAAGAACGGCGGTCCCTGCAAGTTCGGTGTCCTCCAGGGCGTCGGCACCTACGACTTCAATCCCGTCGGCGGCTGATCATCCGAAGAGCCGCGCGCCGAACCGCGCCCTCGCGAACCAGAAGGCGGCGAGCGAGAGCGCGGCCAGATAGGCGACGTGGCCGACCGCTGCCAAAGGGTCGAGCGGCAGACCCGCAACGAGGGGCCTCACTACCGCGATAAGGTGCGTCATCGGCAGCACCCAGGCGAAGGCCTGCACGAACCACGGAAAGCGCGCAACCTCGAAGAATGTGCCGGAGAACATGAACATCGGCGTGACCCAAAACGTGAAGAAATAGGAGAAGATGTCCCAGCTCTTTGCATGGGCGGTGACGACAAGACCGGTTGAGGCGAAGCAGACGGCCCCGAGCGCCACCACCGGCAGCGCTATCGCGAGGCCCCAGAGATCACCGATCCCGCCCCAGACCAGGCCGACCGCGATCACGCAGCAGGACGAGAACACGCCCTTGGTAGCTGCCCAGGACATCTCGCCGAGCATCAGCTCGGTAAGCGTGACCGGTGTCGCCAGAATCGCATCCCAGGTCCGCTGCATGTGGAAGCGGGCATAGACGCTGATGCTCGCCTCGAAGCTCGCCGCGAACATCGCCGCGTAGCACATCATGCCGGGCACGACGAAGCTCAGGTAGTTGAGTCCGCCGACGCGGTCGAGGACGGCGCCGAGCCCGTAACCGAACGCGAACAGGAAGATCAGGGGATCGAGCACGTTCGTGGCGATCGACGGTCCCATCAGCTGGCGCCAGACCAGGGCGTTCCGCCGCCAGACCGCCCGGCTGTAGCGAGTGACGGGGATCGCGGCGCTCTCTGCGGTCATGTCAGTCTCCTTTGCGCAGGCTGTGCCCGGTGAGGCGCAGGAACACATCCTCGAGATTGGCGAGCCGCGTGACGTAGGTCGCATGCGGCGGAAGCCGCCGCGTCACATCGGTTGGCTCGTTCGCGTAGTAGAGCATGGCATCGCCGATGTCGTTCCGCTCGAGCCCGTCCTCGGCAAATCCGGCAGGTAACGGCTTCGCGATCTCGACCACGTAGGCGCGTGTGTGGCGATCGATCAGATCCTGCGGTGATCCCTCGTCGAGCACCTTGCCGTGATCGATGATGATGATGCGGTCGCAGAGCCGCTGTGCCTCGTCCATGTAGTGGGTGGTCAGCAGCAGCGTCTTGCCCTCGCGCTTCAAGTCGATCAGCCGCCGCCAGATCAGCACCCGCGCCTGAGGATCGAGGCCCGTCGTAGGCTCGTCGAGGACGATGAGTTCGGGATCCGCGATGAGCGCCCGCGCGATGATGAGCCGCCGCTTCATGCCGCCGGAGAGCTGCATCACCTTCGCGTCGGCGCGTTCGGTGAGTTGCATGAACGCGAGCAGCCGAGGGACGCGCTCGGCAAGCTCGGCTGCCGGCCGGCCGAAGTAGCGGCCGTAGACCTCGAGGTTCTGCCGCACGGAGAGGTCGGGATCGAGGTTGTCCTCCTGGGGTACCAGGCCGACGCGCTCGCGCATGGCGCGGCCGAGCGCGCGCGGCGCCTCGCCGAACAAGCTGAGGCGCCCGGCCGTGGGCTGCGCGAGCGCCATGATCATGCGCATGATCGTGGTCTTGCCGGCGCCGTTCGGGCCCAGCAATCCGACGCAGGTGCCCGGCCAGATCGAGAAGGTGACGCCGCGCACGGCATGCACCGCGCCGTAACGCTTCTCCAGCGCATCGACGGCGATTACCGGCGCAGCGGAACTCAGGTTCCCTTCCAATAACAACTCCCGTCGGAGATGAATTCCCAATTGCCTCGACGTGGTGCTTCCTTCGACGCGCTCGCTACGCTCGCTTGCTCAGGACAAGGGACTTGGGTGCGGCCAAACACCACGGTCCTCATCCTGAGCAAGCGAAGCGCGTCGAAGGATGCACCGAGCAGCAGCAACCGGATCAGAAATACGTCCGCACCGCCCCCGTCACGTTGTAGTCGTCATCGACGAGGTAGAGCAGCTGCCACTTGTCGAAGGTGGTGCAGGGATGGGAGACGCCGAAGGAGACGAGGTCGCCGACCTGCAACGGTGTCTCCTTGGGAACGGTCATATAGGCGTGCTGATCGTTGAGGCCGGTGATGGCGTAGCCGGGTCCGAGCGGCTGCGGCGGCGCCGCGTTGCCGCCGGGCCGGCTCCAGGTCTGCGGTATCGGCATGTCGGTGTCGGACGAGACGTCGCGCCGGCCCATGGTGCAGATCGCGAGCGCGGACTCGGGCCGCGACTGCACATAGGTCCAGACCTCGAGCGCGGGCTGCAGGCCTTGGCCGAGCTTGCCGACCGCGGGCGTGCGCTCGTTGAGGCGCTGGAACATCCGGCGATACATGCCGGAATCGTGCGTCAGATAGCAGCCGCTCCGCGTGAGGACGAGGCTCTCGCGGCCGAGCTTCTCGCGCGAAAACCGCTCGACCACCAAGTCATAGAAGGCCGATCCGCCGGCGGAAAGGATCACAGGGCCCGGCGCGAACAGGTTCTCCTTGACGCACGCCTCGGCGATGCTCGCGAGCAAGTCGAGGAAGGCGCCCACGCGCGCCTCCGTCTCCTCCGGCGTCTTGGCGAAGATCAGCCCCTCGAAGCCCTCGACGCCCCTGAGTCGCAGGCTCGGTCCCACCGCCGCGATGGCGCGCGCGACCTCGAGCGCCGTCTTGAGATCGCGGCAGCCGGTGCGGCCGCCGACGAGGCCGCCTTCGAGCAGGAGGTTGAGCGGCGCGCGCAGCGTTCGGCCTGCGATCGCTCTCGCGAGCTGCGCGACGCCCGCGACGCTGTCGGCGAGACAATAGAACTCGAAGTCGGCGTGGGCGGCGAGCTCGTCGAGCACGTAGCGGATCGCCTGGCGGCCGATCAATTGATTCGCGAGCACGATCCGCTTGATCCCCATGGCCCGGCAGACCTGGATCTGCTGGGCAGTGGCGACAGTCATCGCCCAGGCGCCATGGTCGAGCTGGCGGCGGAACAGCGCCGGGCTCATCGAGGTCTTGCCATGCGGCGAAATCACCGCGCCCGAGAGCTGGAGGAATGACTGCATCCAGGCGTCGTTATGATCGAGCGCCGAGGTCTTGAGCACCGCCGCGGGCAGCGGCACGTCCTCGCGCAGGAGGTTCCATCCCTTGGATCCGACCTCGCGGAGCGCGAAGGGCGCGATGCCCCCGGGCACGCCCTTGACGAGCCCGCTCAAGCAGAACGTTTCCCAGTCGAGGCCGTCCGGCATTTTTCCGTCCTTCCGAGATCGTGGGCGGCTAGGCTGGTCTTTGTGGGGGCGCGCGGTCAATACGACTTCGTGATCGCACTTGCGGTAGTCGTGAGGGATGAGGGATTGTAGCGCGCTACGGAGTTCCAATATTTCGGGAGGAGTCCCGAACGATGCGCCGACTGATGGGAATCGTGGCGTTGTTGGTCATAGTGGCGGCGGTTTCAGCGTGCCGAAACACCTATATGCAGGGCGGCACCGGCAGCAACGGCGGCGGCGGTGGCGCGATCCATACGGGGCTTCCGTTCTGAAGCCGCGGCTGTGCTTCGAAGGCATGGGTGATGTTCGGTCGATCGCTGGTCCTCCTCGCTGCGCTCGCGGTTTGCGCGATCGCAAGCGCACCGAGCCGTAGTCAGGGCATCACAACGCCCGCGACGGACGCGCGTCAGGACATCGGCTCGCCCAGCCAGCCCATCACGCCGCCGCCGACGCTGCCGGATATTCCGCCCCTCTTGCCCGAGAGGACGCCACCGGGATTGCCGCACTCTACCGTCGCCGCCCCGAGCCCCGGTCAATTCGCGCCCGCCCCCAATCCAGGGCCCGTGACGGGATACGGCCCCGGCGGACTGGCGCCCGTTCCGGGCGCGCCCGCCAATCCGCCCTATACCTTCGGACCCCTGCGATAGCCGCGGCTAATAGCGGCGGTAGTAGTAATCGTCACGGTAATAGGGGTAGTAGCCCTGCCCCTGCCCATAATAGCCCTGCCCGTAGTAGCCCTGCCCGTAGTAGCCCCGGGAATACGGGGCGTAGGCCGGATACACCACGCATCCGCTCAGCAGCGCCAGGATCACCACGGCGGGCAAGACCCTGATCCAAGTCCGGACTTTCTCAACCGTCATCGCCACCTCCTGAATCACCGGCCAAGCCGCCTCCTCGGCGGTCACATAGGAATATAGGCCGTCACATGATGAAACGCTCCCGTTGCGTTCTAATATTCCAGTTTGATACCTTTTGGTTAGGCCCGCCATAATAGGCGAGATGAGGGCCGGTGCTCGGCCCGCGGGAGGACCCCGACCCCGGACCCGCAAGGATCGATTAACCAGTCTGCCCAACAATCCCGTTGCCGCTTTGACGCAGGGGGATCGATCCGTGCCCACAGCCACCGAGAACGCCCTTGCGCCTGGCGCGAACGCAGGCGCCACTGCCATGGACGTCAAGCGGCCACGCCAGGAGCTGGCGCTCGCGCCGACCCTCCAGCGAATGGCGGCGGAATGCGGCACCACGTTCTTCGCCCTGGTGAAGGACTACGCGCGGCTCGCCTTCGGGCCCGGGCGATTGGCCTTCGACGAGTATCTGGCGCTGCGCCTGTTCGATCCGCGCCTCTACGCCGAGACCGACAAGCGCGCCTTCGTCGGGCTCACGCAATCGCGCAAGATCTGGCTAAAGGCCAACTTCCGGGTCGAGAATTTCGCGCTGGTCGAGAACAAGATCGCGGCAAACGCGCTCTTCGCGGCCTACGGTTTCCGCACCACGCCGACCTTGGCTCTATTCTGCAACACGGTCGCGACGCACTCCCCTCGCCTGCTCCGCAACGAGGCGGAGCTCACCGATTTCCTGCGCGACGATCGCCACTATCCGCTGTTCGCGAAGCCGCTGGATGGCTTCCAGAGCCTGGGATCCGCGAGCTTCGACCGCTACGACCGCGCGCGAGACAGTCTGATCGCCGTGAGCGGCCAGCTGGTGCCGCTCAAGACATTCGCGGCGGACGTGAATGCGCATTATGGCGGAGGCTACCTCCTGCAGCGCCGCGTCAGCCCGCACGCGGCCGTGCGCGCGATCTGCGGCGACCGCCTCGCCACGGTCCGGCTGCTCACCACCATGTCGGCGGACGGGCCGAGGATTATCCGCGCGTGCTGGAAGATCCCGGCGGGTGCCCATGGCGCCGACAATTTCTGGCGCCCCGGGAATCTGCTCGCGCAGCTTGATCTCGCGACTGGCGAGGTGCTCCGCGCGATCCGCGGCGTCGGCATGACGCTCGAGGCGGTGACGCATCACCCCGACACGGGTGCGCCGCTGATCGGCGCGATGGTGCCGAACTGGACCGCCGTCACCGAGACTGCGCTGGAAGCCGCGAAGGTCCTGCCGGATCTCAGGCTGATCGGTTGGGACATCGCGCCGGTGGACGACGGCGCGCTGCTGGTCGAACTCAACCACACGCCCGACTTCATCCTGCCCCAGCTCGCGGACCGCCGCGGCATCATGGACGCGGCGTTCAAGACCTTCCTCGGGGAATGCGAGCGGCTCTCGCGCAAATGGGCGCACGATCAGCGCGTGGGCTCTCGGCGCCCCGCACTCGACGGATTCAAGGTCGTCTAGGCTTCGACGCTAGGCGGCCGCGCTCTTCTGGCGTGCCGCGCCCATCTCCAGCGTGGCCGCGATCAGCGCGTCGATGTCGCGCTCCTCGGTGCGGTGGTTGACGATCGCGGCGCGGATCACGACGCGGCCGCCGATTGTGGTGGCCGAGGGTGCCGCGATGCCGGATTCCTGCAGCGCGATCACGATCTCCGCATTGAGCCGGTTCGCATCGGGGCTGCGGTAGCCGAAGCAGACGATGTTGAGCTGCACCGGCGCCAGGAGCTCGAGCTCTGGCGCCGCCTCGATGCGGCTCTTGAGGTATTGCGCGAGCGCGCAGCTGCGCGAGATCGCGCGGCCGATCCGTTCGGTGCCGTGCACCTTTAGGGTGAACCAGGTCTTGAGCGCGCGGAAGCCGCGGGAGAGATCTGGCCCGAAATCGCAGGGCCAGGGCGAGCCCGCGGCGAGCCCGCGCGTCTCGCGCCGCAGATAGGCCGCGGGCGAGGCGAAGGCGCTCCGGTGCATGCGGCCGTCGCGCACCATCACGAAGCCGGCGTCGTAGGGCACCTGGCCCCATTTGTGGAAGTCGAAAGCGAGGGAATCCGGCCGCTGGATGCCGGCAAGACGCGGCGCCACCTCCGGCGCCAGAACTGCGAGCGCGCCGAAGGCACCATCGACGTGGAACCAGAGCTTCTCGCGCTCCGCCACGTCGGCGAGCCCCGCGAGGTCGTCGATCGCGCCGATATCGACCGTGCCGGCGGTACCGACCACCAGGAACGGCGAGAAACCCTTGGCGCGGTCATCCGCGATCGCCGCCGTGAGCGCGTCGATGTCGATGCGGTGATCGTCACCGGTCGGAATCACCCGCAGCGCTTCGATGCCGAGTCCGGAAATATCCATCGCCTGCGCGATGCAGCCATGGGCCGCCGCGGACGTATAGGCCGTGAGGCGCTTTTCCGCCGCGCGCACGCCCTTGCGCCGCATCCCCGAGCCGAGCGCCGCCGTGCGCGCCACCAGCACCCCAATCAAATTCGCCATGGAGGTGCCGGTGACGAAGAGCCCCGTCGCGGTCTCCGGGAACCCGAAGAGCGTCCGCATCCACGCGACGATCTGGCGTTCGACCTCGATCGGCGCGTGGTCGCGGCCGCCGAGGTTCGCGTTGAGGCCGGCGGCAAGCATCTCCGCCAGCACGCCCGCGGGATTGCCGCCGCCATGCACCCAGCCCATGAAGCCCGGATGCACATTGCCGGTGGCGTAGGGCAGCACGTCCCGCATGAACTCGCCGTGCACGTCGGCGAGCGCCTGCGGCTTGCGGGGCAGATCCGAGCGAAACCGGGCCCGCACCTCGTCGGGAAGCGGCCGCCAGACCGGCCGCTCGCGGATCCCCTCGATATAGTCGAGGATCTCGTCGAGCATGCGGTGCCCGTCCGCGCGCAAGCCAGCCCAATCCTCGGGATCGAGGCTGCTGCGCGGGGCGTCGGCCGCCGGGGTTTTCGCCATCCCGGCAGGGTCGCACCGCGCGGTTAACAGACGGTTAGGCCTCGTCAGGCCGCTTTGCCGAGCTTCGCCGCGGTCGCAAGCACGGCCTCGCGCCGCGCGGCCAGGCTCTGCCGGAACCGGCTCATATACGCCTCCATCACCTCCTGCGAGGCGGTCTCGGGCGTGCCGGCATCGAAGGGCGGCGCCGGCGCGTATTCGAGGCCGAGCTGGAGCGTCTCGGCGACCCGCTCGCCCGCGATCTCCGCGATGAGCGTGAGCGCGAAATCGATGCCCGCAGTGACGCCGCCGCCGGTCAGGATATTGCCGTCCCGCACCACGCGGGCGGGGTCGGGGATGGCCCCGAAGGCCGAGAGCATGTCGCGCCAGGCCCAATGACAGGCGGCGCGCTTGCCCTTGAGGAGCCCGGCCGCGGCCAGCACAAGCGAGCCCGTGCAGACCGAGGTCACATACCGCGCGCTCGCGGCGAGCCGCTTGATCGCGGACATATAGACCTCGTCCTCCATCGCGTCCGTGCAGCCGAAGCCGCCGGGAACGCACAGCACGTCGCAGCGCTCGACGCCCTCCAGCGCCGCGAGATCGGCGAAGCTCATGCCATCGGCCTTCACCGGCTGGCCGCCGACCGAGGCGACGATCACCTTGGCGCCCGGCACGCGCGAGACGAATTGCAGCGGTCCCGTGAAATCGAGCTGGGTCACGCCCTGATAGAGCGGAAAAACGATGGTGACGGCGTTCGCCATGGGCTCCTCCTGGAATTGACCGGCGCAGCATGCTCTGGCATCGTCCTGGCGTAAATGACATAGATCCCTCGAATTGCGCCATGGCTCGCCGCATCGGATTCCTGATCTTCCCGGACTTCCAGATCCTGGACCTCACCGGCCCGCTCGCGGCCTTCCAGACCGCCGATGCCTCGGGCGGCGGCGATTGCTACCGCTGCACCGTCATGTCGCGCGCGGGCGGCCTGGTGGCCGGGAGCGCCGCTCTCGAAGTCGCGACGGTTCCCGCGTCCCGGCAGAGCTTCGACACGTTCATCGTGCCGGGCGGCCGCGCCACCCGCGCGCTCTCCGTCTCGGAGGAGCACGTGGAGCTCGTCCGCAAGATCGCCGCACGATCGCGTCGCACGGCGAGCGTTTGCACGGGCGCGTTCTTGCTGGCGGCGGCGGGCCTGCTCGACGGCAAGCGCGCCACCACGCACTGGCGCCACGCCGCGGCGCTGCAGCGGCGCTATCCCGCGGTGCGCGTCGAGGGCGAACGCATCTTCATCCGCGACGGCGCGATCTGGTCGTCGGCCGGCGTCACCGCCGGCATCGATCTGGCCCTCGCGCTCATCGAGGAGGACTTCGGCCGCGAGCTCTCCCGCGCGGTGGCACAGGAGCTCGTGGTCTATCAGCGACGACCGGGCTCGCAGTCGCAATTCTCGGCGATGCTCGACTTGGAGCCGGAGTCCGACCGGGTTCGGCGCGCGCTCGGCTTCGCGCGCGAGCATCTCGGCGAGATGCTCTCCGTCGAGCGACTGGCCGATGCCGCGCATTTGAGCTCGCGCCAATTCGGCCGCGCCTTCCGCGCGGAGACCGGCGAGACCCCCGCCAAGGCCGTCGAGCGATTGCGCGCGGAGGCCGCCCGCGCGCTGATCGAATCCGGCAGCGAGCCCGTCGAGCGCATCGCGGAGATCGTCGGCTTCGGGGATCCCGAGCGGATGCGGCGAGCGTTCCTCCGCCTCTTCGGCCAGCCGCCGCAGGCCATCCGACGCGACGCGCGGGTTCTGCGCGCGAGCGCCGCCTAAGTTGCGCGCCTAGGTATCGCGCGCCACCGCCGCCTGGACCTTCTCCCGATCGACCTCGATCGTGACACCCGCCCGCTCCTCCTGCAGGAGCATGGCGACGCGGGAATCGCGCCCGGCCCAGCCCCGGTTCATCGCCTCGGTCATCTCCTCGAGCGCCATGTTGCAGAGACGCATGGGCACGCCGAGCTCGCGGCCGAGCGCCGTCGCGAGCGTCACGTCCTT
>DATFRA010000311.1:0-4427 GCA_035263705.1 Allostellaceae bacterium
CTCGGTGGCGCTGTCGCGGTCATAGCCCTGATAGATGCCGTGGAACTTGAGTAGCACGGCGGAGTCGCCGCTGAAGGTCGGCGCGCTACTGGCGGCTTCTTCGGCCAGCGTGCCGCGCAGGCCGTGGCTCGCCGACTTGACCTTCTCGACCTTGGAGGGACCGCCGTCTCGTGCCATCGCACACTCCCGCGCGCGGGTTCAATGTGGTTTGACTCTATTTCACATCATATAAGTAGTCAAATATGACAATTAGCGCATTAAAAATGTGCAACTCCCGCCCGGCCTTTCCCGTGCCGTACGGCCCGGAATGAGCTATGAAAAACGCCATTCTCGAAGAGAGGAGCGAGTCCGACCGTGGCGTGGGATCCCGCGACCTATTTGAGGTTCTCCGACGAGCGACTGCGGCCGGGCTTCGATCTGCTGGCGCGGGTCGGCGATCTGCCTCCGGGGCCGATGGCCGAGCTTGGCTGCGGTACCGGCGTCCATGCGCGCGCAATTGCCGAGCGGTGGCCCGACCGTGCCTTCACCGCAATCGATTCCTCGCCGGAAATGCTGACGCAAGCGTCGGCCGCGCGCTCATCGATCCGCTGGGTGGAGGCGGACCTGCGGAGCTGGTCAGCACCGGAGAAGCTGGCGCTGATCTTCTCAAACGCCGTCTTGCAATGGGTCGACGATCAC
The DNA here is from genome assembly GCA_035263705.1 of Allostellaceae bacterium. Classification (GTDB taxonomy): domain Bacteria; phylum Pseudomonadota; class Alphaproteobacteria; order ATCC43930; family CGMCC-115725; genus DASZHJ01. The sequence goes on from DATFRA010000311.1 coordinate 679, forward strand.
GAAGCGCTGTTTCCGCGCCTCATGAGAATGCTGGTGCCCGGTGGCGTGCTCGCGGTGCAGATGCCGCGCAACTTCGATGAGCCCTCGCACGCGCTGATGCGCGAGGTGGCGCAGTTGGGGCCGTGGGCCGCGACCTTGAAGCCGCTGCTGCGGCCCGAGCCGGTGGCGGGCCCCGAGGTCACCTATGACCGCTTGGCGCCGCTCGCGCGAGAGGGTCTCGACATCTGGGAGACCGTGTACTTGCACGTGCTGAGCGGCGAGGACGCCGTGCTCACATGGATGCGCGGCACGGCGCTGCGTCCGTTGCTGACGGCGCTCGCCGGTGCCGAGCGCGAGGCCTTCGAGCGCGCCTGCGCGGAGCGGCTCGGCCGCGCCTATCCGCGCCGCGCCGACGGGCATACCTTGCTGCCGTTCCGCCGTATCTTCATCGTCGCCCGCGCAAAAGGAAACTGAGGAGCCGCCCATGGCCTATTGGCTGCTGAAGTCCGAGCCCTCCAGCTATTCCTGGGACCAGCTGGTCAAGGACAAGCGCACCAACTGGAGCGGCGTGCGCAACTTCCAGGCAGCGGCCAACCTCAAGGCGATGAAGAAGGGCGACCGCGCCTTCTTCTATCACTCGGGCGAGGGCAAGGAGATCGTCGGCGTCGCCGAGATCGTGAAGGAGGCCTATCCGGACCCGACCGACAAGGAGGGCAAATTCGTGCAGGTCGACGTGGTGCCGGTCGAGCCCGTGAAGTCGCCGGTCGACCTCGCCACCATCAAGGCGACGCCTGCGCTCAAGGCGATGAAGCTGGTGAAGCTCTCGCGCCTCTCGGTCTCGCCGGTGAGCGCCGACGAGTGGAAGATCATCGCCAAGATGACGGGCATCAGGGGTTGACCCCGCTCTGCCGTCTCGACGAGATCACGGATCCCGGCAGCCGCGGGTTTCGCCTCGGCGCCGGCGCAGATTGGCGTGCTCTATTTGTCGTGCGCCAGGGCGGACGGATCTTCGCCTATGAGAACTCCTGCCCGCACACGGGCTCGCCGCTGGATTGGCGGCCCGACGGCTTCCTCGATCTCGAGAAGCGCCACATCCTCTGCGCCACACACGGCGCAGTGTTTCGAATCGAGGACGGCTACTGCCTCGCCGGGCCTTGTCCCGGCCAGGGTCTCAAGCCAGTCGCGATCACGATCGAGTCCGGTTTCATCTGCTTGATCCCGGGAGACGCGGTCACGGCCGCTTGAATGAGCTTCGCCGGGAACCGTCGCGCCAGGATTGCGCGGGAGCGGTCCTCGTTGCCCGAGATCTCGCGCACGAGCTTCGCGAGCACGGCCTTGCTGAAGGTGGAATAGTCCTTCACCACCTCCATGAAGGCGCCGGAGCCGCCGATCACATGGTCCTGGTAGTAGCCGTCGAGGGCATCGTAGTCGCTGAGGATCGGCAGCCCGTTGATGACGATGCCCATAGCGAGCGCGTCGTCGCGCGCCTCGTTGATGGGGCGGCCCTGGTTGTTCACGCCATCGCCGGAGACGTCGATGATGGTGCGGCTCGCGGTCACGCCGCTCTTCCGGAACAGGGGGACGACGAAATCGAGCGCGGCGCTGATCGAGGTCCAGTCGGAATAGACCCGCGGCGCCTCCGCCATCATGCTCGCGAAGGTGGCGGCCGAGAGCTGGTCGTCGATTACGGTCCACTCGACCACCTGCCGCTGGTGGTTGACGCCCGACCACTCGACCATGGTGACTGCGATTGCCTTGTGCGGGCCCGAGGTGATGGACTGCAGCACCTCCGGGCTGTTGAAGGCGGCTTCGTAACCGCGCCGCTGCAGCTCCCAGCGCTCGGCGTTCACGCTACCGGACACGTCGATCGCCAGGATCAGCGCGAGATCAACGTCCTTGCTCCACGCGGGCGGCGCGACGAGCACACAGGCAAACAGCAGGGCGATCAGCGCGTGTCGGGTCTTGCCCATAGGCGGCCCTCCCGAGCCAGCGGGAGCGTGTCTACGCCATTGAGTCTACCACCGATCCGCCCTGGGCGTCCTTCCGCTCACACCACGCGGAAATTCTTGAATTGCCAGGGGTCGCTGCTGTCGACCTCCTCGGGGAAGAGGCGTCCCCGGTCGCGGAGCGGCGTCCAGTCGCTGTACGCGCCGACGAGTTTGCCGAGATAGGGGCGGCAGATCTCGAGGATGCGGTCGAAATCCATCTCGTCGGGCTCGGTGACCCCGCGGTCGGGATTCTGGATCGACCAGATCATCCCTGCCAGCACCGGCGACGTCACCTGCAGGCCGGTGGCGTTGTGGTAGGGGATGAGCTTGCGGGTCTCCTCGATCGAGAGCACGGAGCCGTACCAGTAGGCGCCTTTGGCGTGGCCCATGAGGAGCACGCCCAGCTCGTCGATCCCCGTGGTGATCTCGTCCATCAAAATCCGCTTCTCGGTCTGCAGGTGCCAGTTCTTGCCGGCGAGCTCGTGGACCGACAGCACGGCGTCGTCACAGGGGTGGTAGGCGTAGTGCACCGTCGGGCGGTGGGCGACACGGTTCCCGTCCCTCACCGTGAAATAATCAGAGATCGAGATCGACTCGCCGTGCGTGATCAGAAAGCCGTGGTAGGGGCCCTCGAGCGGCGTCCAACTGCGCATGCGCGTGCTGGCGCCGGGCCGCAGCAGATAGATCGCGCAGTCGCAGCCGAAATCGTGGCGCTTGCCATCGGCCGGAAAGTGCTTCTCGTGGCTGCCCCAGCCGAGCTCCGCCGGCTGCGAGCCCTCGCTGAAGAAGCCGTCGACCGACCAGGTGTTGACGAACTCGCCCGGCCGCTTGGGCTCCTTCGAGACCTGTGTGTCGCGCTCGGCGATGTGGATCACCTTGACGCCGAGCCTCTGACCGAGCGCCGCCCAGTCGGCGCGCGTCTTCGGCACCGACACCTTGAGGCCGGTCGCCTGCGCCACGTCGAGCATCGCCTGCTTCACGAAATGCGAGACCAGGCCCGGGTTGGCGCCGTGGGTCAGGATCGCGGTCGGGCCCTTGCCGCCGGTCTTCCGCCGGAAATCCAGGGCGTGTTCCCGGAGGGCATAATTCGAGCGCTGCGCGGGCGAAAGGGACGCGTCAGTGTAGCCGCCGGGCCAGGGCTCGATACAGGTGTCGAGGTAAAGCACGCCCTTGCGGTGGCAAAACTCGATCAGCGCGACGCTCGAGACGTCGACCGAGAGATTGAGCAGGAAATCGCCGCGGCTCAGCATTGGGTCCAGCACCCGCTCGTAATTCTCGCGGGTGAGCGGATTGATGATGAAGGTGATGCCGAGGTCCTCGGCCTCCTTCTTCCCGCGCTCCTCGGCGGTGATGATGGTGATCCGCGCGGGGTCCATGTCCACGTGGCGGAGGATCAGCGGCAGCGTGCCCTGGCCGATGCTGCCGAAGCCCACGATGACGACGCGGCCCCCGTAACGGATGTGTTTCTTGGCAAGTGGCATGGCGGATGGCTTCCCCTCTCGAGCGTCCCAACGTGACGGAGGCTCTAGGGGTTTGGTCCACGCGCTGTCAAGAAATGCATGCGCGCGGCGCCCAATCGAGGGCGCTTGCGGCGCCGTGGCATGTGGCATACAAGATTGGGAATAACGGACATGCTCATCGCGGGCGGTGCCCGCAAGTCATTGATTTCTCTGAATCGAGGGGAGGGATGGATGGCCGAAGACATGACCGTGGCGACTCCCCCGAGGCTCGCCGTCAAACCCATCGACACGCAGTCGAGCTTCCGCACCCAGGCCTATCACG
>DATFRA010000312.1:0-19610 GCA_035263705.1 Allostellaceae bacterium
TGGCGCTCGGCGTGCCAGACGAAGGCGTCGGCCGCCTCGAAATCGTGCTTGGGCGCGGCCGCGGGCGCCAGGCGGTCGAGCGCGTCGGCGATGCGCCGAAGAAGGGGGTCCGAGCTCGGTCGGTCGCTCATATCGAAAAACGTTCGCTCGAAATTTTCCAACAGGTACTAGCACATAAGGGGCGATTGGCAAACCTTCCGCGACGCTATTGCGCGGGCTCCGCCCCATTGCTCTTTGCGGTCAAACCGCGTAGGAATGGCCGCGCCTGGGCGCCGGCCGCGGCGCCAATCCCTTTTCGTGCAGCGTGGAGGATGGATGTTCATATCGCCGGCTTTTGCGCAGACGGCAGCCGATGGCGCGGGCAGCACGATGGGAATGATCCTGCCGCTGCTGCTCATGTTGCCCGTGTTCTATTTCTTCCTGATCCGGCCTCAGCAGCAGCGCGCGAAACAGACGAAGCAGATGCTGGAGGCCCTCCGCCGCGGCGACCGGGTCGTCACCAACGGCGGCATTATCGGCACGGTCGCCAAGGTGATCAGCGACACCGAGGTCGCGGTCGATATTGCGGACAATGTGCGCGTGCGCGTGGTGCGCAGCATGATCTCGCAAGTGCTGGCGAAGCCCGAGCCCGCCGGCAAGGGCAAGGATGGCGACAAGGGCAAGGAGACCCCGCGCGCGGCGGAGCAGGAAAAAGAAGATTCGGAAGTGGTCAAGACGAGCTGAGTGGGTCGGGAGGCGAGGCCTAGTCGATGCTCTACTTCCAGCCCTGGAAGGTTCTGTCGATTCTGATCATCTGCGTGCTTGGGGTGATCCTCTCGGTGCCGAACCTGTTCAACGCGGGTGCGCTCGACGGGCTGCCCAACTGGATTCCACACAAGCAGATCAGCCTCGGGCTCGACCTCCGCGGCGGCTCTCACCTGCTGCTCGAAGTCGACATGAACCAGGTGATCCGCGAGCGCCTCAACGCGGCTGTCGATTCTGCGCGGACCGAGCTCCGTAACGCACAGATCGGCTATACCGGCCTTGCGGTGCAGGGCAATCAGGTCGTCTTCACGGTGCGCGACCTCGAAAAGGTGGACGCGGTTCGCGCGATCGCCAAGAAGATCGACCCTGAGCTCGATCCCGCCGTGGGAGCCGACGGAAAGGTCACGCTGACCTTCAACGAGGCCGCTCTCACGGCGCGGCAGCGGTCGATCCTCGATCAGTCTATCGAGATCGTCCGGCGCCGCATCGACGAGACCGGCACGAAGGAACCGACGATCCAGCGGGAGGGCGCGGACCGTATCCTGGTCCAACTGCCGGGCATCGATAATCCCGAGCATGTGAAGGGAATCCTTGGCAAGACCGCCAAGATGACCTTCCAGCTCGTCGATACCAACGTAAGCGTCGAGGAGGCGAAGCGCGTGCTGCCACCGGGCGACGAGATTCTGCCGTCCGCGGAAGACAGCCGGCATCCCGGCGCAACCGGCCCATCCTACGTCGTGCAGCGGCGCGTGATGGTGAGCGGCGACGCGCTGACCGACGCGCAGGCGACCTTCCAGGACGCCCAGCCCGTGGTCAGTTTCAAGTTCGACGCGAACGGCGGCCGGCGGTTCGGCGACGTCACCAAGGCGAACGTCGGCAAGCCCTTCGCGATCGTGCTGGACGGCAAGGTGATCAGTGCGCCGGTGATCCGCGAGCCGATCACCGGCGGAGCCGGCATCATCTCCGGCAGCTTCACCACACAGACAGCGGGCGATCTCGCTCTGCTGCTGCGCGCCGGCGCCCTGCCGGCGCCGCTCACGATCCTCGAGGAGCGCACGGTCGGCCCGGATCTCGGCGCGGATTCGATCCGCGCCGGCACGACTGCCAGTTTCGTCGGCGTGGGACTGGTGATCGTTTTCATGATGGTGTTCTACGGGCTCTTCGGCCTGTTCGCGGATGTCGCGCTGTTCTTCAACCTGTGCCTGCTGCTCGGGACCTTGTCATTGCTGGGCGCCACGTTGACGCTGCCGGGCATCGCCGGGATCGCTCTCACCTTGGGTATGGCCGTCGACGCCAACGTGCTGATCTACGAGCGCATCCGAGAGGAGGTGCGCGGCGGGCGCACCATGCTGTCGGCACTGGAAGCCGGTTTCAGTCGCGCCTTCGGCACCATCCTCGACAGCCACGTCACGACCTTCGTCGCGGGCGTCCTGATGTTCGCGCTGGGCTCGGGGCCGGTGAAGGGCTTTGCCGTCACGCTCTGCCTCGGCGTCGCGTGGTCGCTGTTCTCCGCGATCCTGGTAACCCGGCTCCAGATCGTGAGCTGGGTCCGGCGCTGGCGGCCCAAGGCGATCCCGATCTAGGAGCGAAGCCCCATGATCCTGCGGCCGCTCATCGTCATCAAGCGAATCCCCAACATCGATTTCATGGGGCTCCACAAGATCGGCTTTGCGCTCTCGATCTTCCTTACTGTGGCCTCGGTGGTGCTGTTCCTTACCGTGGGCCTCAACTACGGCATCGATTTCTCCGGTGGCGTGCTGGTGGAGGCGCGCACGCAGGGGCCCGCGGATCTCGGCGCCATGCGTGCGAAGCTCAACGGGCTCGGGCTCGGCGAAGTGTCGCTGCAGGGGTTCGGCAGTCCCGACGACGTGCTCATCCGCCTGCCGCGCCAGCCCGGCGACGACAAGGCGCAGATGAAGGGCGTCAATTCCGTACGCCAAGCCCTTGGCGCATCCGTCGAGTTCCGGCGCGTCGAGGTGGTGGGACCGAAGGTCGGCAGCGAGCTCATCGCGGCCGGCGTCAAGGCGACGATCCTGGCGCTGCTGGCGATCGCGGCCTACGTCTGGTTCCGCTTCGAGTGGCCGTTCGGCGTGGGCGCGATGCTGTCGACCATCCACGATTCCGCGACGACCGTGGGCCTCTTTGCGCTGCTGCAGCTCGAGTTCAACCTGACCACGCTGGCGGCGATCCTGACCATCGCCGGCTATTCAATCAATGACACCGTGGTGATCTACGACCGCGTGCGCGAGACCATGCGCAAGCACAAGACCATGGATTTCCGCACGCTCATCAACAAGAGCCTGAACGAGACGCTGTCACGAACGATCCTGACCGTCAGCACCACCGCGCTCGCGGTGCTTGCGCTCTTGTTCTTCGGCGGCGAGGTGCTGCGCGGGTTCAGCATCGCCATGCTCTGGGGCATCGTGATCGGCACCTATTCCTCGCTCTTCATCGCGGCGCCGTTGCTCTACTACATCCGGCCGGGACGCGGCGCCGGCGACACCGAGCGCGCGGAGGTGGACACGGAAAGGGCAGAGCCACCGGCCAGCAAGAAGGCACCGCCCGCCATCGCCGCCCGCGAGCGTACATCCTGATGCCATGGAGCTGACGCCGGTCAGCCCGAGCGGTCGGCAGATCATCGAGGGCTACAGTGCGCGCGGTTTCCGGGTGGCGGGCGTCACCTACGCCCGATCGATCCTGGTGTTTCCCGACGCCATCCTCGAATGGGATGTCGGAGGGATCGATACCGTGACCGCTGAGGCGCTGCGGCCGGTCATCGAGCGCGGCGGCATCGAGATCCTGCTGTTGGGCTGCGGCGCGCGCATGAGGCCCGTATCGGCATCGGTGCGCCAGGCGCTCAAGGCTGCGGGCGTCAGCCTGGAGCCGATGGACACTGGTGCCGCCTGCCGGACCTACAACGTCCTCCTGGCCGAGGATCGGCGCGTGGCGGCGGCCCTGCTGCTGCCCGTCTGAAAAAGAAAAAGGCGGGCACGACGCCCGCCCTTTGAGGATCTCGGAGATCGCTCGCCTTACCCCGTGATCGCGAAGTAGTGCGAGGCGGAGGCCATGCAGTAGAGCATGGGGACCGACAACATCGTATTTACCCGCGAGGTCAATCCGGCCGTGCGTGCGGCTACCTTCTTCTCGTCGGGCGTGGCGTTGACGATGCCGAGCGCCTTTTTCTGGTTCGGCCAGATGATGAACCAGACATTGAACCACATGATGGCGCCGAGCCACATGCCGAGCCCGATCGCGCTGTTCTTGCCGACGTGATCGCCGATGCCGAGCTTGATCGCGCTCAAGAGGTAGCCGCTCATGCCCGCGAGGATGAGGCCGGTGATGATGGTGGCCATGGCACCCCAGCGGAACCAGAACAGGGCCGTCGGCGCGATCACCTTGGAGATCGCCGGCTTCTGCTCGTCCGGGATCTTCGGCATCGACGGCGTCTGCACGAAATTGAAATACCAGAGCAAGCCGATCCACATGACGCCGCTAATGATGTGCAACCACCGGAAGGCGAATTCCCACCATTCGTGTGTGACAAACATGGCGTTTCCCCCTCTCGCTTCAGGCGCTGAAAGCGCTGATGAGGAGATGGGCGACCGCGGCCAGAATAAATCCGATCAGGACGGTCTGCCCCAGCGAGTCCAACGGGTTCTTCATCCCTAACCTCTTTCTGTAATTGTTGTGATAAGCAATCACATCATAGAGATAGAGCGGTGTCTCGGCAATCGCCGAGGCCGCGCTCCGAGTCGCGCAATCCCGCATGATGCTCTCGTCGTCGTTGGCCGATGCCCTCCGCCGTCATGATCGCGACCGGTATCTCTCGGCACTCTTCGTGCCGGCGGACCGGCGCGGGGCGGCGATCGCGCTCTACGTCTTCAACCACGAGATCGCCAAGACGCGCGAGGTCGTGACCGAGCCGCTGCTGGGCCAGATCCGCCTGCAATGGTGGCGCGAGGCGATCGGCGAGGCCTATGCTGGCGGCGCGATCCGGCCGCACGAGGTCATGACACCGCTCGCTGGGGCGATCCGGGAGTACCGGCTCGGCCGCGAGCATTTCGAGGCCATGATCGACGCGCGCGAGCTCGACCTCGCGGACGAGCCGCCCGCGACCCTGTCGGCTCTCGAGCACTACGGCGCCTCGACAGCGGGTCGCCTGCAGCGCCTCGTGCTGGAGGTGTTGGGCGTGAGAGACGGCGAGGCAGTCGAGGCCGCATGCGAGATCAGCATCGCGTACGCCCTGGTGGGGCTGATCCGGGCGATCCCGTTTCACGCGCGGGCGCGGCGGCATTACATACCGGCGGAGATTGCCGGAGACGTCGGGCTGGAGGTCGGGACGGTCTTCGAGCTCAGGCCGTCGCCTGCCTTGGCGCGAGCGGTGAAGCGTCTCGCGGAACCGGCACGCCAGCACCTGAAGAAAGCTCGATCCCGACGGCCGGATGTGCCGGCGATCGCCCTGCCGGCGCTCCTGCCCGCTCGCATCGCCGCCGGCTACCTCAAGGACATCGCGGCCGTCCGCGGCAACGTCTTCGATCCGCGCCTCGCTGCACGAGCGAGCCGCACCGTGCTGCGGCTCGCCTGGGGCGCGGCGATCCGACGATACTAGTTGCCGCCGAGCGTCGCGTTCTCGAAGAACCCGGACCAGGCGAACCAGTAGGCGAGGTGGCCCGGCAGGCGCGCCAGGGTCTTGCCGTCGGAGTGCACGAGCGCGTCCTCGGTGATCCGCCAGTAACCGTCGGAGGCGCGGAGCAGATCGGGCGCCGACATCGTGAATTTGTGGCCCTTGGATTCGTAGGCGCGCACGGTGCGCTGCTCGGCGTTGCCGATCAGCACGACCTCGACCAGGCCGACCTTGTCATGAATCACCTTCCCGCCGGCAAACGCCGTCAGCGGCCACGCCTTGGTGCCACCGGCCGCGCGCAGGCCGAAGACCAGATCCTTCTGCTGGAGCCGGCGGTCCTTCACCGCTGCCGGAAACATCAAGTCCTTGCTGTTGAAGTAGTCGCGATAGGCGGCGTCCGGACCGTAATCGCGGCTGAATCCGGTGTCGAGCGACAGCACCTTGGTCGTCGGATGCTTGGCGCGCCAGAGGTGCCATTGGGTTGTGACCAGAGGCAGCACCCGGAGCGAGACATTGGAGCCCACGAGCGGCCCCACCACGGGCCGGCCTGTGAACTGGTCCCAAAGCGAGTCGGTGCCGCGGTCGTACATCAGTTTGTTGGAGCGATAGAGCAGGCCCGAGCTGCCGAAGGTAAGGCGCTGATCTCGGCCGGCTACTTGAGCTGCGTAAAGGATGCCGGCGTTGCAGAGCGTGCAGTAGGCGAGACTCACCGGCGTGCCGCCGACCACGTCGTTCACCATCTCGTGCCAGTTCACGATGCGTAGCGGATAAGCCTTGGCCTCGCCGCCGATCTCGACGCCGAACACGAGATCGTCGGCGTTGAGGTACTCCGCATCGACGGCCGAGATCATCTTGGGATTATCGAGCGCGGGTATGGCGTCGACGCGCACGCCACCCCACACGATCTCCTCGAGGCGGATCTCGTGCGGCACGCCCTCGTGGACGAAGCGCAGGAATTGCGGATCAAGCGAGACGAGGCTCAGGCTGAGGAAATTGGCGAAGCCCTCGTAAGGCGTGTAGTCCGGGTGCTCCTGCAGCCAGACCATCCAGTCGAACCACTTGGGGCCGACGTCGTCGCCGGTGATCCTCTGCAGGATCTTGCGGAGGGTCGGTACGTCTTCGGGCTGCCAGCGCATCAGGTGGACTAGCGACGCAACGGCGCGCTTGTCGGCGTGCTCCGTGAGCCAGGCGAGCGATTTATCGTGCTGCGCCGGCACCTCTGGTGCGACGTGCAATGCGTGGTAAGCCATCTCCTGGTCGGAGACATCCGGGTTATCCGCGGCGACCGGCTTGGGGAGAAAGAAGAAGACAGCGAAAGCCACGGCAAGCGCGTACCAGGCCTGGCCGCGCAACCGCCCCTCGTCACGCGTCCCGGCGCCATCCATCTTTCGGGCGAGGATCACGCGCGCTTCAGCTTCTTCTGGCCGGCGCGGTTCAAGTAGCTATGCAGGTACTGGCCAGTGTAGCTCCCCGGGATCTCCGCGACCTGCTCGGGCGTCCCTTGCGCGACGATCCGGCCGCCGCCGTCGCCACCCTCGGGTCCGAGGTCGACGATCCAGTCGGCGGTCTTGATCACCTCGAGATTGTGCTCGATCACCACGATGGTGTTGCCCTGGTCGACGAGCGCCTGCAGCACGTCGAGCAGCTTGCGCACATCCTCGAAGTGGAGACCCGTGGTGGGCTCGTCGAGGATGTAAAGCGTACGGCCGGTGGCACGCCGCGAGAGCTCTTTGGCGAGCTTGACCCGCTGCGCCTCGCCCCCCGAGAGCGTGGTGGCGGGCTGTCCAATGTGGATGTAGTCGAGGCCGACCCGCTGCAGCGTCACCAGCTTCTCTCGGATCGCCGGCACCGCGCGGAAGAAGTCGGCGCCTTCCTCGACGGTCATGTCGAGCACGTCGGCGATGCTCTTGCCTTTGAAGAGCACCTCGAGGGTCTCGCGGTTGTAGCGTTTGCCCTTGCAGACGTCGCATTGAACGTAAACATCCGGCAGGAAGTGCATCTCGATCTTGAGAACGCCGTCGCCCTGGCAGGCCTCGCAGCGTCCGCCTTTCACGTTGAACGAGAATCGTCCGGGCGCGTATCCGCGCGCCTTCGCCTCGGGCAATCCCGCGAACCAATCGCGGATCGGCGTGAAGGCACCCGTGTAGGTGGCGGGGTTCGAGCGCGGCGTGCGCCCGATCGGCGATTGATCGATGTCGACGATCTTGTCGAGATGCTCGGCGCCCTCGATGCCGTCGTGGTCGCCGGCGTGCTCGCGCGCGCCCATGAGACGGCGGGCGAGCGCCTTGTACAGGGTCTCGATCACGAGCGTCGACTTGCCGCCGCCCGAGACGCCGGTGACGCAGCTGAAGGTGCCCAGCGGAATCTCGAAGGTGATGTTCCGCAGATTGTTGGCGCGCGCGCCGATGAGCCGGAGCTTCTGGCCGAGGCGGCCCGGACGGCGCTGCAACGGCACCTCGATGCGGCGGCGGCCCGTGAGGTACTGGGCGGTGATGCTGTCGGCGCTCGCCATAACCTCCGGCGGCTTGCCGGCGGCGACCACATGACCGCCGTGCACGCCAGCGCCCGGTCCCATGTCGATGAGAAAGTCGGCACTGCGGATCGCCTCCTCGTCGTGCTCCACCACGATCACGGTATTGCCGAGGTCCCGGAGCCGCTTCAGGGTCGCGAGCAGGCGGTCGTTGTCGCGCTGGTGCAGGCCGATCGAGGGCTCGTCAAGCACGTAGAGCACGCCGGTCAGGCCCGAGCCGATCTGCGAGGCGAGGCGGATGCGCTGGCTCTCGCCGCCCGAGAGCGTGCCTGAGGTGCGCGAGAGTGTCAGATACTCGAGCCCGACGTTCTTGAGGAAGCCCAGGCGCTCGTTGATCTCCTTGAGGATCCGCGCAGCGATCTCGCGATGCTTCGCCGAGAGGTGCTGGTCCAGCGAAGCGAACCAGTCGGCCGCCTGTAGGATCGAGAAGTCCGCGACCTCGCTGATGTCGAGCTTGCGGATCTTGACCGCGAGCGCCTCGGGTTTGAGGCGTTTGCCGTGGCAGACCTCGCACTCCGTCGTGTTCTGGAAGCGGCCGAGCTCCTCCTTGAGCCAGGCGCTGTCGGTCTCCTTCCAGCGCCGCTCCATGTTGGGGAGCACACCCTCGAACGGTCGCTTCGTGGTGTACGCGCGCAGACCGTCGTCGTAGCGCATGGCGATCTCGTCGCCATCCGAGCCGAACAGGATCGCGTTGCGGACTTTCTCCGGCAGGTCCGTCCAGGGCTCGTTGGTGCTGACCTTGTAGTGGCGTGCCAGGCTGTCGAGGGTCTGGGAGTAATACTGCGAGCTTGAGTTCGCCCAGGGCGCGATGGCGCCCTCCTTGAGGCTCAGGCGCTCGTCCGGCACCACGAGCTCGGGATCGAAGAACAGCTTGGTGCCGAGACCGTCGCAGGCGGGGCAGGCGCCGAAGGGATTGTTGAAGGAGAAGAGCCGGGGCTCGATCTCCGGAATTGTGAAACCCGAGACTGGGCAGGCGAATTTCGCCGAGAAGATGGTGCGCTCGCCGCTGTCGGCATTCTCGGCGATCGCAAGGCCGTCGGCTAGGTTGAGCGCGGTCTCGAGGGAGTCCGCGAGGCGGTTGCCGAGCCCCTCGCGTACCACGAGGCGATCCACCACCACTTCGATGTCGTGCTTCAGCTTCTTGTTGAGCGCCGGCACGGCGTCGATCTCGTGCATCTTGCCGTCGACCTTGACCCGCTGGAAGCCGCGTTTCTGGTAGTCCGCGAGTTCCTTGCGATACTCGCCCTTGCGGCCCCGCACCACCGGCGCCAACAGGTAAAGCCGGGTGCCCTCTTTCATCGCGAGGATGCGGTCCACCATCTGCGAGACGGTCTGGCTCTCGATGGGCAGGCCGGTCGCTGGCGAATAGGGGATGCCGATGCGCGCGAACAGCAAGCGCATGTAGTCGTAAATCTCGGTCACGGTGCCGACGGTCGACCGGGGATTGCGCGACGTGGTCTTCTGCTCGATCGAGATCGCCGGCGAGAGGCCCTCGATCGAGTCCACGTCCGGCTTCTGCATCAGCTCCAGGAATTGCCGAGCATAGGCCGAGAGGCTCTCGACATAGCGGCGCTGGCCCTCGGCATAGATGGTGTCGAAGGCGAGCGACGACTTGCCCGACCCCGACAGGCCCGTCAGCACGACCAGACTGTCGCGGGGCATGTCGACGTCGATGTTCTTGAGATTGTGCTCGCGCGCGCCGCGAACCCGGATGAGCTGCATGGACCGATGGGACCGGAGATGTGAGGTGGGAGTATACCGGCCCCGGTGCGGGGAAGGCGACTCCGAGAAATATCCACAGCGGGCAGGCGCTTACTCACGTGTGGGCCCTGTGACTGAGCCATGACTCCGCCGGGGATGTTCGTGCTATGGTCCCACCGTCGGGCGATCGATCCGAACACACCATGGCATGAGGCGAGGACGCGATGGCGGGCAGTGTGAACAAGGTCATTCTCGTGGGCAACGTCGGCAGAGACCCCGAGATCCGCAGCACCCAGGACGGAACGCGGGTCGCGAACCTGTCGCTCGCGACCTCCGAGAACTGGCGCGACAAGAACACCGGCGAGCGCAAGGAGCGCACGGAGTGGCACCGCGTCGTGATCTTCAACGAGCGGCTCGTCGACGTGGTCGAGAAATACGTAAAGAAGGGCTCGAAGCTCTACCTCGAGGGCGCGCTCCAGACCCGCAAGTGGACGGACAACACCGGCGCCGAGAAATACACCACCGAGGTGGTCCTGCAGCGTTTTCGCGGCGAGCTCACCATGCTCGACAGCCGTGGCGGAGGTGCCGGCACGGGTGCCAGCGCACCCGACGACTTGGGCTCCGGCGGGTCGGGCCCCAGCGGCGGCGCGGGCGGCAGCCGGCCCTCGGGCGGCGGCGATCTCGACGACGAGATCCCTTTCTGAGGCACACGCAGCCGCCTTTCAGCGACCGCTCCCGCTGATCGCCCGCGCGCGTCCGCGCCCGATGGGGTCGGCGATCCCCGAGGATTGAATCCATCTGTGAGCGCCGTTGCCACACCCGATCTGGTGTCGCTCGCGCTTATACTAAGCGCACTTCGGAAAAGAAAATCTGTGCCACGCGGGGCCAGGGAGCGCGACCCTCTGACAGGGGGGCAGCGCCGATGCGCGCGCCGCTTATGCCGTTCGCCTGTGCGCTTCGGGCGATGCGCAGGATGAGGCTTGGCTCGCGACGCTCATCGTTCGCCCGGCAGCGCCAGCAATCCAACACAGGAGAGGGATATGACGCAGATCACTCTGGAAGGCGGGATCAAGATCAAGACCTTCGAGCCGCCCCGCCAATTCGACCCGCTCACCGCAAGCCCTGCCGAGCTGGATCGGCACGGCTTCCCGGCTCGGCCGGAGGATGCGCACCACCTCGCGCGGTATCGGCGCGTGTTCAGCCAGCTCAAGAAAAAGTTCCACTACGTCCCGCCGACGTTCCGGCTCAACGCGGAGAAGCGCCACGGGCCCAGGACCCGTCTCCCGCAGGCCGGAACCGAGACCTCGACCAACTGGTCGGGCGGCGTGGTCTTTGCGCCGCAGGGACAGTCGTTCCGATGGATCGAGGGCGACTGGGTGGTTCCCGATGTGGACGCGCCCACGGAGAACCAGTGGTATTACTGCGCCAACTGGATCGGTATCGACGGCGACGGCTCCAATGACGTCTGCCAAGCCGGAGTCGAGTGCGAGGTGTACCGGAGCGGCAACTCCATCACCCGCAACATCTATCCCTGGTGGGAGTGGTTTCCGGCCGGAGAGGTGCAGATCACGAATCTCGCGATCAACCCCGGCGACATGGTGAGCATGCTGATTTGCACGACCGGCGCTAACGCCACCACCGCCAGCGCCTTCTTCAGCAACCGGACGACCGGCGCGTCGACCTCGTTCAGCTTCAACGCGCCAGCGGGCACGAAACTCACCGGGAACTGTGCCGAATGGATCGTTGAGGCACCCACCGTCGGCGGCTCGCAGAGCGCGATCGCTGATTACGGTGAGGTGTTCTTCTCCGTCTGCGAGGCTTTTCTAACCAACGGCACCACCGTGAATGGCGGCACCGGCGACAACATCAACATGACCGCCGGCAACAACGTCGTCTCGGACGGCATCCTGGTCGCACCGACCGTCGTGCAGTGCCAATATGTGGGCGCTGTGCCCTGAGCGATCGATAATCTTGGAGCCAGAGCCTGAACCGCTGCATCGTATCGAGGCTGGCGGTGACTCAGGCTCTGGCCGAGGTCGGGAACTTGAGGAGCTACGCTGCCTCATCTCGCCAGCAAGCGCCGATGAGTGCGCTGAGCGCTACGATGGATAGCGCCGCCGAGAGTGCGTGGCCGATCTCCCACTGCAGACGGTAATCCGGCCAATCCGGCGGTAGACTGTCCGCCGTCCATCGCGTGACCGCGCTATTGACCGGCTCATTGAAGGCGAAGAAGGCGCCAAGCATGGCAGCATAGCCGGCGGCCGCCAGAATGGTGCGCCAAAGACTGGGCGGGTTCCCCCGCCTTGCCACGCCCAGCGCGATCGCGGTCAGCAACGCCACAATCTCCACCGGCCCGAAGATCGGCCCCCATCCGCGGTAGAGGCTCTGCTGGATCGCGAGCCAGATTGGCCCATCCAGAGCGAGCTTGTTAGGTAACTCCAGAACGTGCGCCATGGGCGCGGTGACCGCGACCGCCGCAAGCAGCAGGTTGAAGCCGCGGAGGTACTGAAACATGCCGCGGGCTCCTTGCGCGGCTAGACAGCGCGCCGGGCGGCGTGCAATCCGGCCTTGCGACCGAACACGGCGCCGCGCAGCACTGACGTGGCACCGGTGTAGGTGCCGTAGTAGAGCCCCATGACCTCGCCGACGGCGTAAAGCCCGTCGATGGGCACGCCGTCGAGATCGAGCACGCGGGCGTCGGTATCGACCTTCACCCCGCCAAACGTGAAGCAGTTCGCGCAGGTGATGGGGTAAGCGAGGAAGGGCGGACGGTCGAGCGGACGCGCCCAGTTCGATTTCGGGGGATCGAGACCGCGGGTGGCGAGGCCGTCGAGCGCCAGCGGCTTGAAACCGGCGCTGTCAGGGCAGGCACGGTTGTAGTCCGCGACCGTCGCCTGCAGCGTACCAGGATCGAGCCCGAGCCCCTCGGCGAGGGCCGAAATGGCTGGCGCTTCCACGGGCGGCTGATCGGAGCGCACTGATCTCCGCCAATTCGGCACGTCGGCGATCCCGGCATCGAGGATGACGTAGGCGATGCCTTGGGGCTGCTCCCAGATCCTCCGAGTGATCGCCTCATAGCAGGCGTCGACGGTCTTCGGCGCCTCATCGGTGAAGCGCTGTCCCCGCGCGTTCACGAGCATGCCGTAGTTGAACACCATGACGACCGGCTCCGTCGCTCCGGATCGGGGATCGATGGGCTCCGCATGGAAGGCGCCGTAATCGCCAGCGGGCGCGGCACCGGCCGCGAGCGCCATCTGGATGCCCTCGCCTTTGTTGTAATAGCCGCCGCGCGCCACTGGTCTCAGATAGCGGGCCTGCGGTCCGAGGTAGCGGGTCAGCAGCTCCGGATTGCCCTCGAAACCACCGCTCGCGAGGACCACGCTTCGCGCGTGAAGCGCATGCGAGCGGCCCGACCGGTCGACGGACCGGATACCCAGGATTCGTCCCGCCGAGTCCCGGAGGAGCTGGCGCGCGGTGGTCTCGTAGAGGATGCGGCCGCCATGGCCTTCGGCTGCCGCCGCCAACGCCTCGACCAGCGCCAGGCCGCCGCCTACCGGCGCCATGCGGGGTGTACTGCTGGTGATGAAATAGGTCGGCAGGAAATCGAAGCGCACGCCGAAGCGCTTGAGCCAGGCGAGGGTAGGGCCAGCGCCCGCGGCGAAGCTCGCGATCAGCTCGGGGTCGGTGAAGCCGAGCGTCCTCACGATTGCGGGCCAGGCGCTATAGTCCCGCGCGGTCTCTCGCACCAGCGCGGGGTCGAGATGGTGGCCGGCATTCTCCATGAAGTGCGTCTCGAAATCGTCGGAGACCTCGGCTTCGCTTTTCATGCGCAAGAGCGATTCGGTCCACCGGGTATTGCCGCCGCGCTCCTCCTTGGGCGCGCGCTCGAGGATTGCCACTTGAGCGCCTGCCTCGAGCGCCGATACCGCGGCCGAGAGACCCGCGATCCCGCAGCCGACAACCAACACGTCGGTGGTGACGGATTGACTCATGGCGCACCCGTTTCCATGCAGCGGGCCAGCATAGCCTGGAGGAAAGGCGACTTCGATTGGCGAGTCCCATCAGGGCCTCGCGAGCGGCGCACCTCACGTAATACTTTAAGTCGTGAAACACATCTCGACATGGCGTCTGGTAATAGGAATATCATACTGATTATAAAATATATTTCACGACTTTATGGCGTTCGGATTCCCACTGTTTGAAGCGTTCATTCTAGGGGTGGTCGCCGTTGTTCGCAGGAGCGAAATTGGCTAGTCTCTGAGCCGCAAGATGCCGGCTGGAAAAAGCCGCTCGTTCCGTCATTCTGCCAGGTCCTCCCGGAACCCGTTTTGGCTACCGAACCGCCCGCGTCAGCGCCCCTCGACATCGCCCCGGTGACCATCGAGGAGGAGATGAAGCGCTCCTACCTCGATTACGCCATGAGCGTGATCGTGGCGCGGGCGCTCCCGGATGTGCGCGACGGATTGAAACCGGTGCACCGGCGGATCCTGCATTCCATGAAGGAGAACGGGTTCGATTGGAACCGGGGATTCCGCAAGTCGGCCCGCGTGGTGGGCGACGTCATCGGCAAGTACCACCCGCACGGCGATCTCGCGGTCTATGAGGCCATGGTGCGCATGGCGCAGGGATTCTCGATGCGGGTCCCGTTGATCGACGGGCAAGGCAATTTCGGCTCCATGGACGGCGATCCGCCGGCCGCCATGCGTTATACGGAGTCCCGTCTCTCACGCGCAGCCGACTCTCTCCTGGACGACCTCGACAAGGACACCGTCGATTTCCACCCCAACTACGACGGCGAGAACCTCGAGCCCGCGGTCCTGCCCGCCCGGTTCCCCAATCTCCTGGTCAATGGCGCCAGCGGCATCGCCGTCGGCATGGCCACCAACATCCCCACCCACAATCTCGGCGAGGTGATCGACGCCTGCTGCGCCTATGTGAGCAACCCGGAGATCACCATCGACGAGCTTATGGAGATCGTGCCGGGTCCGGATTTCCCGACCGGCGGCATCATCCTCGGCAAGACCGGTATCCGGGCCGCCTATCAGACCGGCCGCGGCGCGATCGTGATGCGGGGCCGCACCCACATCGAGGAGAACCGGCGCGAGCGCGAGTCGATCATCATTACGGAGATCCCCTACCAGGTGAACAAGGCGCGCCTGGTCGAGCGCATCGCCGACGTGGTGAACGAGCGGCTGATCGACGGCATCTCGGACCTGCGCGACGAGTCCGATCGCGACGGTGTGCGCGTGGTGATCGAGCTCAAGCGCGACGCCATGTCCGAGATCGTGCTGAACCAGCTCTACCGCTACACCGCGCTGCAGACCAGCTTCGGCGTCAACATGCTGGCTCTCAACGGCGGCCGGCCGGAGATGCTGAACCTCAAGCAGGTGATCGCGGCCTTCATCGAGTTCCGCGAGCAGGTGATCACCCGGCGCACCACCTTCCTGCTCGGCAAGGCCCGCGAGCGCGCGCATGTGCTGCTCGGCCTTGCGGTCGCGGTCGCGAACATCGACGCCATCATCGAGGTGATCCGCAAGGCCAAGGACCCGAACGCCGCGCGCGACGGTCTGCGGCGTCGCGCCTGGCCCATGGGCGTGGTGAAGCCGCTGATCGAGCGGGTCGAGGAGAGGGGTCGCGGCGGCATCCAGGCAGATGGCACGACCTACCGGCTCTCGGACGAGCAGGCGAAGGCCATCCTCGAGCTGCGTCTGCAGCGCTTGACAGGGCTCGAGCGCGACAAGATCGCAGAGGAGATCGAAGGCCTCATCAAGGAGATCGGCGGATACCTGGAGATCCTGGGCTCACGCAAGCGGCTGCTGGAGCTGTTGAACCAGGAGCTGCTCGCGATGAAGGAGCAGTTCGCGACCCCGCGCAAGACCGCGATCGAGGACATGGAGGTCGAGCACGACATCGAGGACCTGATCCAGCCGGAGGACATGGTGGTGACCGTGAGCCACGGCGGCTACATCAAGCGCGTACCGCTCTCCACCTACCGCGCTCAGCGCCGCGGCGGTCGGGGCCGCGCCGGCATGTCGATCCGCGAGGAGGACTTCGTCAGTGACGTCTTCGTCGCCTCGACCCACGCCTCGGTGCTGTTCTTCACGGCCTCCGGCCGGGTCTACAAGCTCAAGGTCTATCGCTTGCCCGAGGGCACGCCGCAAGCGCGCGGCAAGGCCATGGTGAACCTGCTGCCGAACCTGGCGCCGGGCGAGAGCATTTCCGCGGTGCTGCCGCTCCCCGAGGATGAGGCGAGCTGGAGTCAGTACAGCGTGATGTTCGCCACCGCCAAGGGCAACGTGCGGCGCAACGCGCTCTCGGATTTCGGCAACGTCATGGCCAACGGCAAGATGGCCATGAAATTCGAGGGCGACGACGCCGACGACCGGCTGATCGCGGTCGCCACCTGCACCGCGAACGACGATGTGCTGCTGGCGAGCCGGCTCGGCAAGGCGATCCGCTTTCCGGTGGAGGACGTGCGGCTCTTCTCCGGGCGCAGCTCGGTGGGCGTGCGCGGGATCAAGCTGGGCGAGGGCGACAGCGTGATCTCCATGACCATCCTGCGCCACGAGGAAGTGGCGCCGGAGACCCGCGATGCCTATCTCCGGCTCGCCGGCAAGCGGCGGCGGCAGATGGGCGCGGAGAGCGAGGTCGCCGCGGCGGCGACCGTGGCGGAGCCCGAAGCCGAGGTGGAGGCCGCGAGCGCCATCAGCGAGGAAGAATTCGAGGCACTGGCCAGGCGCGAGGAATTCCTGCTCTCGATCACAGAGAAGGGCTTCGGAGTCCGCAGCTCCGCCTACGACTACCGGATCACCGGACGCGGCGGCCAGGGCATCGAGAACATGGATCTCGCCCGTCGCGGCGATGCCATCGTCGCGGTCTTCCCGATCTACCACCGCGACCAGGTCATGCTGGTCAGCAACGCCGGCACGGTAATCCGGCTGCCGGTGAACGATATCCGGATCGCGCGGCGGCGCACGCAAGGCGTCGTCGTGTTCAAGCCCGGCGAAGGCGAGCGTGTCGTCTCCGCCGCGCGCCTCGGCGAAACCGCCGAGGAGGGCGGCAATGGAGACGGCGGACCGCCGATCAACGACCAGGGCGAGAGCAGCACGGAGAACGGGGGACCTCAATGATCAAGGAACGCGTCGGAGTCTATCCCGGTACTTTCGATCCGATCACTAACGGGCACGCCGACATCATTCTGCGTTGTATCAAGGTCGTCGACCGTCTGGTGATCGGCGTTGCCCGCAATATCGGCAAAGGTCCGCTTTTCAGCACGGAGGAGCGTGTGCAGATCGTCCGCGACGAGATCGACCATCTCGCCGACGCCGACGCCCGCAAACGCATCGACGTGCGGCCCTTTGAGAACCTGCTGATGCATTTCGCCGTGGAGGTCGGCGCCTCCGTGATCCTTCGAGGTCTCAGAGCGGTCTCGGATTTCGAATATGAGTTCCAGATGGCGGGCATGAACAATCGCCTCAATCCTAAGGTCGAGACGGTGTTCCTGATGGCAAGCGACCGCTACCAGTTCATCTCCTCCCGCTTCGTCAAGGAGATCGGCCTGCTCGGCGGGGACGTCTCGCACTTCGTGAGCCCGCGTGTGGCTGCACGGCTTGCTGAGCGCTTCAGCCGCGAGAACGGCGTCAAGCGGAAGAAGGCCGCGGCTGGGAAGTCGTGATCGCGGCACGCGCAAGCCAGTCCCTAGCCACATGTTGGAGTTATGTGGAGCCGGGGATGGCCGCGCCGCCGCCCCGCCTAGGACTTTTCAGCATGCAGGGTGGAGATCGAAGAGATGAGCAGGGGCCGATGACGACTGAGCGAGAAGCAGTACGCGGGGGCAGGGGACCGCTGGATTGGCTCTCGGCGCGTACGTGGTGGGCGGCGCTTCTTATCGGCGCCCTGCTCTGCGTCATCGCACTCGTCTTGGCCTGAGGGTCACTGCCCGCAGGAGCAGGCGGCCAGCGCTGCACCCGCCCGACCATGCCCCTCGCGTCAGCGCCCAGCGATGACGCCGATCTCGACCATGAGATTCGCGCGAGCGAGCTTCGCTTCGACGCAAGCGCGCGCCGGCGTGTTGCCCGGCGACACCCAAGCGTCCCAGACCTTGTTCATCTCGTCGAAGGCCCGGATGTCGGAGAGCCACACCGTCGCCGACAGCAGCTTCGACTTGTCGCTGCCGGCCTCGGCCAGGAGCCCGTCTATCTTGGCCAGGATCTGCTTGGTCTGGCCTGCCACGTCGGTGTCGGGATCATCCGCGACCTGGCCCGCGAGATAGACGGTATCGCCGTGCACCACGCACTGGCTCATGCGCGCGCCGACTTTTGAACGCTTGATGGTCATGGCTGATCGCTCCCCTCGGTGTGTTTGACCCACGCGAGCCTAGCAACGGGATGCTGGTCCTGTCGATGGTGCGGGCGATTGCCACGTCCGCCCGTTGGCTGGCATTCTTCCTCGCTATAAAGATCGTTTGTGGGGAGAAGATGCCATTCAAGCCCGCGTCCGACGCGTTGAAGCGCTTTACGGTGATCG
The DNA here is from genome assembly GCA_035263705.1 of Allostellaceae bacterium. GTDB lineage: Bacteria > Pseudomonadota > Alphaproteobacteria > ATCC43930 > CGMCC-115725 > DASZHJ01. The sequence goes on from DATFRA010000312.1 coordinate 18,126, forward strand.
ACCTGACGCGTGTGCGCGCCGGCCCCACTTGTGTGCGCCAGCTCGCGGACTGGGGCGCCAACGTGATCAAGGTCGAGATGCCCGAGACGGGCGGCGAAAGCATGGGCGGCCCTCGCGACGGTTCCGACTTCCTGAACCTTCACCGCAACAAGCGCAGCATGACGCTCGATCTCAAGAAGCCCGAAGGGCTTGAGATCCTGAAGAAGCTGGTCCAGCGCGCCGACGTGCTGGTGGAGAATTACCGGCCCGACGTGAAGCACCGCCTCGGCATCGACTACGCGACATTGAAGAAGGTGAACCCGCGCCTGGTCTATGGCTCGATCTCGGGCTTCGGCCAGGACGGTCCCTACCGCGACAGACCTGGCTTCGACCAGGTGGCCCAGGGCATGGGCGGCCTCATGTCGATTACGGGAAAACCGGGCGATGGGCCCATGCGCGTCGGCATCCCCGTCGCCGACCTCACCGGCGGCATTTTCTGCGCGATGGGCATCCTGGTGGCGTTGCTGGAACGCGAGGCGTCGGGCGAGGGGCAGTGGGTGCAGAGCTCGCTGCTGCAGGCACAGATCTTCATGCTTGATTTCCAGGCGGCGCGCTGGCTTGTCGATCACGAGGTGCCGCCCCAGGCCGGCAACAACCACCCCACCAGCATCCCCACCGGCGTGTTCCCGACCCGCGACGGCTACATCAACATCGCCGCCGCCGGCGGCCACATGTGGATCCGCTTTTGCGAGGCGGTGGAGGTACCGCAGTTTCTCAAGAACCCCGCCTACGCCACCTCCGACAGCCGGTCAAAGAACCGCGACGCGCTCAACCGCGAGATCTCCGAGATCACGCGCACCCGCTCGAGCGCGGACTGGGTCGCGCGCTTCAACGAGGTCGGCGTGCCCTCCGGTCCGATCTACGCCATGGACGAGGTGTTCAACGATCCGCAGGTGAAGCACCTGCAGATGGTGGAGCGGCTCGAGACGCACCTGCGGGGACCCATCCACCTCGCGGGGCAGCCGGTGACGTTGAGCCGGACGCCCAGCCATCTGGTCGTGGAACCGCCCGCCGCGGGTCAGCATACCGACGAGATCCTCGGCGAACTCGGCTACGACGCCGCAACGATCAAAAGGCTGCGAGAGCACGGCGCGGTCTGACCGCGGCGGTACATCAATCAAGGACGGAGTTCGCGATGATCACCGACAAGATGCTGATGACGAAGGATGGCGCCATCGGGCGGATGGTGTTCAACAATCCGGCGCGCCACAACGCCGTGTCGCTCGCGATGTGGCAGGCGGCCGACGAGGCCGTCACCGCCGCGGCCGCCGACCCCGCGACGCGCGTGCTGATCGTGACCGGTGCCGGCGGCAAGGCCTTCGTCTCCGGCGCCGATATCTCCAAGTTCGAGAGCGAGCGCGCGAGCGAGGAGGCGGTGCGCACCTACAACGAGACCGCGGACCGGATGTACACGCGGCTGCATGCCTTCCCCAAGCCGACGATCGC
>DATFRA010000313.1:0-10879 GCA_035263705.1 Allostellaceae bacterium
GGTCATCGACGTCACCCACTCCGGCAAGGCCTGCGTGCGACCGGGGACCTCGGTGGTTTTCTGGCGGCAGCAGTCGGCGGGCACGGCGAAGCTGCGCATCACGCCGGTGGACCGCACTTGGCGCGCGGAGTCCGAATGGCCTGCGGGCGCCAGCGAGCTTTCGGCGCCTGCGACATTCCCGATCACCGATCGGCAAACCTACGTGTTCGATCTCGGCGGGCAGACCGCAACGGTGACGCTGGTGCAAATGCCGGCTTCGCTCCGCACCGACCGCATGCGCGCCGCCTGGATGCTGCAGAAAAATTGCCTGACGCAGACCAAGGCGCTGATCACGGCGCTAAAGTAGCTCGTTTGGGGGCGCCTGGGGGGCCGCTGGCGCACCCGCCTTCGCTACGCCTTAATGTCCCATGCCCGTCGCGAGAGACGAGGAGGGTTTTCGGCGAGCGGAATTACCGCAGTGATTGCGGCATTCCGCGGACCGACTTTAAGGAGCTGCTGACGCTTGTTTCGTCCAGTCCCGGAATGTCGCCTAATGGCACATCACGGAAACCCCGCGATGCCTGCTTTTGCGCCGCTGTCAGGGGTATAGCGGACATCAAGCGCTCTCGATCCGAACCGACCCGATTATAAGCACATGGGCCTAGTTCGGCGCCGCGAGCGCGAGCACCGAGATCTCGGCATTCTCGCCGCGCTCGACAAGGCCCAATCGAGTTGGGCGATTGCGGTCCGCCGCCCCTGCCCCGAAACGGGCACGATGCGACAGCATCAACGGTGAGAGTGACCCCTGTGCGTATCCCGTAAATGCGCTCGCCCCGCGCGATTCGGGAATCCCGCCAACCTCCCACTGACCACGGCTGAGCGGCGCCTGCGCGCGTCAGCTAAATGCGTGTCAGGCGGATATCGACCTCACGATCAACATAGCGCCACTCCTCCGTATCCCGCAGTCGACGCACCAGCTCTTCAAAGGATTCGCTATGTTTCGGTGCATATTCGAACCACGTGAGGAAGTCGAAGGGCTCGCCAAGCTCCCGACTGTGGTGCAGGCGCCTGGCGACGGCCGGCAGATATTCCAAGCCGACGCCGATATGGCGAGACTGTTCCTCGAAGATGGCACGGCGCTCATCTTGAGCCAAAGCCCACCACGCCTCCGTCTTGCGAATGGGAATAAGCGCGGCCTGCGTCGCTTGCGGACGAGAAAGTCCCTCCTGGCCTGCGACCAGGGCGTCAGCCTCGGAACGGTTGGTGTAGCGCGTGTTGCTCGTAACACCACGTAGAACCCAGGCGGCTTCCCTCGGTGTCGGCGCCTCGGACCCTTCGAGAACCGCTAGTCGCTCAGCCGCCGGTAAGCCGTCGCCAATGACCGTGGTGAGCCGATCAATCCGCCAGGTTCCGGACGCGCCTGCAGCAAAAGTAACGAGGAGAGGTGGGGGCATGTCATGTTTCTTTCTATGATGCGCAAGGGGCTGGTTGTGTGATGTCAGATAGATCCACTAGTGGTGCGCGTGCGAGTGCATCTGGCGGGGGATCTCGCGCCGCGCGAGGCCGCCTCCGTCGAGCCAGGCGCCGGTGCTCTCCGTGGCACGATCGATGAGTTTGTCGGTTTGCGAGAAATCGTAAGGCGTACCGCCGAGCGGACAGAGCGGAGGTACGACGGCGTACTCGATGTGCGGGTCGAGACCGCGTAGCTCGTGCACGAGCTGGCGCGCGATGAGCAGCGTGAGCGCGTGCAGCGCGTTTGCGATCGCGCCGCGCGGTGGGGCCTCCAGCGCACAGGTATAGCCGGTCGGCAGGACGATGAGACGTTGCGCACCGAGCGCAGCGGCGATACTGACCGGCGTGTTGCAGGTGATGGCCCCGTCGGCGAGATAGCGATCCCCGATCCGGACCGGCGCGAAAGCGGCGGGAATCGCCGTCGATGCCAGGACCGCCGATGCCACCGGTCCTTCGGACAGGACAACGGCCTCGCCGGAAAGCAGATCGGTTGCGACCACGTGGAGCGGAATCCTCGCTTCCTCCAGATTGCGATGGGGGACATGCGTCTCGACGAGTGCGCGCACGCCGTCCGCGGCGACGAGGCAGTCGCGCCGTCTGACAAACCCGATCAAGCCGCGAAACGTGATCGGAAATACGTCCTGCCGCCGCAGAGATCGCCAGATCCCGGCCAGCTTCTCCACGCCCTCCGCCGTCGGCATTCCCGCGTAGTAGGCGGCGTTCAGCGCGCCGACACTGGAGCCGACGATCAAATCGGGCCTGACGCCGCGCGCCGCCAGCGCGCGCAGCATCCCGACCTGCACCGAGCCCAAGCTGCCGCCGCCCGCGAGCACAAGCGCAGTTTTCGGCTGGCCGGCCTCTCTCGGTCCACCCTGCGGCGAGCGGTTGGCTTCGGCAGTCACGGTGTGGCCTATTGCGCGATGCCGCTACCTCGTCCCCCGGGCACACCAAGGATGCCGGACATCGATGGATCCCAGAAATGCCGTGCGGTCATCGAATCGATACGTCAGGTCAAGCTTTGCCGCGCGACTTTCCGGGTGATGGCTTACGCGCCAATGACAGGCATCGATGCGATGATGGTGCATAGAGCCAGCCGATCGGCTGCCGGCCTGATCATGCCCAAAACGCATTGAGCTATTAGCTGATCGGCATTTTCGTCGGCGCGTCCAAGCTGACAGTCTACAGGCCCTGTCAACCTCGCTTCCCAGACAATACGAGGTCTACGGCGTCATGAACGAAATATCGCCGACCAACGGACAAGTCGTGCTGGTGTTTCAAGGCGGTGGCGCGCTCGGCGCCTATCAGGCTGGGGTCTATCAGGCCTTGCATGAGGCCGGGATCGAGCCGGACTGGGTGATCGGCACCTCGATCGGTGCCATCAACGCGAGCCTCATAGCCGGCAACCCACGGGACGCGCGGCTCTCGCGCCTGCGCGAGTTCTGGCTGCGCATGAGGCACGGTCCGACAACTCAGCTCGCCGGCGCCATGCCCTTTTTCGGACCGCTGGCCGCCAACGCGATGACGGTGACCGCCGGCGTACGCGGCTTCTTCGAACCCAACCCCTGGGCCTTCCTCGGCATGGGAATGGCGCTCGGTCCGGAAGCGGCGGGCTACTACACGACGCGGCCTCTCGAACAGACTTTGACGGAATTGCTGGATCCAGACCTGCTCAATGCCTGCGCGCCCCGGTTGACCGTCGGTGCAGCCAATGTGCAGACCGGCGAGATGCGCTATTTCGACAGCCGCGAGACGCGCTTGTCGGTCAGGCATGTGATGGCGTCGGGCGCGCTGCCGCCGGCCTTTCCCGCCATTCGGCTCGACGGCGAGCTCTATTGGGATGGCGGCATCCTGTCCAACACGCCCGTCGAGGCGGTGTTCGACGACAAGCCGCGGCGGAGCGGCCTTGTCTTCGTGGTGCATATCTGGAGCCCGAACGGTCCCGAGCCCGACAGCATCTGGACGGTGATGAGCCGCCAGAAGGACATTCAATATTCCAGCCGCGCGGCAAGCCACATTGCCCGGCAGAAGCAGATCCACAAGTTGCGCCACATCATCGCGGAACTGTCTGCGCGGCTTTCCCCGGAGGCGCGCGAAGAGGCGGCGGTGCGGGAGATGTCGTCCTACGGCTGCCTCACCCGGATGCATGTGGTGCGCCTGCTGGCGCCGCCGCTGGCCGGCGAGGACCACACGAAGGACATCGATTTCAGCCCGGAGGGAATCCGCGCCCGCTGGGAGGCGGGCCATGCGGAAACCAGCCGCGTCCTCGCCCAAGCGCCGTGGACGCGCGATGTGGACCCACTGGAAGGCTTCGTCCTGCACGAGGCCCGGGGAGGGGAGATGATGCGAGAAACCCACCACGCCTTCATCGAAAGGATCAAGCCATGACCAAGAGCATTGCCAAGACCCTCATCGTCGCCTGCACCGCAAGCTTTCTCGCCGCTTTCCCGATCGCAGCCGCGCGGGCGGAACCCGCGGCCCCGCCAGCCGCCGACAGCGGTGTGGTGCGCGTGAAGAGCGGTTACGGAATGTCGGAAACCATCGCCCGGATCAAGCAGGACGTCGCGGCAAAGGGCATCAAGTTCTTCGACGAGATCGACCAGACGAGCCTGGCCGGCGAGGCCGGAATCAAGCTTCGACCGTCGACCCTTCTCGTCTTCGGCAATCCGCCGCTGGGCATACAGTTCCTGACCGCGAACCCCTATGCGGCCCTGGATTGGCCGGTGCGGATGATCGTCTTTCAGGACTCGGATGGACAAGTCTGGATTGCCTATACGGCATTCGACTACATTGCTCGGCGCCACCACATCGCCGACCGGCCCGCCCAGTTCAAGATGGCATCCGAGGTTGCCGCTTCCGTCGCATCGAGCGCGCAAACTCAATAGCTCACCCTCGATTGCCGCGGTTCCCGCCGGCCCCGGTGTTCGTGCCAGGCTCAGACACGCTGAGCGAGCATGAGGTTGTGAATGACCATCGATGTCTGGGCTCAGATAACCACGGAGCGCATGGCGCGCGCACCTTGGCTCGCCACTTTGCTGCGTTGGACTGGACGAGCGAACACCTTTGTCACGCAGTCGCCGCAATCGACGCTCGCCTCGATGGACGCCGCAAGGGTGGATATCGCCCTATTGTCCGCCTGGTACGGGCCTGAGGGATCGCTCATCAGCAATGAGGAGGTCGCGGCCCAGGTCGAGGCCGCGCCGACGCGGTTTCGCGGTCTTGCGAGCGCCGATCTGCGCGATCCCATGGGCGCCGTGCGTGAAATCCGCACATGGGTCGACGGCAAGCGCTTCGTGGGCGTGCGGCTGGTTCCCTGGCTGTGGGATCTCCCGCCGAATGACAGGCGCTACTATCCCGTCTACGCGGCGTGCATCGAATTGGGTGTGCCGTTCTGCACGCAGATCGGTCACACTGGCCCGCTCAAGCGATCGGAGTGCGGCCGTCTCATTCCCTATTTGGAGGACGTGCTACTCGACTTCCCCGAGCTCGTGGTCGTCGGCGGCCACGTCGGGTTTCCCTGGCTCGATGAGGTGACCACCCTGACCGTGAAGTTCCCGAACTTCTTTGTCGACACCTCCGCCTACACGCTCAGCAGGCTCCCGTCCCCCTTTGTGGACTACATGAAGGGCCTAGGTCGGACGCGCGTCATGTTTGGCACCAACTGGCCAATGATACCGCACGCAAAGTGTCTCGAGGGTCTCGATGCGCTGGGACTTTCGGCCGAGGGACGGGACGCATTCCTCTCGGCCAATGCTCGCCGCATGTTCAAGCTTTGACGCAGAAGCAGCCGTCGCTTCTCGATGCTAGGATCATTCCTGCCCCGCGGCTGAAGATAAAGCGGACGTGGCGCCGAGCGCCGTCAATGACGGCTATTGACCCTTTGCAGACGTCGGCACCACGCGTGCCAGGTCACTCACTGCGGTGCGGGTCCAAAATGTGATAGCTTCGTCATGCTCCCTTCCGGACCGCTGGCCGAAGGGAAAATGCGCACATCGATCGCGTCCTCCCACTGTCGCGGGTCAAAGTAGCGATGTGTGCCTGAAAGCAACCAGAGCATCTGCACGAGAGGGAGGCATCGATGCAGTCGATCATGGTCGACAAGCGCTTCTGCGGTCCACCAAACTCGGCCAATGGCGGATATGTGTGCGGGCTTCTCGCCGCGTACATCGATGGGAGCGCGGAGATCACCCTGCGTGCGCCACCGCCGCTCAACCGGCAACTCGGCATTGTTGCGGGCGCCGACGGTGGCGTAGAGCTACGCGACGATGAGATAACCGTCGCGACGGGTCGCGCCGTGTGCCTCGCTGATCCAGAAATTCCCGCGGTCACCTTCTCCGAGGCGGAAGACGCCGTCCGTCGAACGCCATACGACGAAAACAACCACAAACTGCCGATGTGTTTCGTATGCGGACCGGCGCGTGCGGACGGTGACGGTCTCCGCATATTCGCGGGTCCTTTGCCGACGCGCCTCGAGAGCAAGACCGGAGCATTCGCGGCGTCCTGGGTTCCTTACTCCAATCTGGCGGCGGACGACGGTCGCGTTGCTCCCGAGTTCGTATGGGCTGCGCTGGATTGCCCAACAGGACATGCCGGCCTTGGAGCGCGCCATTTCGGAATGAGCGGTGCCGAGACTATTCTTCTGGGACGAATGAGCGCGCGCATCAACCATCGGCCGCGTCCCGGCGATCGATGCATCATTGTCGCGTGGCCGACCAGCAGGGAGGGTCGAAAGTTATTTACCGGCGGTGCATTGCTGGGGGCAGATAGGGAACTGCTGGCGGTTGCTCAGGCAACTTGGTTGATGGTCGATCGAAAGGTGCAGCTCGGCGAGAAGTAGACCGGGGCAACATCGCGGCGATTTGTAGGTCGCGAAGCGGATGGGGCTAGTCGCCGGCAGACGGTACCGCGTTTACTGACCAAACGATACATCGTGGATTGGAGGCGAACGGCCGTTTGTGGCACATCACGGAAGTCCCGCGATGTCTGCTTTTGCGCCGCTGTGAGGGGATAGCGGACATCAAGCGCTCTCGATCCGAACCGACCGATTATAAGCACATGGGCCTAGTTCGGCGCCGCGAGCGCGAGCACCGAGATGTCGGCATTCTCGATCTCGCGGCCGAGCGACTGCTTCAGTGCGTCGATCCTCCGGTCGACCTCGGCGATGCTGAGGGCGGGATCGAAGCGCAGGGCCAGCTCGACGAAAACGACCCGGCCCGACCGCCGCGATCGCACGCGCGCGAGCTCGCCATAATCGCCGGCGTGCCGGGCGAGCGCGCGGTCGATCGCCTCGCGCACCGCCGGGCCCGCCGAGCGGTCGAGCAGGTCGATGAGACCGGCGCCCAGCATGTCGAGCGCGTTCACCACGATGAAGGCCGCCACGAAAAACGCGCCCACGACGTCGGCCCCGGCGACCACCTGCTCATCGGTCGAGAGCGCGGCAACGGTCATGGTGATCAGCACGAAGAGCGTGGAGAAGAGCTTGACCCTGCGCGATTTGAGCTGACCCTGCATGACCAGTGAGCTTTCCGCGCGCAGCGCGGCGCGCATCCTGATCCAGGCGAGGAAATTGATATAGAGGTTGAGGGCGCCCACCAGCGCCGCCATCGCCAGGCCGAAGGGCGCGCCGAGGGCTCTCTCGCCCGACAGCACCGAGAGCCCACGGGCCGCGATCCAGAGCGCGCCGCCCAGCATGGCCGCGCCGATCACCGCGTTCGCGACCTGCTCGAGCTTGCCGGTGCCGAACTCGAGATCCGCGAGCTCGCCGCGGTTAATGCGCCGCATCACCACCCATGAGAAAAGCTCGATCAGGATCATGAGGATGGCCCGGATCGTCTCAGCCACCATGGTGAGCGAGCCGCCGAGAACGCCGATCAGGAGCATGAGCACGATGCAGCCGGTATCGGCGAGCAATCCGAACAGCACCGAGCCCTCCTCGGCCTGCTGCTCGGGCGTGATGCGCGGAGCGGCTGCCATCACTCGGGCCTAGAGCCTGAGCCGGGCGCGTAGGATGTCGATGAGACCGATGCCGGGGAAGTCAACGTAGGCCGCCTGGCCGATCGGGCAGGCCTCGACATCGGCGGGCGACACCTCGAGCGCGATCAGTGCCTGGCCCACGCCGGGATTGCGGCCCTTGGCGAGGGCCGCGAGATCGGAGCGTCCGATGGTCGCCGCCGCGCCGCGGGTGAGGAGCACGGTGCCGTGCCGCACCCGCGTCTCACCCTCGAAGAGAACATCGGCCTTGGCCCCCTTCGGCAGCAGGGCCAGCTCGACGTCGGAGACCGGCGCGTCGACCATCAGCACGCCGCAATCGACCCACGTCGCGACCGGCGCGCCCGCCGTGACCGCGGCACCGGGCGCGACGATCTGGCTCCAGACGAGGGCGCCGGGCGGGGCCGAGACCGGCGCGTTCAGCGCCTTCTCATAGGCCTGCTGCGCCGCCGCCAGGACCTTGCGGGCGAGCTGGATGTCCACCTCGGCCAGGCTGAGATCGAGCTTGGCCTGGTTGAGCGCGAGGCGGGCCTCGTCGAGGCCGCGCGCGGCGACCGCGGCATCCGTGCCGTCGTCGAGCAGGAAGGTCCCCGCTTCCGCCGCGCTCCGCCGCTGCGTCGAGCGGTCGAGGTCCGACTGCAGCTCCGTCGCGGTCTTCTCCAGCTCGACCACCCGCTGAGCCCCGGCGTCCGCGGCGGATTGAGAGCCGTGGCCGCTGGCGGCGAGCTTGGCGAGCCGATCGGCCTGCCCCCGCTCGAGCCCGAGGCGCTGCTTGGTGAGCGCGAGGCCGCCGCTCGCCGCCCTGATCCGCGTGTCGAGGTCCCGCTTGAAGGTCTCGGCATAAGCGATCGCGAGCGCTTGCCGCCCGTCGACCGCGCTCTGGCGGAGTGCCACCAGCTGCTCCAGCGATTTGTGGCGCTCCTCGGCGCGGCCGAGCTCGGCCTCCGCGCGGGCAAGCGCCGAGCGGTCGGCGAGCGGGTCCGCCACGACGGCGATTATTCCATCAGCGCCGACGCGCGCCCCCGGATAGAGCGGGTGCGGGCCTATGTAGCCCGCGATCGGCGAGCTCGTGGGATTGGTCCAGCTGGTGACCGCGGCATCGCGCAAGACGACCGAGCGCAAATAGGGTCCGCCGATCCAGCCGACGTAGACCAGGAGCCCGACGAGCCCGATCAGCCCCAGCGATCGACGCTTTCCCAGGTGAAGCTGCATTCCCCCGCGCCCTTCACGGAATCATTGCCTTGCCGGGTGCCGCAGAGCAAGGCCCGGGCGGCTAAGCCGTTCAGCCCGAGGCGAGCAGCAGACCCTCGAATTTGTCGACCTCGGAACGGCGGTGTTCAGGCTATTTTGCTCCCCGCCAGGGCCTATCCTGGTTCGTCGACGGAGCGCTCATGCATTTCGAGCCGCGTCTCTGGGTCTTCACCGAGGGGGTGCGGCTGCGCATCCTCTGGGCCGTTTTCATCGGCCTGGTCGCGGTCGGGCTGGGCGTGGCGCGGCTGGGGCTCTTGGGTTGGCTGATCGGCGAGGTTTTCTCCGGGCGCGACCTCGGCTCGCTCGCGCCGGAGATCGCGGGCATCGCGGCGGTGGTCGCGCTCCGCGGCGCGTTCGAGGCGTGGCGCGCGATCGTCGCGCACGAGACCGCCGCGCGCGTGCAGCAGCGGCTTCGCCGCCGCGTCTACGATCAGATCGCGGCGCTGGGCCCCGCCGCCGTCGATGCCCAGCGCTCTGGCGCCGTCACGCTCTCGCTGATCGACGGGGTCGAGCAGCTCGAGACCTATTTCGGCCAGTTCCTGCCGCAGTTCCTGATCTCGCTGCTGACGCCGGCGCTGATCTTCGCGGTGGTGGCGTTTATCGACCTGCCGGTGGCCGCGGTCATGCTCGGCTTCGCCGTGATCGCGCTCTTCGCGCCGGCGATCTGGCACAAGCGGGAATCCGCCAACTCGCTCGCGCGGCAAAAGGCCTATGCCGCCTTCGCCGCGGAGTTCCTGGATTCGATCCAGGGCTTGGCGACGCTGAAAGCCTTCGGCCAGAGCGGAGCGCGCGCGCAAAAACTAGAGGTCGAGGCGCGCAATCTCTTTGAGCGCACCATGTGGGTGCTCGGCAACAACGTGGCCGCACGCGGCATCACCGACAGCGCGATCGCGAGCGGCGCCGCGGCGGCGCTGGCGCTGGGTGCGCTCCGGGTCGACGCCGGCGCCATGTCGCTCACCGCGCTGCTGGTGATCCTCATGCTCGGCGTCGAGATCTTCCGGCCGATGCGCGAGCTACGCAGCGTGCTGCACCAGGGCATGGTCGGCATGTCCGCGGCCCAGGGCATCTATCAACTCCTCGACGGCCAGCCGGTCGTGGCGGATGCGCCGGCAGCCGCTCTGGCGGCTCCGCTCGCGTCCAGCATCGCCTTCGAGGCCGTGCGCTTTCGCTATCCCGGTGCGCGCGGCTTGGTGCACGACGGGCTCGATTTCAAGGTCGGTGCCGGCGAGCGCATCGGCATCGTCGGCGGCTCCGGCGGCGGGAAGTCGTCGATCGTCCGGCTGCTCCTGCGCTTCTACGATCCCGAGGCGGGCGTGATCCGCCTCGGCGGGCGTGATCTCCGCTCACTCTCCTTCGCGCAGATCCGTTCGATGATCGCGGTCGTCAACCAGGACACGTTCCTGTTCCACGGCACGGTCGAGGAGAACATCCGCCTCGGCAATCCCGACGCCACCGAGGCCGAGGTCGAGGCGGCCGCCACGGCCGCGAACGTCCACGCGTTCGTATCGACGCTGCCGCAGGGCTACAAGACGGTGGTCGGCGAGAAGGGGGTGAAGCTCTCGGGCGGCCAGCGGCAGCGGGTGGCGATCGCCCGCGCGCTCTTGCGCAACGCGCCGGTGCTGGTGCTCGACGAAGCGCTCTCCGCGGTCGATGCCGAGAACGAGGCGGCGATCCAGGAGGCGCTCGACCGCCTCATGCGCGGCCGCACCACATTGATCCTCGCGCACCGGCTCTCGAGCGTGATCGATTGCGACCGCATCCTGGTGCTCGATCGGGGCCGCGTGGTCGAGAGCGGCCGGCACGAGGATCTCATGCGGACCGGCGGCGTCTACGCCGGGCTGATGGCCGAGCAGGTTCGAGAGTCCCGGGCTCCAGTCGCGGCCGACATCCTCGCGGACGGCGCCGCCGCTCCTGCTGCGGCCGCGGATATCCGCGGCGGTGCGGTCAAGGTGGTGACCGAGGGCATCATCAAGGCCGAGGGACTCGGCTGGATCGGCCTCGTGGTCGCGCTGATGACGGTGATCACGCCCTGGCGCGGCAAGCTCGCGGTGACTTTCCTGCTGGGCGTGCTGCGCGTGCTCGCGTTCATCGGCGTGGGCGTGCTGAGCGCGCTCGCGGTACTCGCGCTCAAGCACGGCACGCCCTATGCGGG
>DATFRA010000314.1:0-35659 GCA_035263705.1 Allostellaceae bacterium
TACTTGCAGCCGCGCGTCGGGCACTACGGCGTCTTCAATGGCCGACGCTGGCGCGAGGAGATCTTCCCGAAGGTGCGTGACTTCATCCGCGCGAACGAGTGAAATAAACTCGGGTGTGGGGGGCTTAGGCCATCACTCTCACTCCGTACTCCATTCGGGAGGAAACGCCATGGCAGCCGTGGCCAAGAAAGTCATCATCACCTGCGCGGTCACGGGGTCGATCCACACCCCCACGATGAGCCCGCACCTGCCCCTCACGCCCGACGAGGTCGCGACCCAGGCGATCGACGCGGCGGAGGCCGGGGCCTCGATCCTGCACCTGCACGCGCGCGACCCCAAGGACGGCCGCCCGACGCCGGACCCGGCGGTCTTCATGCAGTTCCTGCCGCGCATCAAGCAGGCGACGGCGGCAGTGGTGAATATCACCACCGGCGGCGGCCATGGCATGACCCTCGAGGAGCGCCTCGCGGCGCCGCTCAAGGCCTCGCCCGAGATGACCTCGCTCAACATGGGCTCGATGAACTTCGGCCTCTATCCCATGCTCGCCCGGTACAAGGAATGGAAATACGACTGGGAGCCGAAGCATCTTGAGGGATCAAGAGACTTCATTTTTAAAAACACATTCAAAGATATAGAACGAATAGTTAAAGAGCTGGGAGAGGGCCACGGCACGCGCTTCGAGTTTGAATGCTACGACGTCGGTCATCTCTATACCCTTGCTCACTTTTTAGACCGCAAGCTGGTCAAGCCGCCGCTTTTCGTGCAGACCATCTTCGGCATCCTCGGCGGCATCGGCGCCGATCCCGACAACCTCATGCACATGAAGAGCATCGCCGACAAACTTTTCGGCTCGGATTACTACTGGTCAATCCTCGCGGCCGGTCGGCACCAGCTGCCCTTCGTCACCATGGGCGCCATCATGGGGGGCAATGTGCGGGTGGGTCTCGAGGACTCGCTCTATGTCGGCAAGGGCCAGCTCGCGAAGTCCAACGCCGACCAGGTCCGCCGCATCCGCGGCATCCTCGAGAACCTGTCGCTGGAGATCGCGAGCCCGCAGGACGCTCGCGAGATGCTGCACCTCAAGGGTGGCGACCGCGTCACCTTCTGAACCGCGATGATCGACAAGCGCGTGGCGAGCCTCGCCGCGGCCGTCGCCGACGTGAAGGACGGCGCCACCATCCTATGCGCGGGCTTCGGCGCGGTCGGCATGGCGGACGAGCTCCTGGAGGCGCTGCTGGAACAGGGCGCCAAGAACCTGGTCGCGGTCGCCAACAATGCCGGCAGCGGTGACCGCGGCCTCGCCGCGCTGATCGCCAACGGGCGCGTGCGCAAGGTGGTCTGCTCCTATCCGCGCACGGACAAGCCGCATGCCTTCGAGGCCGCGTACAAAGCCGGGCGGATCGACCTTGAGCTGGTGCCGCAGGGCACGTTGAGCGAGCGCATGCGCTGCGCCGCGGCCGGACTCGGCGGGTTCTATTCGCCGGTTGGTGTCGGCACACGGCTCGCCGAGGGCAAGGAGGTTCGCGAGATCGAGGGACGCAGTTATGTGCTGGAGAAGCCGTTGAAGGGTGACGTCGCCTTCTGCAAGGCGCAGAAAGCGGATCGCTGGGGCAATCTGGTCTATCGAAAGGCGGCACGGAATTTCAATCCGACCATGGCGATGGCGGCCGACCTTACGGTGGTGCAGGTAAAGGAACTCGTTGAGCTAGGCGACCTCGACCCCGAGACGATCGTAACACCCGGTATATTCGTGGATCGCGTTGTCTACGTGCCCCACGCCAAATGAGCATGTCCGCGGCACCGCTCTCGCGGCGGCAGATCGCCTGGCGAGCGGCTCAGGACGTCGCCGACGGTGCCTATGTGAACCTCGGCATCGGTTTGCCGACCTTGGTCGCCGATTTCATCCCGGCCGATCGTGAGATCGTGTTCCACAGCGAGAACGGGGTCCTCGGCCTCGGCAAGGCGCCGGCGCCGGGAGAGGCGGATCCCGATCTCATCAATGCTGGCAAGGGCGCCGCAAGCCTGCTTCCAGGCGGCTCCTTCTTCCATCACACCGATGCGTTCCTGATGATCCGTGGCGGCCATGTCGACCTGTCGCTCATGGGGGCGTTCGAAGTCTCCGTCGACGGTGACCTCGCGAACTGGACCACGAACGATCCGCATTTCGCGCCCGGGGTCGGCGGCGCCATGGATCTCGCCGCGGGCGCCCGCGAGGTCCGCGTCCTGCTGGAGCACACGACCAAGGAGGGCGAGCCGCGGCTTCGCCACCGCTGTACCTATCCCTTGACCGCGCCCAGCTGTGTCAAGCGGATCTACACCAACCTGGCGGTCATCGACGTGAGCGCACAGGGTTTGTTAGTCGTCGAGATGATCGAGGGGATGACGCTTGGCGCCCTGCAAGCACTCACGGAGCCGCCGCTCACCCTCGCCAACGCGTGGCGCCCGCTCCTGGCGCCGCAGCTTTAGTTGCCGATGGTCATCGGACTGTCACAGAGTGTCGCTATCAGCGCGGTGGAGAGTTCTCGCGCCCGTGACAGCCGCGGGGTGCGTCGCGGCCACACACTTGCGTCAGCGCCAACCGAAGAATGGGGAAAATCATGAAAAACTGGGCCCGCATCGTGCCGATGTCCGCGATCGGCTTGGCGTTGGCGCTCACGCCCGCCCAAGCGCAGAAAGCGACGCCCGCTCCGAAGGGCATCGAGAAGATCGATCACATCATCCTGATCTATCTCGAAAACCACAGCTTCGACGATCTATTCGGCAACTTCCCCGGGGCCGACGGCTTGTCGAAGGCGGGCAAGCGCTCCGTCCAGGTTGACAAGGACGGCAAGCCCTACAAGACGCTGCCGCCGGTGATCGACACGACCAAGAAGCCGCCAGCACTCGATCCGCGCTTCCCGGCGGACCTGCCGAACCGGCCGTTCCCGATCAACAAGTACGTGCCGATCGACACTAAGTTCGGCGACCTCGTTCACCGCTTCTATCACGAGCAGGAGCAAATCGACGGCGGCAAGATGGACCGTTATGCGCTGGAGAGCGATGCCGCCGGACTGGTGATGGGATACGAGGACGGCAGCAAGTTGCCGCTGTGGCAATATGCCAAGGAATTCACGCTCGCCGATCACTTCTTTCATGCGGCTTTCGGCGGTTCTTTCCTGAACCACTTCTGGGCCGTTTGCGCCTGCACCCCGCGCTTTGAGAACGCCCCCGACTCGATGAAATCGACCTTCGACGAGAAGCGCCACTACATCAAGGACGCCCAGGTGACGCCCGACGGCTACGCCGTCAACACCACCTTTACTGTGTTTACGCCGCATCCCGCCGACATCGACAAGGCGAACCTGCTTCCCCCGCAGACCATGAAGACGATCGGAGACGAATTGTCGGAGAAGAACGTCTCCTGGGCCTGGTACTCGGGCGGCTGGAACGATGCGCTCGCGGGCAAGCCCGGACCGAGTTTCCAGTATCACCATCAGGTGTTCGCCTTTTTCCAGAACTACGCCGACGGCACCGAGGCGAAGAAGCAGCACCTGAAGGACGAGACCGACATGCTCACGGAGATCGACAAGGGGACGCTGCCGTCGGTGGTGTTCTGGAAGCCGTACGGCGACTACAACGAGCATCCGGGCTACACGGATACGCTATCGGGCGACAAGCACACGGCGGAGGTGATCGAGAAGATCCGCAAGAGCCCGCTCTGGAAGGGCACGGTGATCGTCGTCACCTATGATGAGAATGGGGGATTCTGGGATCACGTCCCGCCGCCCAAGATCGACCAGTGGGGGCCGGGGACGCGCGTACCGACGCTGATCATTTCGCCGCTCGCGAAGCGGCACTACGTCGATCACACCGTCTACGACACGACCTCGGTGCTGAAGCTGATCGAGAGCCGATATGGCCTGGCGCCCCTCGGCACGCGGGACGCGAAGGCCAACAACCTCACGCACGCCCTGAATCTCGCCGGAAAATAGCGGGCTTCCGCGGACCGCGCCCAAGCGGCGCGCGGTTCGCACGGGAAAGTGATGGACCGGCCGTCCTTGGATTTACCCATACTGGGCACCGGGATGAGGCGAGGTCGCGCCGTGCCGATAGGCGCCCGAGACGCGCATTTAAGAGCGGCGATCGTGGCCGCCTTCGCACTCGTGTCCTCGTGCACCGGAGGCGGCGCGCCGCCTGGCGACACCTTGGCGGAGGTCGCCGCACAGATCCCGGCCGTGCCGCCCGACCGAGCGCGGTTCTTCTTCTACAGGGACTATGAGCCCTACGAGAGCCTGGGCCGGCCCTACGTCACGCTGAACGGCGAGGTCGCGGGCATCTCCGAGCCCGGAGGGGTGTTCTACCGGGATATGCAACCCGGCACCTATCTCATCGCCGTGCGCAGCAACACGCTCTATCCGGACCAGGACAGGACCGTAACAGCGACACCGGGTCAGACCGTCTATGTGAAGGTCGCGTCGATCAAGGGATACAACAGCGGCGACAGCATCTATGAGCCGGACACCTTTGTGGTCGTCGTCGTCGATCCCCCGGACGGCCGGCGCGATGTCGCCTCGAAGCGATATTTTCCCAATGGCTCATAACGTCTTCGTGCCTTCCATTGCAGTCACGTGGGGAAGAACCTATGGTTTCTGTGGTGTAACATCACTCGGCAGGCACCTATGGGCACGCTGAAGCTCGTCCTCGCAGTCGCAGTCGGCTTGATGCTGACAGCCTGCCAAGGCCGCGTCACCGAGCCCTCTATTGCCTCGGCAACCATTGTCCCCGTCGCGGCGGGTCAAGCGCGGATCTACTTCTATCGTGACTGGGAGCCCTACGAGAGCCTGTCGCGGCCGCTGATCTATCTCAACGATACCGCGGCGGAAATCTCCGAGCCCGGTGGAATCTCGTTCCGCGATCTGGCGCCGGGCGAGTATCACATCAGCGTCGACAGCCAGGGCGTCTATCCACATCAGTTCAAAGAGCTCGCCCTCCGGGCCGGAGACATTCGATATGTCAAAGTCGAGTCGCTCGCGAGTTGGTACACCGGCAGAGGCCCCGGCCATCTTGGGTATCGCGACACCTTTGTCGTGGAGCTGATACCCGAGCGCCAGGCCCGGGACGAAATCACCGACAAGCGCTACGCACCCGGCGGGTCTTGACTCAGGCCGTGACTTTGACGCCGGACGCCGCGAGCTTGGCGAGGGACTGAGGCGTGTCGATATCGATGAGCACGCCGTCGCCGGCCATCTCCACCTCCGCGACCATCTCCGCGTAGGCGCCGATCAGGTGGCGGGCGCCCACGTCGCCTCCTACCTGGCTCATCTCGGTAAAGAACTGCTTCGACCACAGCACGGGATTTCCGCGCTTGCCGTTGAGCGTCGGCACCACAATGCCGCGTCCTTCGAGCGGATTGAAGGCGCCGATCAGGCGATCGACCTCGGCCGCGCTGACCCGTGGCATGTCGCCGAGACAGACCACTACGCCATCGATGTCAGCGCCCAGCGTGGCGATCCCCGCCTTGAGAGACGTGGACAGGCCCTGTGCAAAATCGGCATTGTGCACGAGGGTCACCGGAAGGCTCTCGAGCGCGGCGGCCACCTTCTCTCGCTGGTGGCCCGTGACCACCACGGTTGGACTGGCTTTGGATTGGCGCAGCATTTCCACTACCCGGCGCACCATGGGAACGCCGTCGATCTCGATCAGCAGCTTGTTGAGCGTGCCCATGCGCCGAGACTGACCCGCGGCCAGCACTAGAGCGGCGATGCGGGGCGCACGCGGTGCCGCCGGCGCTGCGATGGCGTCCGGTGTCGCGAGGGCTCGGGGGAGAGGCCGGCTCGGAATATCCGCAAGCAATCCGCCGGCACCCATGCCCATGATCTCGCGCGGGCCCGCCGGGAGATCGGCGAGCAGCCGCTGCAGCACCCAATCGAAGCCGTTCACCTTGGGCGAGCGGGCGCAGCCAGGCAGCCCGAGCACGGGCACAGCGCCAAGGCGCCCCATCAGCATGAGGTTGCCGGGGTCGACCGGCATGCCGAAGTGCTCGATGGTGCCTCCGGCAGCCGAGATCGCGGCGGGAATCACATCGCGCCGGTCGACGATGGCGGAAGCGCCGGCAATCAGGACGAGCTCTGCACCGGCTTGGATCGCCGTGGCAATTTCCGACGCCAGCGCCTCGGTCGCGTGATCGCACCGAAGCTCTTGAACAAGACTGCTGCCGAGCGCTGCCAGGCGTTCCCGGGTAATCGTAACAGTCTTGTCGAGAACGCCCTCCTTGAGGCCAGGCAAGCGGGTCTGGATTAGCGCCGAGCGCTTCGCCCGTAGCGGTGCGATCCGGAGTAGGGCGCCGGTTTGTCGCGCGACGACGAGGCATTTGTCGACGGCCGTGCGCGACACCGCAAAGGGAATGACCTTGAGGGTCGCGATCATCTGATCGGGCGCGACCACCGCGTAGGGCTCGACCGTCGCCAGGGTGAGCGTGTCGTCAACTCGATTGAAGCGGTCGATTGCAGCCCGATCGATGGCGGCGATCCCGTGTGCCGTCGCGAAGAGATTGCAGCGGCCCGTATAGGCGGCGGCGACACGAACGCCGTCGCCGCCCAAGGCACGGGCGAGCTCCGCCGCAGCATCGTTCTCGGCGACATCGCCGGGCTCGAGTCGCGCCGCCGCGATGGTGCGGAACCCGGCAGCCGCCAATGCTTCGACGTCCGCGGCGGTGAGCACGCGGCCCTTCTTGAAGACGGCCTTCGATACTTTCAGGCTGTGCGCGAGGATCGCGCCCACGCAGTCCGCGACCGCCGTCGCGCCGAATTTCATGCGGCAGCGCGCTCCTTAATACGGTCGGCGCGCAGGGTCTGCGTGATCTCCGCCAGGATGGAGACCGCGATCTCAGCGGGCGTCAGCGCGCCGATCGAAAGCCCGACGGGACCGTGGATGCGCGCGAGGTCCGTTTCTTCGAAACCAGATTCCTTGAGGCGCTGACAGCGGCCTGCGTGGGTACGCTTCGATCCGAGAGCGCCGATATAGAAGGCGTCCGACTTGAGCGCCACCGTGAGCGCGGGATCGTCGATCTTGGGATCGTGGGTGAGGGTGACGACGGCCGTGCGGCGGTCGGGCTTCAGGCGCGGCACGGCCTCATCCGGCCAGTCGGTGGAGAGGGCCACCCCCGGAAAGCGCTCCTCGGTCGCGAAGGCGCTGCGGGGATCGACGATGGTGACGGCGTAGCCAGCGATCGCGGCCACACGCGCGAGCGGTTGGGCGGCATGCACGGCGCCGACCACGATCAGCCGCAACGGCGGATTGAAGACTTCGACGAACAGCCGCCCGTCGGTGCTCTCGACCGTTGTGCTACGGTCGTCGCGGATGGCAGCGCGTGCGGCGCCGAGCGCGGCGCTCTCGAGCTTGAGATCGCCCTCAATACTCTCGCCCTCGATGAGGGCGTGCTGGCCTGAGATCAGGTGCGTGACCAGGGCTGCGGAGCAGCCGGATCGGCTGACCGCGAGCGCGCGATCGAGAAAGGCACGCTTCATTCCACGCGCTCCACGAAGACCTGGATCTTCCCGCCACACGCGAGGCCGACTTCCCAGGCCTGCTCGTTGCTCACGCCGAAATCGAGCAGTCGCGGCTTGCCGTCGGCGATGGCTGCCAGCGCCTCGCCGATCACCGCGCCCTCGACGCAGCCGCCCGAGACCGAGCCTACGAACCTGCCGTCCTGGTCGACAGCGAGCTTGGCGCCGACGGGGCGGGGCGACGAGCCCCAGGTGGTCACAACGGTCGCGAGCGCCACGCCTTTGCCCTGGTCCTTCCAGGTGGCGGCTTGCTGCAGAATCTCGTCGTTGTCGTTCATGCTGCTTCTCCTCGCTCGCGCCAGGCGGCGGCGGCATCGAGCCGGCGCGGGGCCGGCCGACTGAGCGCTCTCACCAGCTCACCCAAGCTCTCCAGATTATGGACCGGACGGAACTCGTCGACATAGGGCAGGATCGCCCGCATGCCCAGGGATTTAGGCGCGAACCCCTCGTAGCGCAACAGGGGGTTCAGCCAGATGAGCCGCCGGCTGGATTTGTGCAGCCTGTCCATCTCCCGGCCCAGGCCCGCGCCCGCGTCGCGGTCGAGTCCGTCGGTGATGAAGAGCACCACCGCGCCCTGGGCCAGCACCCGGCGCGACCACCGGCGATTGAATTCGCCCAGGCACTGGCCGATGCGCGTGCCGCCGGACCAGTCCTCGACCACCCCCGCGACCTTGTCGAGCGCCACGTCGACGTCGCGGTAGCGCAGGAAGCGCGTGACATTCGTCAGCCGGGTCCCGAACAGGAACGTGTAGACGCGGTCGCGGTCGTTGGTGACCGCGTGCATGAAATGCAGGAAGAGTCGACTGTAGCGGCTCATGGAGCCCGAGATGTCGCAGAGGATCACCAACGGCGGCGGACGCGTGCGGCGGGACTTGCGCTTGAGGGCGATCAGCCCACCCGAGCGCAGCGCCGCCCTCAGCGTCGCCCGCATGTCCGCCCGGGCGCCGCGCGGGTCCGCCTGAAAGCGCCGGGTCGGCACGTCCATCAGCGGCAGGGTCATGCGCCGGATCAACTGCTTCGCGCGCGCAACCTCCTCCGCCGACATCTGCTCGAAATCCATCCGTTGCAAGAGCTCGCGGTCGGAGAAGGTCATGGCCGCGTCGAGATCGACCTCCTTCTCCTGAGGCCGGTCCTCGGGCCCGTCGCCTGTGCCGGGATGCAGCGCCTCCGCGAGCCGCCGGTTGATCTCTTCGGCCTGGGGCGCATCAGGCGAGCGCAGCTCCGGCAGCAAGAGTCCCATCATCTTTTCAAGGAGCTGTGGGTTGCGCCAGAAGATGTGAAACGCCTGATCGAAGAGCTCGCGCTGGTCTCGCCGGTTCACGAACACCGCGTGAAGCGCCCAGTAGAAATCGCCGCGGTTCGCGATGCCCACGGCCTGCACGGCCTCGGCCGCCGCCAGCACCTTGCCGGGTCCCACGGGCAATCCAGCCGTGCGCAGCGCCCGGCCAAAATGCATGAGGTTCTCCAACAGCCGGCCGCTGCCAGGATTGCTTGGAATGACCGTGGGCGTGTTCACGGCGCTCGCGGCTCAGCTCGCGGCGGCGAGCTCGGTGCGCACCTGCTCGAGGATCCGCGTGGCCTCGCTGCCCTGCACCTTCGCGATGTCGTCCTGGTATTTGAGCAGCACGCCCAGCGTGTCGTTGATCGCCTCCGGTGTGAGCGCGAGCACGTCGAGCTGGGTGAGCGCATGAGCCCAGTCGATCGTCTCGGCGACACCGGGGAGCTTGAAGAGATCCGCGCTGCGCAGTTTCTGCACGAAAGCCACGACCTCGCGCGACAAGGCCTGCGCGGCGTCAGGCGCCTTGATCCGGAGGATCTTGAGCTCCCGCTCTGCGCTGGGATAGTCGACCCAGTAGTAGAAGCACCGGCGCTTGAGCGCATCGTGGATCTCGCGGGTGCGGTTCGAGGTGATGACGACGATGGGCGGCTCCTTCGCCTTGATCGTGCCCATCTCGGGAATGGTGATCTGAAAATCCGAGAGCACCTCGAGGAGATAGGCCTCGAAGGGCTCGTCGGTGCGGTCGAGCTCGTCGATCAGCAGCACCGGTGCGCCCGCGAGATCGGGCTCGAGCGCCTGTAGCAGCGGCCGCTTGATCAGGAAGCGGTCGGAGAAGATCTCCTCCTCGACGGTGTCGCGGCTCTCGGCGCCGCCCTCGGCCAGTCGGATCTCGATCATCTGACGGGGATAGTTCCACTCGTAGACCGCGGAGGAGACGTCGAGGCCCTCGTAGCACTGCAGCCGGATTAGCCGGCGGCCGAGCGCTTCCGCCAGCACCTTCGCGATCTCGGTCTTGCCGACACCGGCCTCGCCCTCGACGAACAGAGGCCGGCGAAGCGACAGCGAGAGATAAACCGCCGTTGCAAGGCTGCGGTCCGCGACGTACCGGCCGCGGCTCAGCGTCGCGAGGGTCTCGTCAACCGATGGGGGAACCGGGAACGTTGTCATGATCGCTGAATAAATGAGCCTTCCGAGGCCAAAAGAAAACCCCTCGCCCCGAGGGGCGAGGGGTCTGAGCCGACTATATCAGCTTACTTCGCCGCCGCGACCGCGCGCTTGGCCATCACGGTCACGAGGTGCGCGCGGTACTCAGGGCTGGCATGAATGTCGCCGTTGAGCCCGGAAGGCGACACCTTGATGTTGGCGACCGCGTCGGGCGCGAAAGACTTGGCAAGCGCCGCTTCCATCTCCTTCTGGCGGAACACCGCCGGGCCGGCGCCAGTCACCGCGACCCGCGCCCCCGAGCCGGTTTTCGCCACGAAGACGCCGACGATCGCGTAGCGCGACGCCGGGTTTGGGAACTTCATATAGGCGGCTTTCTCGGGGATCGGGAACTGCACGGCGGTGATGATCTCGCCGGGCTCAAGCGCGGTCTCGAACATGCCCTTGAAGAAATCCTCGGCCGCGATCTTGCGCTTATTGGTGAGCACCGTGGCGTTGAGCGCGACCACCGCCGAGGGATAATCCGCCGCCGGATCGTTGTTGGCGATCGATCCGCCGATGGTACCGCGGTTGCGCACGGCGGGATCGCCGATGTGCTCCGCGAGCGCCGCAAGGCTGGGGATCGCGCCCTTCACCACGTCGGAATTCGCGACCTCCACATGCTTGGTCATCGCGCCGATAACGACGGTGTTGCCGTCTTTCTTGATGCCCTTGAGCTCCGAGATCCTCGCGAGGTCGACGAGGTCCGAGGGCTTCGCGAGCCGCTGCTTCAAGGTCGGGATCAGCGTCATGCCACCCGCGACCAGCTTTCCTTCGGGCGCCGACTGTACGGTCTTGGCGGCGTCGGCGAGGCTCGAGGGGCGGTGGTAGTTGAAGTTGTACATGGCTGTGCCTCTCTTGATCGATGGGTTCCGGGGCGCCGCTATTCCGCGGCCTGCCGTTGGCCGTGGATCGCGCGCCAGACGCGCTCGGGCGTCGCGGGCATCGCGAGGTCCCTGATGCCGAGCGGACTCAATGCATGCACCACCGCGTTCATGATCGCCGCCGGCGCGCCGATCGCACCGGCCTCGCCGCAGCCTTTGACGCCGAGCGGATTGTGCGTGCAGAGCGTCGTGTTGGTGGCGACGGAGAACGACGGCAAGTTGTCCGCCCTCGGCATGCAGTAGTCCATGTAAGAGCCGGTCAGGAGCTGGCCGTCCCGGTCATAGACCGTGTTCTCGCAGAGCGCCTGGCCGATGCCCTGTGCGACGCCGCCGTGCACTTGGCCCTCGACGATGAGCGGGTTGATGATCCGCCCGAAATCGTCCGCCGCCGTGAAGTTGACGACGTGCACCGTCCCGGTGTCGCGGTCGATCTCGACCTCGGCGATGTGCGAGCCTGAGGGGAAGGTGAAGTTCTTGGGGTCGTAGAACGCAGTCTCGTCGAGGCCGGGCTCCACGGTATCGATCGGGTAGTTGTGCGGCACATACGCCGCGAATGCCACCTCGCCGAAGGCCTTGGAGCGGTCGGTGCCCACGACGGTGAACTTGCCGTCCTTGAACTCGATGTCGGCCTCGGAGGCCTCGAGCAGATGGGCCGCGATCTTCTTTCCCTTGTTGACGATCTTGTCCATCGCCTTGACCAGGGCTGAGCCGCCGACGGCGAGCGAGCGCGAGCCGTAGGTGCCCATGCCGAAGGGGATCTTGCTGGTGTCGCCGTGCACCACCTCGATCTGCTCGACGGGCACGCCCAGCCGGTCGGAGATCAGCTGGGCGAAGGTCGTCTCGTGGCCTTGGCCGTGGCTGTGGGTCCCGGTGAACATCGTGATAGAGCCGGTCGGATGGACGCGGACCTCCGCCGTCTCGTAGAGCCCGGCGCGCGCGCCGAGCGCCCCCGCCACCGCCGACGGCGCGATGCCGCAAGCCTCGATATAGGAGGCAATACCGATGCCGCGGAGCTTGCCGTGCTTGGCGGCTTCCAGCCGGCGCTTCTCGAAGCCGGCGTAATCGGCGGCCTTGAGCGCCATGTCCAGCGTCGTGAAATAGTCGCCGCTGTCGTATTGCAGCGCCACCGGCGTCTGGTAGGGATAGGCGTTCGTCGGCACGTAGTTGCGCCGGCGGAGCTCCGCCGGATCGATCTTCATCTCGTGCGCGGCGTTCTCGACGATACGCTCGACGACATAGGTCGCCTCGGGCCGGCCGGCGCCGCGATAGGCGTCAACCGGCACGGTGTTGGTGAACACCGCCTTTACCTCGCAATAGATCGCGGGCGTCGTGTAGGTGCCCGCGAGCAGCGTCGCATAGAGATAAGTCGGGATTGCCGGAGCGAAGGTCGAGAGATACCCGCCCATATTGGCAATGGTCGAGACCTTGAGCGCCAGGAACTTCCCGTCCTTGTCGAGCGCGAGCTCGGCGTGGGTCGCGTGGTCGCGGCCTTGCGCGTCCGAGAGGAAGCTCTCTGAGCGCTCCGCCGTCCACTTCACGGGCTTGCCGACCTTGGCCGAGGCCCAGGTGACGATCGCCTCCTCGGCGTAGTGGTAGATCTTGGAGCCGAAGCCGCCGCCGACGTCGGGCGCCACCACCTTGAGCTTGTGCTCCGGCAGATGCAGCACGAAGGCGCCCATGAGGAGCCGGATCACATGCGGGTTCTGGCTCGTGGTGTAGAGCGTGTACTCGCCGGTGCCGCGGTCATACTCGCCGATCGCGGAGCGCGGCTCCATGGCGTTCGGCACGAGCCGGTTGTTGACGATGTCGATGCGCGTCACGTGCGCCGCCTTCTTGATGGCCGCGTCGACCGCGTCCTTCTCGCCGATATGCCAGTCGTAGCAGAGGTTGTTCTTGGCGGCCTCGAAGAGCTGCGGCTTCCCGGGCTTGATCGCCTCGGCGGCGTCCGTCACCGCGGGCAGCTCCTTGTAGCTGACCGAGATCTGCTCAGCGGCGTCCTTTGCCTGATTTCGGCTCTCGGCGATGACGACGGCGACGGGATCGCCGACGTGGCGCACGCGTCCCTGCGCCAGTACCGGATGCGGGGGCTCGACCATCGGCGAGCCGTCCTTGCTCTTGATCAGCCAACCGCAGGGCAGGCCGCCCACGTTGTCGGCGGCGAGGTCGGCACCGGTGAAGACGGCGACCACGCCGGGCGCCATCTTCGCCTTGCTGCTGTCGATCGCGCCGAGCTCCGCGTGGGCATGCGGACTGCGCAGGATATAGGCGTAGAGCTGGCCCGGCCGGTTGATGTCATCCGTGTAGTTGCCGCGCCCCGTGAGGAACCGCGGGTCCTCCTTGCGGCGGACCGCGACGCCGATGCCGTCGCCGCTCATGATTTTCCTCCCTGCATTGCGGTAGCGCCGGCTTTGATCGCCTTGACGATGTTGTGATAGCCGGTGCAACGGCAGATGTTGCCCTCGAGCCACTGACGGATCTGCTGCTCGCTGGGGTTCTTGACCTTGTTGGCGAGGTCGACCGCGCTCATCACCATGCCGGGCGTGCAGAAGCCGCATTGCAGGCCGTGATGCTCGCGGAAGGCGGCCTGCATCGGATGCAGTTCGTTACCGTTGGCGAGGCCCTCGATGGTGGTGACGCGCGCGCCTTCAGCCTGCACCGCCAGGAGCGTGCAGCTCTTGATGGAGTCGCCGTCCACATGAACGACGCAGGCGCCGCACTGGCTGGTGTCGCAGCCAACGTGGGTCCCGGTCAGGGCCAGGTTCTCTCGCAGGAATTGGACCAGCAGCGTGCGGGGCTCGACGTCGCCCTTCACCGCCTTCCCGTTCACCGTCATGCTTACGGTGGTCGCCATGGTTTTTCGCTCCCTTAGGTTTGATCGGCGCCCAGATTGAATGTGTTCGCCCGGCGCCGCGCCCGAGCCTGAGCCGGCCGCCTGGCGACGATCAGAGTGTCTTGCGCCGGAGGCGGCGGGTCAAGCCGCTCGGCGGTTCGACGGATTGTGACGGGCATCTGCGCTAGACTTCGGGGGATCCTGGACTGGGAGAGCCAACCCGTGCGCGCGTACTGGGGATTTGCCTTTGCCGGTGCGGTCATGATGCTGCTCGCCGTAAAGCCGGCCTCGGCCCACTGCACGCGCTATGGCGACCAGCGCGTCGAGGCGAGCGGTCGGATCGACGATGCCTGGCTCGACCGTGCCGGTCGCGCGATGTATTTGCTCGACACTGGCGACCTCGCCTGTACCAGCGAGGGGTATCAGACCTATATCCGCGACCCCCTGGGCAAGCTCCGCTGCCATGCGGGGCAGCAAATGACTGTGGTCGGGCGCTTCGAGCCGGTCTGGTTCGACTTCAGGGGCTCCGGCTATTTCATCCACGCCGAGAGCATTGCCTGCACCTGAGCGGTCAGCCGCGGGCGTAGAGATAGAGCAGCAGCGCGACCAAGCCCGTCAAAATTGCTGCCCAGACGAAAGGCGGCACGCGCCTGCTCTCGGTCGGCACAGGCCGGTCCGATGGCAAGGCCGCCATGGCGGGTGACGCTCCGGTCGGCGCGCCCGCCGCCGCAGCCACGGGCGCCGCCGCGGCGGAGACCGCTCCGGCAAACCGAGTAAAGAACTCGTCCGCCATCTTTCGCGCGGTGGCGTCGATCAGGCGCGAGCCGATCTGCGCTAGCTTGCCGCCGACCTGCGCCTGGACCTTGTACGCGAGCATCGTGCCGCCGCTGTCGTCCTTGAGGCTCACCTGCGCGCCGCCCTTGGCGAAGCCGGCGACGCCGCCCTGGCCTTCGCCGCTGATGGTGTAGCCGTTCGGCGGGTCGAGATCGGAGAGCGTGACCTTGCCAGAGAACCTCGCGCTCACGGGCCCGACCTTGGCGGCGATGCGCGCGGTCATCTCGGTGTCCGAGAGCTTCTGGATCTCCTCGCAGCCCGGGATCGATTGCTTCAAGATTTCAGGGTCGTTGAGCGCCCGCCACACCATCTCGCGCGGCGCGGGAAGGCGGACTTCACCGGTCATGTCCATCGGGAGCGTTCCTCGGTCTCGGGTTAGCGGCGGCGGCGCGCGAAGCTATCGCGGAGGCGCGCACGTAACAAGCGGAGCACGGGCGCTCAGTTACCGAGGGCCTGATCCAGATCGTCGATCAGGTCTTGCGCATCCTCGATTCCCGCGGAGAGGCGCAGCAGGTCGGGCGGGGCGGGGGAGCCCGCGCCCTCGATGGAGGCGCGGTGCTCGACCAGGCTCTCGACGCCGCCGAGCGATGTCGCGCGCTTCCAGACCTTGACCCGCGCCGCCGTGGAGATCGCCGCCTCCTCGCCGCGTGCAACACGGATGCTGAGCATGCCGCCGAAGCCACCCTTCATCTGCTGCGCCGCGATCGCATGGCCCGGGTGGGAGGCAAGGCCGGGATAGAGCACGGCGGAGACGCGGGCATCACGGAAAAAACGCTCGGCAACGGCCTGGGCGTTGCGACAGGCGCGCTCGACGCGCAGCGGCAAGGTGCGCATGCCTCGCAGGAGAAGCCACGCCTCGACCGGTCCGAGGAGCGCGCCATTCGCGGTGCGAAGCGCCACCAGGCGCGTCCAGAACTCGTCCGCTGCCGCGGTCACCAGAGCGCCCGCCACCACGTCGGTATGGCCGTTCAGATATTTCGTGGCGGAGTGCATGACGAGGTCGCAGCCGAGCTTGATCGGGTTGGTAAGCATGGCGGCCGCGACGGTGCTGTCGATCGCCACGCGGGCGCCGGCCTTGTGGCCGAGCTCCGCGGCGGCCGCGATGTCGGTCATCACCCAGGTCGGGTTGGCGGGGCTCTCGAGCCAGAGCAGCTTGGTCTTGCCCGGCCGGAGCACGGATTTGATGGCGGCAAGGTCGCCGGCGTCCACCAGCTCCACTTGAAGTCCCCATTCGCTGGCGAAGCCCGTGAGCCAGTGGCGTAGGCCCCAATACATGACCTTGGGCGCCACCACGTGATCGCCCGGCCGCAAGGCCAGGAACACCGTTGTGGCCGCCGCCATGCCCGAGGAGAACAGCATCGCCGCGGCACCGCCCTCGAGATGGCTCAACAGCCGCTCCGGCACCTCGTGAGTGGGGTTGTGCGGCCGGCCGTAGCTGCGGCCGGTGCGGTACTGGTTGTCGGGATCGCGGAGGTAGGTGCTGGTGAGGTGGATCGGCGGGATCAGCGACCTCGTCGCTTCGTCCTCCCAGTCAAAGGCGTGGGCCGCCGCGGTCGCGGGATGCCAGCGTTTCTCGGTCTCGCTCATGAGGAGCCCCGCCATGGAAGGATCGGTACATCAGCACTAGCAGAACGCGCCGCCCCTTGGGAACCGGCCCGGGCGGTTGACCGCTATGCGCCTGCTGGGCAGGCTGCGGGCCATGCCCGGACCGTCGCGCCTCATCGGCAGCGAGATCTATCGCCGCTCCAGCTACGGGGGACGGCATCCGCTGGCGATCCCGCGGGTGTCGCTCATGCTCGACCTCGTCCGCACGCTCGGCTGGCTGCCGGAGGGCGCCTACATCGAGGCGACGCCGGCGACACCGGCGGAACTCGCGCGTTTCCACGATCCCGGCTACATCGCCGCGGTCCAGTGCGCGGAGCGGGAGCGGCGCGTCGATCCCGACGTAAGCGAGCGCCATCACATCGGGCGCAACGGCAATCCCGTCTATCCCGAGGTATTCTCGCGGCCCGCCATTGCCTGCGGCGCGACCCTCGCCGCCGTCGAGCTGCTGCTGAGCGGGTCCCAAGCGCCCGCCATCATCCACAGCCCTGCCGGCGGGACCCATCACGGCCGGCGCGATCGCGCTGCGGGATTCTGCTACTTCAACGACGTCGTGCTGGGCATCCTGCGGCTCCTCGATCGCGGCGTGGCGCGCGTGCTCTATGTGGACCTCGACGCGCATCACGGCGACGGCGTGGAGGACGCGTTTCGCGACGAGCCGCGCGCGCTCACGATCTCGATCCACGAGCGCGGTCGCTGGCCACACACGGGCACGGTCGAGGATCAGGGCCCGAGCTGGCGCAATCTGCCGGTTCCGTTGGATTTCAACGACAGCGAGCTCGCGTTCTTGTTGGACGAGGTGGTGTTGCCGCTGGCGCAGCGCTTCGCGCCTGAGGCGGTGGTGATCCAGTCCGGCGCCGATGCCCTCGCCCACGATCCCATGACCAGGCTCGGTCTCTCGAACCGCGCGCTCTGGCGGGCGGTCGATCGCCTGCGCGGGCTAGCGCCGCGGACACTGGTGCTAGGCGGCGGCGGATACAATCCTTGGGGCGTGGCGCGGTGCTGGGCGGGGATCTGGGCGACGCTTTCGGGGATCGAGATCCCCGAGCGGCTGCCGGAGGGGGCGGAACGGCTTCTGCGCGGCGTGACGTGGCGCCACAGCCTCGCGCGCAATCCGCCCGAACGCTGGTTCACGACACTTGCCGATCTGCCCCGCGATGGCCCTGTTCGCCCCGAGATTCCAGTGGTTGCCGCGGCTGCGCTCCGCACGCTACAAGCGCCCGTTCAGTTTCAGGCTTTGGAGCGGCATCAGGCATGACGGTTAAGGTGCGGCGGATCACACGGCGTGTGGTGCTGGTCGGTGTCGGTTTCTTACTGTTTTCGGGCCCGGCGCGTGCCCAGCTGGCGACGTTCGCCAAGTCAAAGTTGGTGATCGAGACCGCCAAGGGCAACTTCCGCTTCGATATCGAGCTCGCGCTGACGCCGCCGCAAATGGCCCAGGGCCTGATGTATCGGCGGACGCTGGCGGCGGACGCCGGCATGCTGTTCGACTACGGCGATCCCCAGCCGATCGCCATGTGGATGAAGAATACCTTCATCCCCCTCGACATGATCTTCGTCGCCAGGGACGGCAGGGTCGTGGATTTCCACGAGCGCGCGGTACCGATGTCCCTCGACACCATCGAATCGAAGGTGCCGGCGAAAGCGGTGATCGAGGTAAACGCCGGCACTGTCGCGCGGCTCGGCATCCGGATCGGCGATACCGTGCACTACGCCGCGTTCGGGAACGCGCTGAACTGATCCGGCCGCCGGGGTTGCGTGCCCAAGGGAAGCCCGATACAACCGGGCGCAATCCAGAGGAGACGGGGCGTAGCTCAGCCTGGTAGAGCGCCAGCTTTGGGAGCTGGATGCCGCTGGTTCGAATCCAGTCGCCCCGACCACGGCGTGAGGCGAGCGGAAGAGCCGCAAGGGAGTCTCGATGGCGCGCGTTCGCATCTACCAGCCCGCCAAGACGGCGATGCAGTCGGGTACCGCCAAGACCCGGGCCTGGGTGCTCGAGTACGAGCCCGCGACCCCGCGCGAGCCCGATCCGCTCATGGGCTGGGCGAGCGCCAACGACACCCTCAATGAAGTGTACCTCCGGTTCGATACGCTGGAGGCGGCGGTGGCCTTCGCGAAGAGGCGCGGCCTCGACTACGTGGTGATCGCGCCCAAGGCGCGCACCATCCGGCCCAAGAGCTACGCCGACAATTTCAGATACGACCGCCCGACCTGACGGCGGCCGATGCCGGCATCGGCCGGCACTGCTAGAATGCCGCCCGAGGATCCCGGAGCGCCCTTAGCTCAGATGGATAGAGCAGCCGCCTTCTAAGCGGCAGGTCGTGGGTTCGAGTCCCGCAGGGCGCGCCACCATGCCAGCATTGAAATCTGTCGGTGCAGAGTTGCGCCTGCGATCGGTCGGTCAGCGTGCTCGCAAAACCGACTGCGGGGACTTGAGCGCAACGGCTGGGGGGATCGGCGCGTTCGCAACCTCCGTGCCGCTAGCGCGCTCCGCGACCGTCCAGAAGCTTCCTGGTCTGGCGGCCTGCGGCGCGACGCTGGTGCTGTCGATCAGCAGCTGGATCTTGGCTGCGAGGGTTCCCAAAGGTGCTCTCGACTCGTGTCAAGTATCGATCCTACCGACGCGGCCATCGAGTCGTGAAGGACCGAAAGAATTAAAATTGCCGAAAAGCATCGGCGTGATCGCGTAGCCGGATTTTCCTGGAGGAAACTGATTTTTCATTGATTGATCCGTGTTGGCGTTTTTGCTGTGCCTGTGAGCTACCTCACAGGAGCCGTGACCGGCACCCGTCTATTGTGCGATGTCGCCATGAGCAGGGAGCCAACCATGAGCCCCGCACATGATTTGCAGAGCGATCGAGAGCAGATCGACCCGCAATCCATCGCAACGGCGGTCCAGGTCGTGAGCGCGTGGCTGATCGCTTTCGTCTGTGTCTCGCTGATCGCACTCCTGTCGTGAGTGGCCCGATGCGTTCTCCGGGACATACCGAATTAGGCTTGGCGTGCTCGCGGGCCCCCGGGTTAACTTGGCACCAGCACGAACCGCTGGTGCCGGGCATGCCAACTGTTGGCCTCGATCTGAAACGGAACCTCCTGCGGGAGCATTTCCTGTTTCGCGAGTTCACCCCCGCGGAGCTCGACGAGCTCCTGACCTACGCCCGGGTCGAGCGGTTTCGCGCCCACGAGACGGTCCTGCTGAAGGGATCGCCGGGCACAGGGATGATGGCCGTGATCAAGGGGGAAATCCGGATCTCCGGACCCGGCGCCGACGGCCGCGAGGTCATCTTCAACATGCTGGGGCCCGGCGACATTTTCGGCGAGGTCGCGTTGCTCGACGGCGGTGAGCGCTCAGCCGACGCGACCGCCACGGTCGATACCGAGGTGCTGGTGATCGAACGGCGCAATTTCCTGCCGTTCCTAGAGCGGCACCCGCCGGTCGCGACGAAGCTGCTGATCGCGCTCTGCGCCAAGCTTCGCCGCACGACGGAGCAAGTGGAGGACTTGGCGCTCCTCGACCTCCCGGCGCGCCTGGCCAAGAAACTGCTCAGCCTCGCGCGAACGCACGGGCGTCAGACGGAGCGAGGCCTGCAGATCGAGACGAAGCTGAGCCAGGGCGAGCTGGCGAAGGCGTTGGGGACCACGCGCGAGAGCGTCAACAAGCAGCTTGCTCGCTGGCAACGCGACGGCATGATCCGGGTCGTCGACGGGGCGATTACGCTGGTCGACCGGGAAGGGTTGCGGCAAGTGCTCGAGCAGGATTGACCGGTAACGCGCGCGCCGCGATCGGCTCGCATTCTCGACAGATTGTCCCGAAACTTAACGCCCGCTTAGGCGGTGCCGGCGTAGAACGCCCTCTCCTCTCGAGGAGGCCACGTCCATGCGCCCGCTGCCTCGCCATTTCATCCCCGTGAACACCGGATCGAACGCACTGTCGTGCGGTCTGATCGCTGCCATCACCGCTGTGGCGGTGGTCGTAGGGATCGCTCGATACGATCTGACGCGTCCGGTCGATCACCCGCTCTTGCTGAAGGCACACGTCCAGACAGACGGCATCTCCTGATCGCGCGACCCGACGGGTTGCCTTCTCTGAACTCGCGGCTTCGCGGATCAACGCTCCCGCAACCGTTGCGTTCCCACCAATTGGTCCCCTGCGCGTTTGCAGCGTTTTCAATGGGTTGTGGACGCCGAAACCGCTTGTTCGCTTGACTTTTGGGCGGCCTCGAATAACCCTACTCCAGCGAGCCGAGGCGACGAGAGGGGACGTCCCATGACGCGAGCCAGGACGGTTGCGGGCGCGATGGGTCTGAGCCTGATAGCCGGAGGTGCTCCGGCGTGGGCGGGACAGCAGATCTACACCTATTCCGTCGTGCATCCGATCTATGGTGAAATCGGCACGTTCACGGACACGATCGACCGCAGCGCCGAGGCGACGCGCATCGAGGCACACCTGAGGGTGGCGGTGACGCTTCTCGGTGTCGTCGCCTATCGCGAGGAATCCGATACGACCGAAATCTTGCGCGGCGATCGCCTGATATCGCTGCAAAGCGTCACCAACAAGGATGGCCGGCACCTCGAGGTGCATGGCGAGGCGCGCGGCGACCAATTCCAGATCAACTGCACGATCGGAAGCTTCTCCGCGCCCGGAAGCATCTCGCCGTCGGATCCGTGGCTGGTAAAGCGCACGGGCGAGGAGGTGGTGGTGGCCACCAGCACGGGGAGGATCGTCCATGTGCAAGTCTCGGGCGGCGACTACGACGTCATAAGCGTGAACGGCGGACCGGTCTCCGCGCGGCATTTCGTCGTGAGCGGCGACAAGCAGCAGGAAGTCTGGCTCGACAGTCGCGACGTGCCGATCAAATTCCGCACTGTCGAGGACGGCACGCCCATCGATTTCGTGCTGCAAAACGGCACGGGGACTGGCGGTACCACCACGGTCGCGGCCTTGCGCCGCTCGGCGATCGTCCACTCCGAAAACAGCGACCGGTAACCGAAAGAACGGCCGCTCCTAGTCTAGTCGCCCGGGGCCGTTCAGCGCGGTCGCAGTGGGCTCGACGGCGTCACATGCCCGGGTCGATCATCGAGAGGACTCGCGAGCGAAGATAATCGGGATCGTAGCCCGCCGACTCGCATGCCGAGCGGAAATCGTCGCCATTCCTGAAAAACCATTCTCGAGCCTCCTCGCGGAGCTTCTGCCGCTCATGCGCGCCCGATACGGTCGCAATCCGGTCCATGGCGTCCTGCATCGCCCGGTCGAGCACGGCGCACCAAAGCTGGCGCTCTGCGGAATAGCGCTGCTCGCCATTTGCGGGCCGGTCTGTCGTAATCTGCACGGATACCCTCTAGAAATCCTTCGCCTGGTGAGGCCACCCACGCCCGGCAACGGCCGCTGCAATCAGCACACTCAGCGCCGGGCGCCCGGTCCTCTTCGGGGCGGAGCGGCGACGGGGCGGCGCTCGTCCTTATGACGGAAGCTCAGCCGGCCCTTCGTGAGGTCGTAAGGGGTCATTTCGACCGTGACGCGGTCACCCGCCAGCACGCGAATCCGGTTCTTCTTCATTTTGCCGGAGGTGTAGGCCAGGGTCTCGTGACCGTTATCGAGCCGCACCCGGAACCGCGAGTCCGGCAGCATCTCCAGGACGGTTCCCTCAAACTCGATCAGATCTTCCTTCGTCAATCGCTTCTCCATTGGCGTCCGTATCGCCGCTCTTCCGCCCCGCCTGCCGGGTGGACCACGGGCGAGCGTCCGACACGCTTCGGGTCCAAACTCCGGTAGACACGGAAGCCACGCCCAGTACTGGCTCTGAAGGCTGGAGAGCAAGCCGGGGCGTAGGGGTCGACGCAGCTAAGATGGTCATCTGCTCCAGTTATGGCAAGGAATTCGTGCTCGCTGACCCCCGTCGCGGCAGTGCCGCGGCGCCCTTGGGTTTGGACTAACATGGCGGCCGAATTCCCATGCGCCTGACCCTGATCAACCACGCATGGTGCAAGGTCGAAGCCGATGGGCTCGGGCTCTTGTTCGACCCTTGGACGGAAGGCCCTGCCTTCAATGTGGGCTGGGATCTCCTGATCCCAACGCCGATGGGTTTCGACGAGATCATGGCGGGCGTTTCCTATATCTGGATCTCCCACGAGCACCCCGACCGCTTTTCACCGGCGTCCCTGATGCGCGTCGCGAAGATCCACGGGGACAAGGTCACGGTGCTCTTTCAGGCGACGCACTCCTCGTCGCTGCTATTCATCTTCAAACACGAGTTCGGTTTCGACACGCTGACCGTGAATGGCCGCTTCGAGGCGACCGCCGACGGGTTCGCACGGATGATGCGGGCGTTCGCGGTCGGCTCGCTCAACGCCCTGGGATTGTCGATATCCTGGCGTCTGGTGTTCAGTCTTAAGCTGGTCGTGATCCTCGCGCGTCACCTGATGGGCGTCCTGGCGCGGTTGCGGCGACTGGAGCAGAGTACGTCCACGCCAGCGAGCGCCGTGTCAAACTGAGGACGTGGCGCGGCTACTCAGGTCGGCGACCGCGTCCTGCATTCGGTAATAGGTCAGGAGGGAGTTCACCAGCGGTCTGGCGGCGCGGGTGACCCAACTTGGCTTCAAGGGTGTCACGGGGATCATGAGATCCCGCTCGGCGACGCCGGCGATGCGGCCGGCAATCTCGCGCCCCATCAGCGTCGCAAGCCCGATGCCGCGCCCGCTATATCCGAGCCCGGCCCACAGGCCCGGCGCCAGCGCGTGCAGGTGGGGATAACGGTCGAGCGTCATCGCGACCCAACCGGTCCAGCGATACTGCCACTCGAGCGCGTCGATCTGCGGAAAGAGCCTCCCGATGCGACGATTGAGCTTCGCGACGAACGCGGCGCCGCTGCCGTAGAAGGCAGGGCCGTCTGCGCTCGCCTGCAACCGCCCGTCCGGGTGCAGCCGTACGCCGGAGTAGAGGGGTCGCGTATCCGTGAGCGGCTGATAACGCGGCAGGATGCTGCGTCGGACATTCTCGCCGAGCGGATGGCTCACCAGCTGATATGAACGCATGGGGATGATGCTCTGCCGCAAACCCGGCCAGAGTTGGCTCTCGGTATAGGCGTTGGTGGCGAGCACCACGGTGTCGGCAATGACCCCGCCGCGCGGCGTGTCGAGGCGCCACTCGCTGCCCACGCGCGTGAGCGAGCCGACCGGCGTTCCGGTCGAGATTCGGGCACCTGCCTTGAGCGCCGCCGACGCAAGGCCGCGCACATAGGCGAGCGGGTTGATCGTTCCGCCCCGGCGATCGACGGAGCAGGCGGCATAGAAGCTGCTGCCGATGAAGGCGTGGGCATCGGGCCCGCCATGCATCTCCACAGGCGCGCCGCGGCTCTGCCAGAAGGCGGTGCGCTCCGCGAGACTCTCTCTCGCCGCCCGCGCGTGCGCGGCAAAGATGAGCCCATTGCGCACCGGCGTACAGGCGATGCCGTGGCGTTCGATCAATCCGAAGACCAGGTCCGGCGCGCTACCGGCTGCGGCGATCAGGCGCTCGCCTTGCTCCGGACCGAAGTGTTGGAGGACATGGCCCTGGTCGTGCTTGAAGTACGGCACCACCTGGCCGAAGTTGCGGCCGGAGGCGCCCCAGCCGATCTCCTTCGCCTCGAGGACGAGCGGCGCGACGCCAAGTTCCGCCAGATGCAGCGCCGTCGAGAGGCCGGTGAAGCCCGCGCCTATAATGGCGACGGGGGTGTGGCGGCTGCCGTCAATAGGCTCGGTCGGTGGCGCTGGCGGCGCGAACGACCCGTAGAAATCCGGGATTGGGCTGGGATCTTCGCTCGGCGAATAGTCCATGCGCATGCGCCCCCGTTTTGAGGCCGCGATCATGAGACGGGCGCCGACGCATGGGAAGACGCGGGCGCGCATAGTTTAACCGCATGCCGATCCACCCCGGCGAGCGCAACCGTCAAGAGGCAGTATTGGAGAAAAGCAGCGGCGCAGTCTTGCGGCAGCGCCGCCGACCCGGTCTACGCAGCCGGTAATGCGCGCCCCATGCTACGCACCAACCGCAGGATCTGGCGCTGCAGTTCGTCGTTCGGTAGCGCACGGAACGCCCGGAGCAGTTCGAGCTCCGCGCGGACGAAGTCACCCTTGTCGCCGTCGCTCGAGGACGGTGAATCCAGGCCTTCGAAGAAGAACTCGAGAGGTTGGCCCAGCAGGCGCGAGGCCTGCAGCAGCCGGCTTGCGCTAACGCGGATCTCGCCGCGCTCGTACTTCTGTACGGCCTGGAACGACACGCCAAGCGACTGCGCCACCTGAACTTGGCTCAAGCCAAGGAGGCCGCGCGCCAGCCGGAGGCGAGAACCCACATGAACATCCGCGGGATCGGGCCCATGTTCCTTTACCGTGCGCCGGCGACGTCCGGGACGAGCCCTCTCTTGCGGTGTGGTGCGTGCTTGCATTTATATTCTCCCTGGTCGCAAATAAATGAGCAGCGGATTCTGTTCGTCCCCACTATAGTGTGCACGGCGCGGTTGAGAAAGCGAATTTAACGGCGCCGGACAGTTAAAAAGACGATATGCCGCAGTCTCTTGATCAAGTGATAAACGTTCGCCGCCGATGATTGAACCTCGCCCGACCACGTGTGACGACGCGCAGCGCCGTGCTCGCCGCTCGCGTCTCGGTGACGATTGTGCTGGGGTCGTAAGCAGGCCATGAAGCTGACGCAGATGGGCGAGGCCATGACCGACTGGTCGCGGATTCTCGCCACGACGATCGCAGGCACCTCCGAGGCGGCACAAGTCCGGGCGCAACAAGTCGGAGCGGTGCGGCTCAGAGTCGTCGAGTACGGCGCCGGCTATCTCGCGGATCACTGGTGCTCGAAGGGGCACATCATCTATGTGATCAGCGGCGCGCTGGCGATCGAGCATGAAGACGGCACGCCCGCGTGCTTGCTCAGCGCCGGCATGAGTTGGCACGTGGCAGACGCCGAAGGTCCGGCCCATCGCGTGCGGAGCGAGGCGGGTGCGCGTGTCTTCATCGTGGACTGAGGTCAGTAGAGACCGGGAATGAGGCGTGCGGTGCGCGCGCGATAGGCTTGATACGCCGCGCCGAACTGCGAGCTCAACAGCGCCTCTTCGGCGTGGATCCGCGCGAGCAGCGGCACCAGCAACAGCACCGTGATCATCACGCCGACCCCCGAGCGGAACGCGAGGCTCCAACCCAACGAGTTCGTGAGCAAGCCGAGATAGCTGGGATGGCGAATGACGGAATAGATGCCGTTGGTGACGAGCGTATGGCCGGGCTGGATCGCGACCAAGCCGCTGAAACGGTTCCCGAGCACGAATACTGGCCAGATGCGCAGCGTGCCACCGATCGCGAACACCACGACGCCGACCCATCGGGTAGCTTCGCCGTCGACGGTCAAGAATTCCAGCCGATCCGTATAGGCCGGGAGAAAGCCGCCGAGGAGGCCGAGCAGCGCGAAGGCGGTGATCACCCAACGATTGGCGCGATCCTCTCGCACGCCCGGGCTGAGGTTGCCGCCGGCGAACACCGCTGCGACCGCCATCGCGGCGAGCGCGACGGCGAGGATCACGAGCGCCGGATGGGAGAAGAGGGCCGCGGGCTCGCGCCAGCCGAGGATTGCCAGGCCGAAATAGGCCGCGCTGCCGACAACCACGGAGATCGCTCTGGCGACGAATACCATTGGCACCTCAATGGCCGCGCTCTATTCCTCGACCGTTCCGCGCCGGCTATAGGGGCTGAAGCTCTGGCGGTCGAGGGCGACCGATTTGACCAGCGCGTGGATCGACTTGCCGACCTCGAGGCGGAGGTCGTAGGCGGAGCGGCGCGTAACGCGCGCCCAGAGCGCCACCGGACGGTCGGACTTGCCGATGTCGAGGCGCACGTCGACCATCGGACCCTGATCGGTGGCGACCTCGACGACGCGGCCCGCAAACACGTTGAGGATGGAGAGGCCCTGCGGCCGCTCGAGTGCTAGCGCCACGTCGCGGGCACGGATGCGGGCGCGCACGGGCGTGCCCAGGGGCAGGCCCAGGTGCGGCACCCGCAATCGGCCACCGGGGAAGGCGAGTTCCGTCAGGCCGAAGACCAGATCATTGCCGGCAACGCTCGCGCGGATCACCGCACCGGCGTCGAAGCGCCCAGTGAGCGGACGCAGATCGAGCTGGCTGGTGAGATCCTCGACGGTGCCCACGGCGGCGACGCGGCCCTCGGACATCAACACCAGCGTGTCAGCGAGCCGCACCACTTCCTCCATGGCATGGCTTACATAGACGATAGGGATGCGCAGGCGATCCCGCAGCTCCTCGATGAAGGGCAGGATCTCCGCGCGGTGCGCGAGGTCAAGGGAGGCGAGGGGCTCGTCCATCAGCAGGAGCCGCGGGTCGGCCAGCAGGGCGCGGCCGATGGCGACGCGCTGCTTTTCGCCGCCGGAGAGATGGTGGGGCCTCCGGCGCAGCAACGGTGCCAGGCGCAGCAGCTCCACCACGGTGTCGAAAGAGAGCGTGGGGTCGCGCGGCGCTCCGGGCGGCATGCCGTAGCCGAGATTGCCGCGCACGCTGTAGTGCGGAAACAACCGGCTGTCCTGAAACACATAGCCGAGGCGCCGCCGCTGCGGTCGGCAATCGATGCCGTCGGCTGCTGAGAACAGCACTTCGCCCTCGATGGCGATCCGGCCGCGGTCGGGCCGGATCAGCCCGGCAACGGCATTGACCAGCGTGGTCTTGCCGGCCCCGGAGCGGCCGAAGAGGGCGGTAATCCCTGTCGCAGGTGCCGTAAATTGCGCGGCGAGTTCGAACTCGCCAAGCCGCTTTCCGACATCGACCTCGATCATGCAGGGCTGCCCAGCCGCGCGGCGAGCCGGCGCGCCAGGAGTTCGGAGGCAAGGAGCGCAGCAAGCGAGACCGCGATCGAGAGGGCCGTGAGACGCAACGCGGCGGCTTCGCCGCCCGGTTGTTGAACGAGGCTGAAGAAGGCAAGCGGCAATGTCTGCGTCAGCCCCGGGATGTTGGAAACGAAAGTGATGGTGGCGCCGAACTCGCCGATGCTCCGAGCGAAAGTGAGGATGGCGCCGGCGAGCAGGCCGGGCGCGGTCAGCGGCAAGCTGATCGTGAAGAATACGCGGGCGCGGCTGGCACCGAGGGTGAGCGCCGCGGCTTCGAGCCGGCGGTCAACGGCCTCGAGAGAGAGCCGGATCGCGCGCACCAGCAGAGGAAACGCCATGACGGCGGAGGCGAGCGCTGCCCCCTTCCAGTTGAAGGCGACCTCGATGCCGAGGGCGTGAAGCCAGGACCCCAGCGTGCCGTTCCGGCCGAACAGGCTCAGCAGTGCATAGCCGACCACGACCGGCGGCAGTACCAAGGGCAGGTGGATGATGCCGTCCAGCACCGTCTTGCCGGGAAACCGGCAGCGTGCCAGCAGCCAGCCTGCGGCAAGGCCGAAGGGTAGGCTGCAGAGCGTGCTCGCGATGCCGACGCGCAGGCTGAGTTCGAGCGCGGCGAGTTCGAAGGGCGTGAGCGACATTGCACCCGGGGTCAGCGGGCGGCATTCAGCCGCGCGAAGCCGCGCTCGAGGTCGTCGATGAGGTCGCCGAGATCCTCGAGACCGGCGTGGATGCGGAGCGTGGGGCCGCTCTCCCATGCCTTGGCGGTGCGCATGCGCTCCGGGTGGGTCGGCAGGATCAGGCTCTCGTAGCCGCCCCAGCTCGCGCCCATGCCGAAGAGCTCCATGCCATCCAGCATGGCGTTCACGGCGGGGACCGGGATGTCCTTGCGCAGCACGACCCCGAACAGGCCGGACGAGCCCGTGAAGTCGCGGCACCAGAACTCGTGCCCGGGATGGCCAGGGAGCGCCGGGTGGAGCACGCGCTCGACCTCTGGCCGCTTCTCAAGCCAGCGCGCGAGTGCCAGAGCTTGGCTCTCCTGATGGCGCATCCGGACGCCCGCGGTGCGCAGGCCGCGAAGCGCCAGATAGACGTCGTCGGGGGCGGCGTGATAGCCGAGCTCGGCTGCAGTTTGGCGGACTTTCGGAAAACTCGCCTCCGTGCACACGGTGAAGCCCATCATGACGTCGGAGTGCCCGACGATGTATTTCGTACCGGCGATGATGGATACGTCCACCCCGAACTTGAGCGGCTGATAGAAGAGCGGCGACGCCCAGGTGTTGTCGAGCATGGTGGCGATGCCTCGCGACTTCGCGACGGCGACGATTGCCGGCACATCTTGCACCTCAAAGGTGATGGAGCCGGGACTCTCGAGGTAGATCACCTTGGTATTGTCTCGCAGGAGCGAGGCGATGCCCGCGCCGATCATGGGGTCGTAGAA
This sequence comes from Allostellaceae bacterium, assembly GCA_035263705.1. Taxonomy (GTDB): domain Bacteria; phylum Pseudomonadota; class Alphaproteobacteria; order ATCC43930; family CGMCC-115725; genus DASZHJ01. The sequence goes on from DATFRA010000314.1 coordinate 28,479, forward strand.
TGTTGTCTCGACGCCGAAGCGCTTCAGGAAGCCGCCGCAGAACGCGCGCACGGGTCCGTAGACGGTGTCCACCATGAGCACGTGGTCGCCCATCTTCACGAAGCCGAGGATCGCCGCGTAGCAGGCCGCGGCGCCGGAGCAATAGGCAATCGCCCGCTCGCCGCTCTCCAGCGCCGCCACCGCGTCCTCGAGCGCGAAGGTCGTGGGCGTGCCGTAGCGCCCGTAGCTTACTACGCCCTTCTGGAAACGGCGCTGCTGAGACTCCTCTAGATGCGCGACCGTCGGATGCAGGATGGTCGAGGCGTGGTAAACGGGCGGGTTCACCACGCCGAAGTTCGCGTGCGGATCGGTGCCCGCATGCGTGAGAAGCGTGTCCGGTCTTTTGGAATTGGTCGCCATGATTGTCCGTCGGTGGGCTTGGGGAGGAGTCCGCATCTTGCCGCGCAGACGCGCGGGCGCAAAGCCCGAACGTGCCGAGCGGGTCCAGCCGTCGGGCAGGGGCGCCGGCATTGCGGCTCGATCCGGTGGCGTGTTAGCGTCCCGCAAATATCGGACCGCAGTGCAGGGGAAGGCACGCGGCTCCGGGAGACGGGGGTTTGCTCAATTCAAACGGAGGTCATGTAATGAAGTCTCTCAATCTGCTGGGCGCGGCGCTTGCGGTCGTGCTCGGCGCGGCGCCGGCCCTTGCGGGCCCAACGATCGACAAGATAAAGGCGGCGGGCGTGGTCACTTGCGGCGTCTCGACGGGGCTTGCGGGCTTCTCGATGGCGGACCAGCAGGGCAACTACACCGGCCTCGACGTCGACACCTGCCGCGCGATCGCCGCCGCCGTGCTGGGCGACGCCAAGAAGGCGAAGTTCGTGCCGACCTCGGCCCAGCAGCGCTTCACCGCCTTGCAGTCGGGCGAGATCGACATCCTGACGCGCAACACTACGGAGACGCTGGCACGCGAGGCCGACCTCGGGTTCAACTTCGCGCCGGTCACCTACTATGACGGCCAGGGCTTCATGGTGGCCAAGAAGCTCGGCGTGAAGACCGCCAAGGACCTCGCCGGCGCTACGGTCTGCGTGCAACCGGGTACCACCACGGAGCTCAACCTCGCGGACTATTTCCGGACCAACAAGCTCGAATTCAAGCCGCTGGTGATCGAGAAGCTGGACGAGGTGGAGAACGCGTTCTTCTCGGGCCGCTGCGACGCTTACACGACCGACCGCTCAGGCCTCGCCGCAACCCGCGTCTCGAAAGCGCCCAGCCCTGATGACTACGTCATCCTGCCCGAGGTCATCTCCAAGGAGCCGTTGGCGCCGGTGGTGCGTACCGGCGACGACGAATGGCTCCACATCGTCAAATGGGTGGTTTACGCGCTCATCGACGCCGAGGAGAAGGGCGTCACCTCCAAGAACGTCGACCAGATGCTGACGAGCGACGACCCCGAGGTGAAGCGCATGCTGGGCGCCACACCCGGCATGGGCAAGTCGCTGCACCTCGACGAGAAGTGGGCCTATAACGCCATCAAGCAGGTCGGCAACTACGGCGAGATCTTCGACCGCAACGTCGGTAGAGGCTCGCCGCTGAAGCTCGATCGCGGCATCAACGCCCTCTGGAGCAACGAGGGTTTGATGTACGCGATGCCGATCCGCTGAGCCCGGTGGGACCGTCCCGGCGAGCGCCGGGACGGTCCCACGTCCGCGATGCGACCGTCCTTCCGCCATAGGTCATCGGGAGCACGCCGTGGCTGTTGATGCGCGAGGCTCGCTGGGTGCTGCCGCGACGCGCGGCGTGTGGTGGCGCGAAGAGCGGTTCCGCTTCTGGGCCAGTCAGGTCCTGGGAGTCGCCGTGGCGGCGGGCCTCATCGGCTATTTCTGGCACAACGCCGCCGTCAACATGGCGCGCCAAGGCATCGCCTCGGGCTTCGGATTCCTGAATCGGGAAGCCGGCTTCGAGATCAGCACGACGCTGGTCTCCTATACGCCCGCGGACACATATGGCCGCGCATTGGTCGTCGGCCTGCTCAATACGTTGCTGGTCGCCGCGATCGGCTGCGTTTTCACGACAATCTTCGGGGTCCTGTTGGGGATCGCGCGGCTTTCCGGCAATTGGCTCCTCCGGAAAGTCACGCTCTGGTACGTCGAGATATTCCGGAACACGCCGCTGCTCCTGCAGCTCATCGTGTGGTGGGATCTGATCCGCATCAGCGCACCGGGTCCGCGACAGGCCTGGCAAATCTTCCCGAGCGTGTTCGTGTCAAATCGGGGTCTGGCCTTCCCCGTGCCGGTCTGGCACGAGGCCTATGTGTGGATGTCGGCGGCGCTGCTGATCGGCGTTCTCGCGACCCTAGGGGTGGCGCGTTGGGCAAAGCACCGACAGGAGCGCACCGGCGCGCAGTTCCACACGATCTGGGCGGGCTTTGGGTTGATCGTGTTGTTCCCGCTCGCGGTGTTTTTCGCGGCGGGCGCACCCCTCGACTTGGACAAGCCGGCGCTGGCCGGGTTCAACTTCCGCGGCGGCACCATCATCTCGCCGGAGTTCGCGGCGCTGCTCTTCGGGCTGATCGCGAACACCTCGGCCTTCGTGGCCGAAATCGTGCGCAGCGGCATCCAGGCCGTGAGCTGGGGCCAGACCGAGGCGGCGAGCGCGCTCGGCCTGAGGCAAGGCCATGTGCTGCGCCTGGTGGTGCTGCCGCAGGCCGTGCGCGTGATCATTCCGCCGATGACGAGCGAGTATCTGAGCCTCACCAAGAATAGCTCGCTCGCGGTCGCGATCGGCTTCGCGGATTTCGTCTCCGTGGCCAATACCGAGATGAACCAGACGGGTCAGGCGGTCGAGGTGATCACCATCCTGATGGCGGTCTATCTCACCATCAGTCTCCTTATCTCGGCGTCCATGAACCTCTACAACCGGTACGTGGCCCTGGTGGAGCGCTGAGCCATGACCGATATCACGCACGACACCGCCACCGATCTGCTCGAGCCGCGGCGCGGCCTTGCCGAGAAGGCCTGGGAATGGGTGCGCACCAATCTCTTCAACAGCATCTTCAATAGCCTGCTTACACTGGCCATCGCCTATGTGATCGTCCGCCTGGCGATCCCGCTATTCAATTGGGCGATCGTGGACGCGACCTTCTCGGCGCCGAACGACACCGCGTGCAAGGCGCGGGGTGGCGCCTGCTGGGCCTTCATTGCGGACTGGGCGAATTTCCTTTTGTTCGGGCGCTTCCCGGCGCCCGAACGGTGGCGGCCAGCCCTGGTGATCGTGATCTTCGTCGCGCTAATGCTGGTGAGCTCGCGCGCACGGCTCGGCGGCAAGGCGCTGCTGGGTATGTGGGCGGCGGGCGTGGTGGTGTCGGTCATGCTCATGTTCGGCGGATTCCTCGGCATGGAATACGTCGAGACCGAACTCTGGAACGGCGTGCCGCTCAACCTCCTACTCACCATCGGCGGCTGCGGCTTCGCGTTCCCGGTGGCGATCTTCGCGGCGCTCGGCCGCCGCTCGCGCATGCCGGCGATCCGCTGGCTCTCGATCGCCTACATCGAGCTGATCCGCGGCGTGCCGCTGATCACGGTGCTATTCATGGCGACCGTGATGGTGCCGCTGTTCCTGCCGACGGGCGTCACGATCGCGAAGCTGTGGCGTGCGGAGGTGGCTTTCACCTTGTTCTTCGGCGCCTATCTCGCGGAAGCGATCCGCGGCGGCCTTCAGGTGATTCCACGCGGCCAGTACGAGGCGGCAGACGCGCTGGGTCTCGGCTACTGGCGGAAGACCTGGCTCGTGATCTTGCCGCAGGCGCTGACCATCTCGATCCCGTCGCTGGTCAACACCAGTATCAGCGCTTTCAAGGATACGGTGCTGATCACCATCGTCGGCATCTTCGACGTCTTGGGCGACATCAACAACGCCATGAACGCGCCGGAGTGGCGCAGCGCCTATTGGGAAGGCTACAGTTTCGCGGCGGTGCTGTTTTTCGCGATCTGCTTCTACATGTCGCGCTACAGTCAACGCCTGGAGCGCAGCCTGAGCCGCGCGCGGCCGGGTCCACGGAGGAGATAAGCCATGGCAGTGCAGGAAAGCGCAAAGGCGCCAGCAGCCGGCCGGCCGATGATCGAGCTTCGCAACGTCAACAAATGGTACGGCGACTTCCACGTGCTCAAGGACATCAACATCGAGGTGCGGAAGGGCGAGCGCGTGGTCGTGTGTGGGCCCTCGGGCTCCGGTAAATCCACCATGATCCGCTGCATCAACCGGCTCGAGGAACACCAGAAGGGCCAGATCTTCGTCGATGGCATCGAACTCACCGGCGACGTGAAGCACGTCGAGGCGATCCGCCGCGAGGTCGGCATGGTGTTCCAGCAGTTCAACCTGTTTCCGCACCTGACGGTGCTGCAGAACCTCACCTTGGCGCCGATCTGGGTGCGCAAGATGCCCAAGAAGGAGGCGGAGGAGCTCGCCATGCAGCTCCTGGCGCGAGTGAAGATCCCGGAGCAGGCGAGCAAGTATCCGGGCCAGCTTTCGGGCGGTCAGCAGCAGCGCGTCGCGATCGCCCGCTCGCTCTGCATGAAGCCGGAGGTGATGCTATTCGACGAGCCCACCTCGGCGCTCGACCCCGAGATGATCAAAGAAGTGCTGGACGTCATGATCAACCTTGCCCAGGAGGGCATGACGATGATCTGCGTCACGCACGAGATGGGTTTCGCGCGCACGGTCGCCGACTCCATGATCTTCATGGACCGCGGCCAGATCGTCGAAGTGGCGCCGCCCAAGGAATTCTTCGCCAACCCAAAGAGCGAGCGGACCAAGCTCTTCCTGAGCCAGATCCTCTCGCACTGAGCGAGCGCCACGCCCTCACTCGAGCGGCGGCAGGAGCGGGTGCTTGAGGCTCCTCGGGATGACACCGGCGAGGCGCGGATCGTCGAAGGTGACGGTGCGCCTTTGATAGACCTTGAAGCCGCAGCGCTGGTAGAGGCCGAGCGCGCGCGGATGATCGAAGGTGCAGGTGTGCACCCAGACCCGCGTCGTCCCGCCGAGCCAGGCGGTATCGATCGCCGAATTCAGGAACCAGGCGCCGAAGCCGCGGCCGATGAAGTCCGGCACCAAGCCGAAATAAGCGAGTTCGGTGTCGCCCGGGCCGCGCACTACCTCGAAATATCCGGCCGGTGATCCCCAGGCACAGAGGACATAAATCTCGACATCGGGACGCGCCAGCAGTTCGGCGAGTCGCGCATCGCTCCAGAGCCGTCGCTCGTACCAAAGCCACGGCTCGCCCACGACATTGTAGAGATAGCGATAGAACGAGACGGTGCAGCGCTCCGCCCGCAGCAGCACGAGCTTCGCCGCCGGCACAGGCGTCTGCGGCCGCGCGGGCTTTGCCAGCATCTCCAGATAGGTAACGACGTCGGCGAGCTTCGCCGGGCCGACGGTGTTCACGAGGCGGGTCCGGTCTCCACCGGCGTATCGCCGGGTGCGCCCCACTCTGTCCAGGAGCCGTCATAGACCGCGGCCTCGGGCCAGCCGATCAGGTGCAGCCCGAAGGCAAGCGCGCACGCGCTGACGCCGGAGCCGCAGCTCGCGATGATCGGCCGGTCCGGCCGCAGGCCCGCGGCGCGAAAGCGCTGCTCCAGCGCGTCGGTGGGTAGGGGAATCTTCGTCGCGGGATCGACCAGCTGGTCATAGGGCAGGCTGCGGCTGCCGGGAATGTGGCCGCTACGCAGGCCCGGACGCAGCTCCGGCATGGTGCCCTCGAAGCGGCCTTGCGCGCGGGCGTCGATGATCTGCTCGCGGTGCGTGCCGATCGTCCGGCGCACCGCCGTCTTGTCGCGCACCAGCTCGGGCCTGAAGCGGGGCGTGAATTTGGCCGGCACGGGCCGCGGGACCTCGGAAGTTACAGGCCGACCCTCGGCGGTCCACTTGGCAAGGCCGCCGGCCAGGACCGCGACATCGTCGTGGCCGAAGACGCGCAGCATCCACCAGACCCGGCACGCGGCCATGCTCCAGCCGGTGGCGTCGTAGGCGATGACCCGATGCCCGTCACCGATGCCGAGCCGGCTCATGTGTGCCGCGAAGGCCTCGGCGCTCGGCAGCATGTGCGGCAAGGGGATCGCGTGGTCTGCGATCTCGTCGATATCAAAGTAGGGCGCAGCGGGAATGTGCCGCTTCGCGTAGTCCTCCTGGGCGGTCGGGGTGACGCCCGGCATCTTGAAGGAGCCGTCGACGACACGGACGGCTTGATCGTTCAGATGCGCCGCGAGCCACTCGGTGGAGACCAGGGAGTCCGGATGGGCGTAGGCCATGGCATCAGCTCGCGAACGCCAGATTGACGCGCCGGTTCTGCCGGCCCTTGTTCTCGATCTTGGTGACCTCGACGCGGCCGATCTCCGCGGTGTGGCGGATGTGCGTGCCGCCGCAGGGCTGTAGGTCGACGCCGGCGATGTCGAGAAGCCGCACTTTGCCGTAGCCCATGGGCGGCTTCACCGACATGGTGCGCACGAGGTCCGGTTGCGCCGCCAAATCCTCGTCGGTGATCCAGCGCGGCGATACCGCGTGATTTGCGGCGATGAGCGCGTTGAGCTTCTCGGTGATCACGGCCTTGTCCAGCCCTTCCCCGGGCACGTCGAAATCGAGCCGGCCTTTCCCGTCGGAGATCTGGCCACCCGTGACGGCGCCCGGCACCACCGCGCAGAGCAGGTGCAGGCAGGTGTGCATGCGCATCAGGCGATAGCGTCGGTCCCAGTCGATCTCCGCCGTGACCTTCTCGCCGACCGGCGGCATGGCGCTGCCTGGTGCGGCAATGTGCAGGACGTCATCGAGGCCGTCGCCCTTGCGTGCGTCCGTGATCGCGACCGAGCTCCCGTCCGTGCGCCTGAGTACGCCGGTGTCGCCGGGCTGGCCGCCCCCCATAGGATAGAACACGGTGCGGTCGAGCCGGATGCCGCGCTCGTCGACCGCTACTACCGTCGCCGCGCAGCTCCGGAGGTAAGCGTCGTCGCGGAACAGCAGCTCGGCCATCAGCGTTTCTCCTGGGGTTGCGTGTCGAGCCAGTGAGGCACCGGCAGATTCTTCGAGCGCAGGAACTCCGGATTGAACAGCTTCGACTGGTAGCGCGTGCCGTAGTCCGCGAGGATGGTCACGATTGTGTGGCCGGGGCCCAGTTCTTTCGCGACCTTGATCGCACCCACGACGTTGATGCC
>DATFRA010000315.1:0-6463 GCA_035263705.1 Allostellaceae bacterium
CCGTGCAAGCCCAAGGCCGTCGCCGCCGCGGCGTTCCTGGGGTTGTCGTCGACATAGACGGCGTCCCCGCGCGCGATGCCGAAGCGCTCCATCAGATGCTCGAAGATGCGGGGATCGGGCTTGATCACGCCGACCTCGCCCGAGATCACCATGCCGCGGAACAGCTTCAGGAACTCAAACCGGCGCTGCGCCAGCGGAAACGTCTCGCGCGACCAATTGCTGAGCGCGAAAAGCGGCACACCATGACGGTGCAGCGTCTCGAGGATGATCACGCTTCCCTCGATCGGTCCTTTCATCATCTCGTCGAAGCGGGCGCCATAGGCGTCGATCAGCTCGGCATGATGCGGATGCTGCGCGCGCAGCAGCGCTGCCGCCTCCGAGAAAGTCCGGCCGGCATCCTGCCGTTCGTTCCAGGCCTGGGTGCAGACGGTGCCGAGAAAGTGCTCCATCGCGGCCTCGTCGGCGATGAGCTTGCGATAGAGGTGCCGCGGGTTCCAATCGATGAGCACGCCGCCCAAGTCGAAGACGACGATCGACCGCTGCCGCGTCGAGAGTGCATACATGGCGGCGAGACCATAGCGATGCCGGCGCGCATTTGCCAAGATAGGTCCATGCCCGTCCGCATCGGCATCAACCCGATCACCTGGTCGAACGACGACCTGCCGGAGCTCGGCGGCGAGACGCCGCTGGAGACGTGCCTCGCCGAGGCGCGTGAGGCCGGCTACGCCGGCATCGAGCTCGGCAACAAGTTCCCGCGCGAGAGCGCCGCGCTGCGCCCGATCCTCGATCGCCATGGCCTTGCGCTGATCTCGGGCTGGTACAGCGGGCGGCTCCTGGAGCGCACGGCGGCGGAGGAGATCCGCGCGGTCGAGGCGCATCTGCGTCTGCTCTCGGACATGGGCTGCGGCGTCATGGTGTTCGCTGAGACCACCGGCAGCGTCGCAGGCGCGCGCAGCACGCCAGTGAGCCGCCGGCCGCACATCAGCGAGGCGCAATGGCCGGTCTTCGCGGAGCGGCTGACCGCTGTCGCCGATCATCTGCGGCAGCGCGGCGTCCCAATGGCCTATCACCATCACATGGGCACCGTAGTCGAGACCGAGGCCGAGATCGACCGGCTCATGCGCTCGACCGGCGAGAGCGTGGGGCTGCTGCTCGATACCGGACACCTCGCCTATGCCGGTGCCGACCCTGCGGCGGTCGCCAGGCGCCACATCGCCCGCATCGATCATGTGCATTGCAAGGACGTGCGCCCGGCCGTGCTGACGACCATGCGAGAGCGCGACCGGAGCTTCCTCGATGCCGTCGTGGAAGGCGTCTTCACCGTGCCCGGCGACGGCGCGGTCGATTTCTCGGCCGTGCTTGATGTCTTGAAAGCCGCGCGCTACAGGGGCTGGCTAGTGGTCGAGGCGGAGCAAGACCCGGCGCAGGCCAATCCGCTCACCTATGCCCGCATGGGCTACGACAATCTCTCCGGCGCCGCGCGTCGCGCCGGCCTCTGATCTCGCGAGGCCCGCCATGAAGATCGGCATGATCACTGATAGCCTCGCCGACCTGAGCGTCGACGAGGTCGTGCGCACCGCGGCCGAGCTCGGCATCGAGCGGTTGGAGTTTGCGGGTGGCAACTGGTCCCGCGCGCCGCATCTGAGGCTCGACCGGATGCTGGAGAGCGAGGCTGAGCGGCGCGAATTTCTCGCGCGGCTCGACGACCACGGCATCGCGCTCAGCGCGCTCAACTGCTCCGGCAATCCCGTGCATCCCGGCAAGCACGGCCGCCGGCATCGCGAGGTGACGGAGAAGACCATCAAGGTCGCGAGCCTCCTCGGCGTCGATCGCGTGGTGATGATGTCGGGCTGCCCCGGCGGCCCCGGCGACGCCAACGCCAACTGGGTCACCACCAGCTGGCCCGCGGAGATGCAGACCATCCTCAAGTACCAGTGGGATGAGGTGCTGATCCCCTATTGGCGCGGCCTCGTCGCCTACGCCAACGGCCTCGGCATCAACAAGCTCTGCCTGGAGCTGCACGGCCACCAGAACGTCTACAGCGTCGAGACGTTCGAGCGCCTGCGGAATGCCGTCGGCGACACCGTCGGCGTCAATTTCGACCCGAGCCATCTCATGTGGATGGGCGCCGATCCCCTGCAGGCGATTGCCGCGCTCGACGGCGCAATCTATCACGTGCACGCCAAGGACACCCGCATCGATCCCGCGATCGCCGGCCTCAACGGCCGGATCGAGTTCAAGACCAGCGATCGCGCCCGCGAGCGGGCCTGGAACTATGTCACCCTCGGCCTCGGCCACGATGAAAGCTGGTGGCGGAGATTCTGTGAGGGCCTCCGCGCCGTCGGCTACGACGACGTGCTCTCGATCGAGCACGAGGACACGACCATGAGTCCGCTCGAAGGCGTGCGCCGGTCGGTGGCGCTGCTGAAGCGCGTTATGCCGACCTGAGGCCGTCGCTTAGGTGCGGGGCGGCCCAGGCTTACTTGCGTTTCCGGGGAGGCGGCCGCTCTTCGATATCGAGCGGCAGGGCCGTCGTGTACTTGACTTGGCCCAAGGAGAAACTCGACCGCGTCGCCTCCACGCCGGGCACCGAGAGCAGCTGGTTCATCACGAAGGCGCGTAGGCTCGGGATGTCCGGCACCACGATCCGGAGCAGATAGTCGTACTCTCCGGTCATGATGTGGCACTCCATGATCTCCGTGTATTTCTTGATCGCGGTCTCGAAGGCGGCGGCGCTCGCGGTGTTCTTCGGGCCGAGCCTGATTTCGACGAAGGCAGCGACGCCGAGTCCGAGAGCGTCGGGATCGAGAAGGGTTACGTAGCAGCGAATGACGCCCGCCTCTTCCAGGAGGCGAACGCGGCGTAGACAAGGCGACGGCGACAGTCCTACCCGCTCGGCCAGCTCGGCATTCGTGATCCTGCCGTCGTCCTGAAGGATTCTAAGGATCCTGCGGTCGACCGCGGTGAGCGATGCTTTTGACATCATATGCCAACTAGTCATGTTATGGCGATATAGTATGCCTATTTTGCTCAGAGATATAGCAACTTCGCAATCTCCTGTTGGGCGGAAAGGGCTACCCTAAGGCCGTTTCCTGCGTTGGTATCAGGAGCGAAGGCATGGACGCCATGACTACCCCCGCGACGCCGACGGTCGAGGCCTATGCGGCCAAATATCCCGACGTTCCCATGGAGGTCATCCTCAAGGAGGACCTGCTGCGGCTCGGTGTGCGCTTAACGCCCGCGGCGCTCGCCGCCGCGAAGGGGTGCCGGAGCCAAGCCTATTACCTCTTCTCCTACAACATCTCCGGGCACGACGAAATGGGCGAGGGCGTCAGCACCGCCGCGCCGGAGGACATGATCTTCCGCGACGGCCCCTACGGTTTGCGGCGCACCTGGGTGAGGGTCGTGCTCAATCGCAGCTCGCCCTACGTCATCGGCGTCGTCGATGGAAGGCTGATGGTGTGCGAGAACCACGAGCCCGTCGCCGAGGCCGTCTTCCCCACCAAGCCGCAGTATTACGGCACCGCATTCGACGACGGCTTGCGCTACGAGCAGGTAGTGCCGCTGCTCTACGACTCCTACGCGTTCATCACGACCTTCCGAGCCTGCCACTACTGGGGCGACAAGGAGGAGTGCAAGTTCTGCGACATCAACTACAACCTCCGCGAGATCCGTCGCTTGAGTGGTGACCACGTGACCGCGGACGCAATCAAGGACCGCGGCAAGGTGGTGGACGTGCTGGCGGCGATGGCGCGGGAGCCCGACCCGAAGAAGCGCATGATCACCGTGATCATGACCGGCGGTTCGATCGTCCGGAAAGTGCGCGGCGGCCCGGATAATGCCGCCGACTTCAACATTCCCTACGTCGCGGCCACCCGAGAGCGGATCGGCCACCGCGTGCCAATCGTGATGATCACGGAGTCGCAACCGCTCGAGAAGCTGAAGCAGATGCGGGACGCCGGCATCACCTGTCACAACGCGAACCTGGAAGTCTGGGACCGGCGCCTCTTCGAGGCGATCTGTCCAGGCAAGGAGAAGTTCGTGGGCTACGACCTCTGGGTCCGGCGGCTTGTCGATGCCGTCGACATCCTGGGCGAAGGCCGGGTCAGCCCGAACATGGTCTCAGGCCTGGAAATGGCGCAGCCCTGGGGCTTCGATACCGTGTCCGCGGCCGTCAAATCCGCGCGCGAGGGCTTCGAGTTCCTGATGTCCCACGGCGTGATTCCGCACCTCGACACCTGGTGCATCGAGCCGGGTACCCAGCTCTCGAACAATCCGCCGGTGCCGCTGGACTTCCTCATTCAAGCCGACATCGCGTGGTACGAGACCTGGCGCAAGTACAAGCTGCCGCCCTTCGAGGGCTACGGCCCCATGGGGAGCCCAGGCGTCGCCGTTTACGGCAATACGGGCTCGGTCGACATGGGCGGCTAGGCACTCGGCCAGCGGGCCGACGCGAGGTGGACGCGCACGTCGCGCCCGTGGACCTGCAAGTCAAAGTCGAAGTCGGATGCGCCGGCATATGCGCGGTACGTCCCGCCACGCCGGGGATCTTCCGTCGCGCGCGACAGGATGAAATACATGATCCCCATTAGCTGCAGCGTCTGGTCTCGCTTTTCCTCGACGATTCCCATGCTGGGCAGCTGCATCACGATGCTGGAGGCGAGAACGGCGGGCGTTACACCACGGCTCCTCGCGGCGCTGGCAAAGGCGATCTCAAGCTTTCGGATGCCGAGGTCATCGCCGGACCACTTGAAGATCTCCGAGCCGTCCAGCCGCAGCGTGACCGTTCCCATGGGCGGGTCAGCCTTGGACGCGCCGATCCCGCGGCTTGGCTTGAGTAGGAGTCGCTCGCGCAGAGATGGCGTCCGCCGCTTCCTTCGCCAAGCGCAGCGCGCGCAAGCGCGCCACCTTCGCCTCGAGGGTTTGGCGCTCCTTCTCGATCTGCCGCTTGACGTCGTCGTCGCGTTTCTGGCGGGCGTCCGCGATCGACTGCGCCGTGCGCCGCGGGGCATCGCCGCGCTCCGCGCTCTTCATACTCGATCTCCTTTCACGGGGAGTCTCGGGGCCGGCATCGCCCCCCTCGCGATCAGGCCGACTTCAGGTTGACGGCGGACGTCTTGCCTTGCTGGCCCCGCTCGATATCGAAGCTCACTTTCTGGCCTTCTTGAAGATTGCCGATACCGGAGCGTTCGACCGCGGAGATGTGCACGAAGACATCCTTCGAGCCGTCCTCGGGCTGAATGAAGCCGTAACCCTTTGTCGGGTTGAACCATTTGACCGTACCGATGGGCATCCGTCCCTCCATGAGAAATCGCCGCGTCGCGGACGCGTCGCGGGCCAACCTACATTTTTGACGGGTCCGGTTCGGCCCAGGAGAGCACGACGCCAAGGCCGGCCGAAAAGGCGGATTGACTCACGATAATATGGGGGAGAGAAGCAGCCTTTTCAATGCAACCCGGTGTAGAACCGTATCGGCTAGTCCGTCAGGAATGCGGCGAGTGCCTCGATCTCCTTCCGGTCGCCGGCTTGGGAGCGGGCGAGCTGCTCGTAGAGGCGCGCTACGCCCTCGTACATTTGCGCGCTGGGTGAGGGCTTGCCGTTGAAGGCCGAGACTTCCTCCATCTCCGCGACCCAGCGATAGGCCTTGGCATACATGTTGGGCATCTGGCGATCGAGCCAAGCCTTGAGCGCGGGCTGGCTGTCGGCGAGCTCCCGCTTGAGCGCATCCGCAACGCCCGCAGTGGTGGCGCTCAGCATCGCCGCGGCGCCGATCGCGGTGAAGCCCTTGGTGATCGAGCCGTAGGCCATCTTGAGCGCGGAGGCGGTGCCGATCTTGCCCTCGACCGCGCGCACGTCGAGGCCGCAGTCCCTGAGCGCGGCGAAGCGCTCCACGGCGGGGCCGCAGGCATAGAACTTGGGTCCCGGCGTGCCCGGCCGCGGCGGTCCGCCGATGATGCCGGCATCGACGAAGGGGCAGCCGGTGCGCGAAATCGCCGTCGCCACCTCCGCGACCGTCACCGGGCTCACGGCGTTGCAGTCGACATAGACCGGCTTTGCCATGCTGTCGGCGAGCATGGGTGCCAATCGGCGCGCGAGCGGCACCGCCTCGGCGGGCGGCACGATCGAGAGCACGAACGCCGCACCCTCAACGAGCGCCGCATCGTCGTTGAAGACGGTGAGTCCATGGCGCCGGGCGCGCTCGGCAGTCTTGGCGCTCCGGCCCACTAGCGAGGTCCGGACCTCCGCGCCCTTCTCGCGCAGCCTCCCGCCGACCGCCGCCCCCATCTCGCCGGCGGCGATCACCACGATGATCGGGCTCATGGGCGCGCTCCTAGGCCGCCTTCCGGTCGCCGTAGGCCTCGTCCTTGGCGCGAAGCACGCGGGCGGCGCGCTCGATGTTCTGACGCTGCGCGGGGTCCTCGATCTCCGTCAGCATCGGGAGCATCGGACCCATGTCGGCGAT
>DATFRA010000316.1:0-6326 GCA_035263705.1 Allostellaceae bacterium
CTCCACGCTCGACAACGGCCTGCCATCCTGGCTGCCGAAGGCCGACAGCAGCGGTGGACGCCGGAAGACCACGAGAACGCGGTGCTGATCCTCATCGACCGCCATGGGAAAGTTCGAGCGCGCGCCCTCGGGTGGCGCCACCGCCGTCTGCTGTCCCGATGCAACGTCGATCACCGCGATCTGCCGGGCGTCCGGTACGTTGACGACGACCTTGGCACCCGCCTCGGCCAACTGGAAGCCCTCAGGGTGTGCCTTGAGCGAGATGTCCGAAATCTTCTTGTTGCTTGCGGGATCGATGACGGCGAGCGCGCCGCTGCCATAGCCCACCAGCACCCTGTTTCGCCGGGTATCGATCCTGATGTTGTCCGCGTCGTCGCCGAGGTCGATGCGGCCACTCGCCGAGAGATCGGCACCCTTATAGAGGCGCACCGAGCCATCCCCCGCGTTCGAAACATAGAGGGTGTCGGACGACGCTGCATAGCCCACGCCCTGGGGCTCCCTGAGCCCCGTTATGGTCTGAAGCACCCGGCCGCTGTTGAGATCCAGCACGCCGACGCTGTCGTTGCCGAGTTCGGCCACATAGAGCCTTCGGCGCGCAAGATCGATCGCGAAGTGATCGATGCGTCCTCTCACATTGCCGAGCGGTATCTTTGCCTCGAGAACGAGAGGCACCGAATCCTCGGCGCACGCGGGCATACCGTGCGCAAGACAAATCCCGGCGAGCAGCACCGCGACACCGCGCTTCATCGGACTCTCCTACTTACTGATCGAGCGCTTATCGTCCGCCATACTGCCGCAGGTAACCCGCGAACGTCGTATCGACGCCATCGAGCCGGAGCGATATATCGTTCCCCGCGGCCCACAGCTCGTAACAGGTCGGAACGTCGCCGGCGTCCTCCGCGATGCACAGCTCGTCGCCGCGGATCTGCCATTTCCCGGTGTGTTTTCGCCCAATACTCCAGCTCACCAGCACACCGTCCTTCTCGAAGTAGTCCGACCAATGCACTCCGTCGGTCATTTCCTTGCCGATCACCTTGAGACGGATGTCCTTGCCCGTCAGCCGCGTGAATTTCTTCTCGTCAGCCAGAGCATGACTCGACTCACTCGCGGCTACGAAAAGGGATAGGACCGCCATCACGATCGTGCTCGTGAGTCGGTTCACCACTACCTCACTCGGCAAAGACGAGGGCGCAACGGTGGGCGGGTGAGAATGCATAGAGACGATCGGGCGGTGCCAGCGCCGTGGTCTTGGCGCCTGTTGCGGTGACCGTCCGGGTGATTTGGCCCGTTCGGGGGTTGATCGTCTGGATCAGGCCCGGCTTGGCGATCGCGACATGCACCAATCCGCTGGCAGGGTTGAAGAAGGTCGCGTCGGGGCCAGCTTCGAGCGGCCAGGTTCCGCGCACCGCGCCCGAGTCAGCGTCGACCTCCACGAGTGCGCCTTCGTCGCAGGCCGCATAGAGCAGGCCGGCTCGCCGGTCGATGTCGAGGCCGTGCGCGCCTTTCGAAGGTAGTGGCCAATGCCAAACCTCGTTCAGCTCGGGCAGGCGCGCGACGAGCAGCATCGATGGCTCGCGGATCGCGAGGTAGACGCGTTGTCCGCCACTGTCGGTGACACACCAGCGTGGCTGGCCGGGAAGATCGGTCTCCCATCGGCGGTCGCCCGAGAGATCGATCGCCTGCAGCTTCGGGCGGGCTTCCTGATCGCCGATGCAGGCCACGACGGCGAGCCGAGCGCCCGGCACGATCGCGACGCCATTCGGTCGCGCACCCGTCTTGAACACAGCACGGGTCGTGAGGCCGCGCGCATCGAGCCACGCCACCTCGGCCCGTCGCCGGTTGGTCACCAAGACTTGACCCTCCTCGGCGACCACACCGGCGGCTTCGGGAAATCCGTCGAGGCTCGCGAGGTGACGGCCGCGGTCGTGGTCGATCACCTCGACCCGGTCACGCGCGGTATGCGCCACGAAAACGCGTCGGCTGACCGGATCGAACGCGCCGTGATCGAAGGCGCTTCCCACGGCATCCGGAAACTCGATGATGGCAGCCTGTTGGAGCGACATTGGTGGCCCAATCCCCTCGAGGGTCGTTTCGTGCCTACCTCTTCAACTTCGAGAGCAACCCGTCGACGCGCACCTTGATGGCGTCGCGCGCGATCGCATAGTCGTCGCTCACGGCGGGAACATTCCAGCGCTCGACGGCGCAACCGGGCGGCACGTACTCTGCGAGCTCCGGCTCGAACGAGATCGCGACGCGCGCGGGAGCCGCGAGCGCGCGCGTCAGCCGCAAGGGCGTGCGCCAGCTCACGTCGTACCCATCGCCGCGCATGCCCGCCACGACATGGGGCGGCACGGATTTGTCCGGATCCGTGCCCGCGGAAAGCGCATGAAAGGACAGGCTTTGCTCGGCGGCGCGCTGATTGAAATACTCCGCGGCGATCAGGCTTTTCGCGGACGCATGGAGACAGACGAACAAGATCAGGTTCCGCTCGGGCATGAGGGACACTCCTATTTCACGTAGACCCAGTCGGGCTGAAGGAGGGGGAAGGCGATCAAGCCGATCGCGGCGGTCGCCGCCACCAGGATCGGCGTGGTGAGCTTCTTGGTCGCGAACAGGCCGACGAGGCTCGCGAGGCCGATCAGCGCGGTCAGCCAATCGCCGATCGCGATTTTGCCCAGCAGGATCGAGGCGCCGAGGATGGTGCCGATCGCAGCCGCATAGGCGCCTTTGACGAAGCCCTGCACTTTCGGGTTCTTGCGGTGGCGCACGAGGATCGGTGCCACGATGAGCACCAGGAGGAAGGACGGCAGGAAGATGCCGACCGTCGAGACCAGGGCACCCCAGAAGCCCGTGACGATGTAGCCGACGAACGTCGCGGTGATCACGACCGGGCCGGGGCTCAGCATGCCGACGGCGACCGCCACCAGGAAGGTCCGGCCGTCGAGCCAGCCGGCCTCCTGCACCAGCCCCTTCTCGAGGAACGGCACGATCACGAGGCCGCTGCCGAAAGTGAGGCTGCCAGCCTTGAAGAAGAAGGCGAAGACGCTCCAGAGGCTCGCGCCGCCGGCGGCCGTGGCGGGCGTCGCGGCGGCGGCCGGCGCGGCGAGCGCCAACGCCGCGGGCAGACCGCTCTTGCGAAAGAGCGTGCCGTAATAGAGCACGCCAAGAATCCCCGCGCCGATGAAGACCAGCGCCACCTCGGCCTCGAGCCCGACGGTGATCCCGAAGGCGACGGCGGCGATCGCCCACTGCAGCCAATCCTCCATGCCGAGCTTCGCGAGACGCCAGCAGGAATGCAGGATGAGTGCGATCACCGCGGGGCTGACGCCATAGAAGATCGCCGCCATCCAGGAGAGGCCGCCGAGCTGCACGTAGAGAGCGCCCAGCACCGCCACGATCACGAAATTCGGCAGGATGAAGGCCCAGCCGCCGGCCCAGGCGCCCCAGAAGCCGCCGCGCAGGTAGGAGATGTAGATCCCCACCTGGATCGCGAGCGGACCCGGCAGCGACTGGCAGACCGCGATGGCATCGCGCATCTCCGCCTTGCCAAGCCATTTGCGGGCGTCGACGAGATCGCGCTCCATCTGGCCCACCAGTGCCACCGGCCCGCCGAAGCCGAGCGCGCCGAGTTTCAGGAAGTAGAGCGTGAGATCCCGGATCGCGTGCGGCGCGCGTGCCGCGCGCTCCGGCGGTGCCGTTTCGGTGGTCATGCTGCTCTCCCGTTGCTCCGGCGGCTCGGCGGTCTGCGACAGACGATCACGCCTCGCGGCGATAGCGATCGTGGAGCTTCGCCGCGCTCTCCCAGCGGATCAGCTCCATGTAGGTGTCGACGTAAGCCGCGGCCTTGGCGCCGTAGTCCATGTGATAGGCGTGCTCGTACATGTCGAGCACCAGCACCGGCCGGCCGCCCGCGAGGTTGGTCGTGTGGTCGGCGGCCCATTGGTTGACGAGCCGCTTATCGCGCGGCGAATAGCCGAGGATCACCCACCCGGAGCCGCCGCCCTCCGCCTTGCCCATTGCGGAGAATTCCGTGCGCCAGCGCTCGACGCTGCCGAAGTCGCGGGCGATCGCCTCGGCGAGCGCGCCGCCGGGGGCGCCGCCGCCACCGAGCCCATCAAAATAGATCTCGTGCAGGATCATCGAGTTCATCGCGATCAACTCCT
Source organism: Allostellaceae bacterium (assembly GCA_035263705.1). Lineage (GTDB taxonomy): Bacteria > Pseudomonadota > Alphaproteobacteria > ATCC43930 > CGMCC-115725 > DASZHJ01. Next base: position 4,164 of record DATFRA010000316.1, read on the forward strand.
CGCGCTTGAGGCCGTTGATCGCGAACACGGGTGCCTTGGCGAAGTCGAGCTCGGCGAGTTGCGCCGTGATCGCGTTGAGACGCTTCACGGCACCGCCGTAATTGTTCTCGTAGTGGCTCACCAGGAGCTTCTCGGAGAGGCCCTTGATCCCCTTGGGGTCGAAGGCCAGCGGCTTGATCTCGTAGGTCATGGCTTTCGGTCCTGATGTTGATTGCGCAAACGCGGGACGCTCCGGGAGTGCGGCCACGGCGGCGGCCGCGCCCGCTACGGCGACACCGCTTCGGATGACGTCCCTTCGTTTCAGTCCTTGGGTCATGTCGTCGGCTCTCCTCTTTGGTGATTGGCTCTGACGCAAGGTGCGGCTGAAGGTGTGTCGGCCTCTCGCTCACTCGGCTCGCGACAAGGCCCGCGCGCCGCCCGCCGCGTACCAGGAGGAGAGGCCGCCGCGGAGGTACTTCGCATCGAAGCCGCGCTCACAGAGCTCCGCGGCAACTCTGCAGCCCACGTGGAAGCCATAGGCGCAATAGACGAAGACGGGCTCGTTCGGCGAGAGCTCCTTGGACCACTCGTCGATCTGCGCCGGATCCCGCCAGATCGCGCCTTTCATCATGTCGTGGTAACGCGAGAAGTAGTGTGCGGGGCGAGCATCCAGCACCTGGGCGTTATCGCGCTTGGCAATCTCGGCCGAAAGCTCCTCGACTGTGATGGACGGCAGGTTGAGCCGGTCGATCGCAGCAAGATCGAATTCGGAAGAGAGCTCCTTGACGGATCGCGTCGGAACAGCGTCGGTCTCCTGGCTCGGCTTGGCCACACCCTTGGCCTCCGCAAGCCGCGCTCCCACCACCTCCCAATCGATATTCCGCATGAAGGCATCGATGTAGGCGATAGCGTTGGCACCGAAGTCGATGTGATAGGCGTGCTCGTACATGTCGAGCACCAGGACTGGCGTCGCATCCACCAGTACACCGGAATCATCGAGCGCGATCTGGTTGTGGAGTCGCCGGTCGCGACGCGAGTAGCTCAGCAGTACCCAGCCGGCCCCGCCGCGCAGCGAGCGCGCAGTTGCCATGAACTCCCTGCGCCAGGATTCGACCGAGCCGAAATGCTCGGTGAACGCCGCGGCCATCGGTGATGTCATCCGACCGTCGCCGCCGAGATTGCTGAAGTAGAGTTCATGGAGCGCCACCGAGCCCATGGCGGCGTGCTCCTCGCGCTTGAGTGCGCGCACCCGGTAGCCTCGCGCGGTCGCGAGGTCGAGCTCGGCCAGCTCCTCGCGGATCTCGTTCAAGGTCCGGACCGCGGCGCCGTAGTCGTTCTCGTAGTGGCTCACCATCATCCGCTCGGAAAGGCCATTCAGCGCCCAAGGCCGAATCGGGATGGGGATAATTGTCTGACGCATGGAACTCTCCTCTCTCTATCTTCTCTTCAGGTGGAAACTGATGCGCGCTCCTCCGGCGGTCGGACGTGGCGGAACATCGCGAGCAGCAGCAGGTCGTAGACCGCCTTGATGGCGCCGCCGATCACCAAGGGCCAGCCGAAGCCCGAGAGCGTGAGCAGCCAGCCTGCGATCGAGGGGCTGATGGCGGAGGCAAGGCTCCGCGGCACGGACGTCACGCTGGCGGCGGCCGTGCGCTCCGCCGGGGTCACCACCGCCATCACGTAGGAGGTGCGCGTCGGCACATCCATCTGCGAGAGCGCGCTGCGGATCAGCAGCAGCACCACCGCGACCCAGAGATCGGGCGCGAACGGCATCAGCATCAGGCAGAGGTTCGACGGCAGGTGCGTGAACACCATGGTGTTGATGAGGCCGAAGCTCTTGGAGATCCGCGCCGCCGCCGGATAGGAGAAGGCCGCCAGCACCGAGGTCCAGAAGAAGATCGAGCCCGCCGCAGAGACCGACAGGCCGAAGCGATCGAAGAGCCAGAGTGCCAGCAGTGACTGCACGAAGAACCCGCCGCCGAAGGAGTCGATGCTGAAGAGCGCCGCGAGCGTGAGCACGATGCCCTTGGATTCGCGGAGCGGCTGCTGAGGCTGCGGCCGCACGGCCGCATGGGGCACGGGCATGCGCCGATAGAGCAGGAAGGTGACCCAGCCCAGCACCATGTAGAGCGCGAACATGTCGCGCATGGCCTCCGCCGCGCTCATGGGAAAGAGCGCGCGCAG
>DATFRA010000317.1:0-12153 GCA_035263705.1 Allostellaceae bacterium
GTCGTGGTCGGCGACCTCTTGGGGACGGGCGCGGCGCAGGAGCAGGCGGTGGTCGGCGAGACGCCGAACCTCGCCGCGCGGCTGCAGGGCCTGGCGGAGCCGAATGCGGTGATCATCGCCGATGCCACGCGCCGGCAGATCGGCGCGCTCTTCGAGCTCGCCGATCTCGGGCCCCAGAGCCTGAAAGGCTTCGTCGAGCTGCAGCGCGCCTGGCGCGTCTCCGGCGAGAGCGGGGTCGAGAGCCGGTTCGCGGCCCTCCGCACCGGCGCGACGCCCCTGGTTGGGCGCGAGGAGGAACTCGAACTGCTGCTGCGGCGCTGGAGCCAAGCGAAGACCGGCGAGGGCCGCGTGGCGCTTATCTCCGCCGAGCCCGGCATCGGCAAGTCGCGGCTGACGGAGGCGCTGGGCGAGCGCATCCTCGCCGAGGCGCCGGTTCGGATGCGCTATTTCTGCTCGCCGCATCACCAAGACAGCGCGCTCTATCCCGTCATCGCTCATCTCGAGCGCGCGGCGCGCTTCGCGCGCTCGGATGGGCCGGCGGCGAAGCTCGAGAAGCTCGCTGCCCTCCTCGGCGACGACGCCGACGAGTTGCCGCTCCTCGCCGAGCTGCTCTCGCTCCCGGAGATTCCGGCCTCGCCGCTGCTGGAACTGGCGCCGCAGAAGAAGAAAGAGCGCACCTTCGCAGCACTGCTGCGGCTGCTCGAGAGCCTTGCCCGCCGGCAGCCCGTACTGATGGTGTTCGAGGACGTCCATTGGATCGACGCGACCACGCGGGAGCTGCTCGACCGCATTATGCCGAGGGTGGAAAAGCTGCCGGTACTGCTGATCGCCACCTTCCGGCCAGAGTTCCAGCCGCCATGGACCGGGCTGCCGCACGTCACGTCGATGACCTTGTCACGGTTGGGGCGGCGCGAGGGTGCGGCGCTGGTGCGCGACCTCCTGACCAACGCCTCGGCGCTGCCCGAGGACATCGTCGACGAGATCGTGGAGCGCACCGATGGGGTGCCGCTCTTCCTGGAGGAGATGACCAAGGTGGTCCTCGAGACCGCCAGCGCCGATTCGGCGCGGGGCACCATTGCGTCGATTCCCGGTGCTCGACTTCAAGTGCCGCCGACCTTGCAGGCCTCGCTGATGGCGCGGCTTGACCGGCTGGGGCCCGCGGCGCGCGAGGTGGCGCAAGTCGGCGCCGCCATCGGCCGCGATTTCTCTCACGAGCTGCTTATGGCCACGGCGCCGCGCGGCACCAGTGAGACTCAGGAGGCGCTCGCCCGTCTGGTCGGCGCGGGCCTGGTGTTTCAGCTCGGTGTGCCGCCCGCGGCCGAGTACCAGTTCAAGCACGCGCTTGTGCAGGACACAGCCTACGGCAGCCTGCTCCGCGGCTCGCGCCAGGCGCTCCACGCCCGGATCGCCGCGGCGATGCGCGAGCGCCACCCCGAGGTCACCGAGCGGGCACCGGAGGTGCTGGCGCATCACCTCAACGAGGCCGGCGATCCCGACGGTGCTGCGATCTGGTGGCTGGAAGCAGGCCGGCGAGCGGCGAGCCGCTCGGCCAATATCGAAGCGGTGGCGCACCTTTCGCGTGGCATCGCCGGCCTCAAGCGCCTGCCCGACACGGCCGAGCGCAATCGCCAGGAACTAGCGTTGCAACTGGCGCTGGGGCCGGCGCTGATGTCTACCCGAGGGTTCGTCGCGCCTCAGACAATCGGCGCCTATCAGCGTGCCCAGGCTCTTGCCGAGGGACTGGACGACGATCGCGCGCGCTTCGCCGCCATCTGGGGCTTGTGGCTCTCCCAGCAGGAGAGCGTGACGCAGCGGGAGATATTGACCCACGAATTGTTCTTGGTCGCGGAGCGGCTCGGCGATGCCGACCTCCGCTTGCAGGCGCACCATTGCGCCTGGGCGACAGTGATGTTGACCGGCAAGTTGACTGAGAGCCGCGAGCACATCCGCCAGGGCCTCGAGCTCTACGATCGGGATCGGCACCGCGGCCACGCCCTGATCTATGGCGGTCACGATCCCGGTGTCTGCGGCTACGGGTTCGGCGCGGTCACGTTGTGGCTGCTGGGGTATCCGGATCAGGCCGCACGGAGCGCGCGCGACGGCATCGCGCTCGCGGAAGCGCTGTCTCATGAGCCGAGCATCGGGCACGCGCTGTGGTTCGCTGGGGTTCTCCATTACCTCCGCCACGATGTCCCACGAGTTCTCGACTGCGGCGAGCGCCTGATCGCGCTCGGGCGCGAGCATGGTCTGGCGCGCTATCTGGCGGTGGGGCAGATCCTGCGCGGCTGGGCATCGGCCCAGCGTGGGCGTATCAGCGAGACCTTGCCCGAGCTCCGGGGCGCGGTGAGCCGCTACAAATCCACATCGCATGTCTTCATCGGGCTCATCACGGCGATGCTGGCCGAGGTGGAGGGTCAGGTCGGCTCCCGCCAGGAGAGCCTCCGGACGCTTGAGGCCGCCGAGCGCGACGCGGTCTCGTTCGACCAGATGTGGCTCGCCGGCACCCTCCATCTCAAGGGAGCGGAGCTCGCCGCGGGGCGCGACGTCGCCGCCGAGGCCTGCCTGCGGACGAGCCTCGACGTCGCGCGCGGCCAGCAGGCGAAATCACTGGAATTGCGTGCCGCGACCAGCCTCGCCCGGCTGCTCGATCTCGATCACCGGCGTGACGAGGCGCGCGACTTGTTGACGGCAGTCTACGGGTGGTTCACCGAAGGCTTCGACACGCGCGACCTGAAAGCCGCGGCGGACGTGTTGGCGAGCCTGGGGTGAAGGTTATACCGCGGCCAGGCGGTCGAGCACCCGGCGGAAGTTGGCGGTGATGCGGGTTTCGGCCGCGTGGTGGCGGTCGCGAATGACCCATCGGCCCCCCGCCATGACGTCGTGCACCACCGAGCTCTCGCTCGCGAAGATGACGGAATCGATGAGCGCGTCTCCCTCGCGGCGGTAGAGCGACGGCGCCTCGGCATCGAGCACCAGCAGATCGGCGCGATAGCCCGGAGCGAGAGCGCCGGTGCGGCGGCCGAGGGCCTTAGCGCCGCCCGCTACCGCGGCTTGCCAGAGCGCGAGACCCGTCGATGCGGGCTTGCCCGACGGGGCGAGGGCGCGGCGACGCTCGCGCAGCCGCTGGCCGTATTCGAGCCAACGCAGCTCCTCGATCGGGCTGAGGGAGACGTGGCTGTCGGAGCCGATGCCCCATCGGCCGGAGGCTTCGAGATAGGGCAGCAGCGGGAAGAAGCCATCGCCGAGATTCGCCTCGGTGGTCGGACAGAGGCCCGCGATCGCGCCGGTGGCGGCGAGCCGACGCGTCTCGGTTTCGTCCATGTGGGTCGCGTGCACAAGGCACCACGTCGCATCGACGGGCGCGTGGTCGAGGAGCCACTGCACCGGACGCGCGCCCGACCAGGCCAGGCACTGCGCGACCTCGCGGGTCTGCTCGGCGACATGGATGTGGATGGGCGCGGTGGCGTCGAGCGCGCGGAGCGCCGCAGTCGCGGCGGCAAGCGGCTCCGGCGGCACCGCACGGAGCGAATGATGGGCAAGTCCCACGCGAATCTCGGGATTGGCGGCGTGACGGCGCCGCGTGTCCTCGACGATCGCGAGCAGGTCCCCGACGCTATTGATGAACCGGCGTTGCCGCTCGGTCGGCGCGGCACCGCCGAAGCCGCTGGTCTGGAACAAGGTCGGCAGCAGCGTGATCGCGATGCCGGTTTCCTCAGCGGCGGCGATCACAGCCTCGCTCATGGCGCCGCGCTCGGCGTAGGGCCGGCCATCGCGGCCGTGGTGGAGATAATGGAACTCCGCGACGCCGGTGTAGCCGGCCTTCAGCATGTCGAGGTAGAGCTGCGCTGCGATCGCTCGCACGTCCTCGGGCGCGAGCACCCCAAGGAAGCGGTACATGGCGTCGCGCCAGCTCCAGAAGTCGTCGCCGGTCGCGGTCGCGCTCGCGCGCTCGGTCAATCCCGCCATGGCGCGCTGAAAGGCATGGGAATGCAGGTTGGGCATCCCCGGCAGCACGGGACCGGCGACGCGCTCGGCGTCGCCGGGCGCCGCGCCGGGCTCGACCGCGGCGATGTTGCCGGCCGTATCGAGGATGAGGCGGACGTTCTCGGCCCAGCCGGTGGGCAGGAGCGCACTTCTGGCGAACAGCGCGGTCATGACGGAGCCGCGGGAAAGAGATGGCACGCGACGCCGCGTTCTTTGCTCACCTGCACCCAGGCGGGATAGACCCGCTTGCAGACCTCCATGGCGTGCGGGCAGCGCGGGTGGAAGTGGCAGCCGGAGGGCGGCGCCAGCGCGGAGGCGACCTCGCCCTCAAGCTTCGCCATGGCGACCTTCGCCTTGGGATCGGGCACCGGCGAGGCGTTGCGGAGCGCCTGCGTATAGGGGTGCAGAGGCTCGTCGAAGATCGCGGGCACCGGGCCTTTCTCGACGATGCGGCCGAGGTACATCACGGCGACCTTGCGGCAGAAATGACGGACCACGCCCAGGTCGTGGGAGATGAAGATGAAGCTGAGCCTGCGCCGCTCTTGGAGTCCGCGCAGCAGCACCAGGATCTGCGCCTGGATCGACACGTCGAGCGCCGACACCGGCTCGTCCGCAACGATCAGCTCCGGCTGCAAGACTAGGGCGCGGGCGATGCCGATGCGCTGGCGCTGACCGCCGCTGAACTCGTGCGGATATTTTTCAGCTGCATCGCTGGGCAGGCCGACCTCGGCGAGGACCGCGCGGACCGCCGTCTGAATTTTGGCCGCGGTGCCGAGGCCGTGCACCGCCATCGGCTCCGCCAGCGTCTGCCCAATCGTGCGGCGCGGGTTCAGCGAGGAATAGGGGTCCTGGAACACGATCTGCATCTCGCGGCGCAAGCGCCGGAGCGCCGCCCCGCCCGCTCTCAGCACGTCCTCGCCCTTGAAGCGCACCCGGCCTGCATCGGGCTCCACGAGGCGCAGGATCGACCGGCCGGCGGTCGATTTGCCGCAGCCGGATTCGCCCACTAGGCCGAAGGCCTCGCCTGCATTGAGCGAGAAGGAGACGTCGCTCAGGGCCTGCACCGTACCGGCCGCGCCCCCGAGGAAGCCGTGCCGGACCTTGAAGGTCTTGCTGATGCTCTCGACCTCGAGGAGCGCCTCGGTCATGCCGCCTCCGCCGCGGGTGCGCGCACCCAACAGCGCGCCTGCTGTCCCGGCAAGCCCGGAACCGGCGCCAGCGGCGGCACTTCGACCGAGCAACGTGCGATCCTGAGCGGGCACCGGTCGGCATAGCGGCATCCCGCAGGCATGGCGGTGATGGGGGGAACCTGACCGGGGATCGGCTTGAGGTCGAGGGCGTCGCGATCGACGCGGGGGATCGAGCGCAGGAGCGCCTCGGTGTAAGGGTGCGTCGGATGGGCGAAGAGCGCCTCGACACCCGCGAGCTCCACGATGTCGCCGGCATACATCACGGCGACGCGGTCGGCGACAGAGGCGACCACGCCCAGATTGTGCGTGATGAAGATCATGGCCATGCCGTCGCTCGCCTTGAGCTCCGCGAGCAAAGCGAGGACCTGGGCCTGGATGGTGACATCGAGGGCCGTGGTGGGCTCATCGGCGAGCAGCACCTCGGGCCCGCAGGCGAGCGCCACGGCGATCATCACCCGCTGCCGCATGCCGCCGCTGAACTGGTGCGGATAGTCGCCGAAGCGGCGGGCGGCCGACGGAATCTTCACGTGCTCCAGGAGCTCTAGAGCCCGAGCGCGCGCGGCGCTCGGCGAGAGGTCCGTGTGGTAGCGAAGCGCCTCCGCCACCTGGAAGCCCACCGGGAGCACCGGATTGAGCGACGTCATCGGCTCCTGGAAGATCATGGAGATGCGGTCGCCACGGATCTTCTCCATGTCGCGCTCGTCGAGGCGCAGAAGGTCTCGGCCGTCCAGCAGCACGCGACCCGACGAGACCCGGCCATTGGCTTTGGGTACCAGTCCGATGATCGAGAGGGCGGTGATGCTCTTGCCGCAGCCGGATTCACCCACCAGCGCCAGAGTCTCGTTGCGCCCGAGGGTGAACCCGACGCCGCGCACCGCCGGATACCACGTGCCGCCGATGCGGAACTCTGTAGTGAGGTTCTCGACCACCAGCGCGGGCCCGGCCGAGCGCTCACTCATGGCGGAGTCTCGGGTCGGTGGCGTCGCGCAGTCCGTCGCCGAGCATGTTGAGGCCCAGCATGATCACGAGGATCGCGAGGCTCGGGAAGAGCGCGAGCCAGGGCGAGTCCAGGATGTTCTCGAAACCCTCGCGGATCATACCACCCCAAGTCGCCGTCGGCGGCCTGACGCCCAGGCCAATGAAACTCAGCGACGCTTCGGTGCGGATCGCGGTCGCGAGCCAGAGCGAAGCCATCACCAGGATCTCGTCGATGATGTTGGGGAGGATGTGCACCAGCATGATGCGCAGGTTCGAGAAGCCCAGCGCGCGGCCCGCCTCGATGAAGTCGCGCTCCTTGATCGTGAGCGTCGGCGCGCGCGCGATGCGCGCAAAGGGCGCAATCGCCGTCAGCGTGATCGCGAGGACGAGATTGCCGACGGTCGGCCCCAGCATGGCGACGACGAGGAGGCCCATCACCAGGGTCGGGAAGCTCAGCAGCACGTCCATCGCCGCCATCACGACGCGATCGAAGGCACCGCCGACGTAGCCCGCGAGCATTCCCAAGGCACCGCCGATCACGATCGCGAAAAGTACGGCCGACGTACCCACCAGCAGCGAGACGCGGCCGCCCCAGAGGATGCGCGAGAGGATGTCGCGGCCGAAGTCGTCGTTGCCGAGCGGGAAATCGCTCGAGGGCGCAGCGAGCCGCAGCAGCACGTCCTGCTCGAGCGGGTCGTGCGGCGAGAGCCAAGGCGCGAAGATCGCGCTGAGCGCCACCAGGACCACCAGCCCCGCGCCCAGCGAAGCCATCTTGTGCCGCCGGATATTGGCGCCGAGCCGCGCCCAGGCGCCGCGCTCCGGGATGGCAACTACGCTCATTGGTGCTTCACCCTGGGGTCGATGAGACCGTAGGTCAGGTCGGTGAGCAGGTTCGCTATCACGATGAAGAAGGCGTAGATCACCATCATGCCCTCGAGCAGCGTGTAGTCGCGCTGGTTGAGCGCGTTGATGATGAGCTTGCCGAGGCCCGGCCGGTTGAACACGATCTCGGTCAGCACGGAGTTGCCGATCAGCACGCCGAGGTAGAGGCCGACGACGGTCACGACGGGAATCAGCGCGTTGCGCAGTGCGTGGCGCCAGATCACCACGCGCGCCGGTACACCCTTGGCGCGCGCGGTGCGGATGTAATCCTCGCCGAGCACGCCCAACATGCTCGAGCGCGCCACCCGCATGACGTAGGCCACCATGATGAGGCCGAGATTGATCGCCGGGAGCGCGAGGGCGCGCAGCGTGTCGAGCGCGCCACCAGATCTCGCCTCGGAGATCACCGGGAACCAGCGGAGCTGAATCGCGAAGGCCAGGAGCAACAGGATCGCCGAGACGAAGGCGGGGAACGACAACCCCGCCAACGAGAAGAAGCGCGCGAGGTAGTCGAGGGTGCCGTTCCGGTGGCGTGCCGCGACGATACCGAGCGGCAGGCCCAGCACGACGCCGATCGCCAGCGCCGTCACGGTGAGGTCGATGGTGTACGGCAGCACTGCGGCGACCTCGCTCCAGACCCGCTGACGGGTCACCAGCGAGGCGCCGAGATCGCCCTGCAGCACTTGGCCCAGGAACTCCGCGTATTGCGTGGCGATCGGCTGATCAAGGCCGAGTTGGTGCCGTAACGCAGCGAGCGCCTGCTGGCTCGCCTGGTCGCCCAGGATGATCATGGCGGGATCGCCGGGCGCGATCCGCACGAAGAAGAACACCACAGTCAGCACGGCCAGCAGGGTCGGCACCGCGACCAGGAGCCGCTTGGCGATGTAGGTTAGCACCGCCTGGCTCCCACAGAATCGCCGGTCGTTCCCACTTCCCTACCCTCCCCCTCAAGGGGAGAGAGGGAGAATAGACCGCGCCAGTCATTTCCCCTCCCCCCTTGAGGGGGAGGGTACGGGTGGGGGCTCGGGCGCGAATTCAAAATGTCAGGTGGGACGACAAGCCTACGGCTGCAACGTCGAGAGCTCGTTGATGAGCGGACCGAGGGTGAGCGATGCATCGAGCTTGTAGCCGAAAGCGAACTTGTCGCGGTGCGCCCAGACTTGGAGCTGCTCGTAGAGCGGCACCGCGCAAACCTGCTGCACGAGCTTGTCCTGCGCATCTTTCCAGAGCGCCTTCTGCTTGGCCGCATCGGTCTCGGAGCGGGCGGCGTCGATCTCCTGATCGGCCACGGCGCAATGCGAGAAGTTCGTCACCGCCGTCGGCGTGCCGACGATGCTACGCGAGTGATAGAACTGGGTCAGATAGACGTCGGCCACCGGCAGCCGCGCCGCCGAGTACATCACCACTTGGCTGAGATCCTTGCGGATCTGCGCGTGGAAGGTCGGGTGATCCACGACATCGAGCTGCAAATCGATGCCGACCTTCTTCAGTTGCGCCTGCACGATCTGCATGGTGTTGAGCATGCTCGAGAGCTGGGTCTGGATCGCCTTGATAGTGATCCCATCGGGATGCCCCGCCTCGGCCAGCAGCTGCTTCGCCTTCGCGGGGTCATAGGGATAGAGCGGTGCGCTCTCGTCGGTGCCAAGGTAGTCGTGCGGAATGATCGAGACGGCTTCGCGCGCGGTGAGCTCGCCTTTAAATTTCACCAGCTCCTTCCGGTTGATCGCGTAGGCGATCGCCTGGCGCACGCGGAGGTCGTCGAGCGGCGGCTTGGTGATGTCGAGATTGACGTCGGAGAGCTCGCCCGGGCCGAACACGTCGACGATGGTGTGCGGCTCCTTCTGCATGCGCTCGGCCCAGGTCTGATCCTGCCGGCCATAGGTCAGATCGATCTCGCCGGATTGATAGGCGAGGTCGCGTGTAGCGTCGGAGGGGATGTACTTGTAGACGATCTTGTCGATCTTGGGCGCGCCGCGGAAATAGTTCTTGTTGCCGACCAGCACCACGGATTGATTGGGCATGTACGCTGCGTAGCTGAAGGGGCCGGTACCGACCGCCTGGGTGCGGAAATCGTCACCGAGCTTCTCCACCGCCTTCTTACAGACGATGTTGCCACCCTGGTAGTTGGTGAGCAGGCCCAGCACGCTCGGCGGTCGCGTCTTGAACTTGATCTTGACGGTGTAAGGGTCCGTCGCCTCGATCGCCTCAATGCCCGCGAAATCCGACGAGAAGGACGAGATTTTACTGTCGGCCGCGCGCTTCAGTGAGAACACGACGTCGTCAGAGGTGAGCTCGCCGTAGCCGTTGTTGCATTGGACACCATGGCGCATGTGGAAAGTCCAGCTCTGCTGGTCGGCGGACGTATCCCAGCTCTCGGCGAGATCGGGCTCGATCCCTTCGGGATTCATGCTGCCCGGCTTGAAGCGCACCAGGCCATTGAACATCCAGCCGATGATCGCCTTGTCGGGCGTGGTCGCGGTCCGGTGCGGATCCAGCGAGCCCAGGTCCTGCGCCTGCATGCCGATGTTGAGCACCGTCTCGGCGCGGCCCGGCGTCGCCGCCAGCAAGCCGATGCCGGCCAAGACACCCATCGTGGCGAGGTGTCGGTATTTCATGTCGTGCTCCCCTCCCCTCTTGCGTCCGCCGGAAATCGCGGCGGTTTCTCCGGATGATACCGATCGCCGACGGCCGTTGAAAGCGTCACAGGCTCTCCTCGTGGCGCATGTTGACCAGCAGCTCCGCGATCGCGGCATTGTTCGGCAGGCTCAGGACGGTCGCCACCAGCTCCGCGATGTCCTCGGGCGGGATCATCTCCGCGCGGTTGACGTCCTGGACATCGGCGGTCATGTCGGTGGCGACGAAACTCGGGCAGATCGCGGTGGCGCGGATGCCGTGCTTCCAGCCGAGCCGGCGCACCGAATGGGTCAACGCCATCAGCGCGAACTTGCTCATGGCATAGCCGGCATTGTCATTCTTCACGCGTTTGCCCGAGAGCGAGGAGATGTTGACCACACGGCCGACGCCGGAGTTCTTGAGGTGCGGCAACGCGGCGCGGATCACCCGGAGCGGCGCCTTCACATTCACCAGCCACATGTCGTCGAGCGCGTCCTCGCTCTCTTCCTCGACCGGTGAGTCCGGCGCGATCCCCGCGTTGTTGACGAGCGCGTCGATCCGCCCGAAGCGCTCCAGCGTGGCATCGACCCAGGCCTTGGCGGAATCGCGCTGGCGCGCCTCGTAGCGCGCGACGAGACAACGCTCGGAGGCCGGCACCGCTGGCGTCTTGCCGTTGCGCACGCCGAGGCTCAGACGGAACCCGCCCGCCGCCAGCCGGCGCGCGACGGCGGCGCCGATCCCGCGGTTCGCTCCGGAAACCATTACCACGCGCTTGCCCGCCGCCAACATCGGCCCGTCTCCCTTGCCCGGTTACGGGGGCGCGCATCCTAGGTCGGCGGCGCGCGCGAGCCAAGCCGGGCCGGTCAGAACCGTTCGGGCCGGTAGGGGGTGAGATCGATCCCCGCCGCTCGACCGGCAACGACGGCCGCGACGAGCCGACCCGTGGCCGGCCCGAGGGTGAGGCCCAGATGGCCATGGCCGAAGGCATAGATGACCGATGGGCAGCGCGGCGACTGGCCGATCACGGGCACGGAATCCGGCGTCGAGGGTCGGTACCCCATCCATTCGCGGTTCACGCGGTCGCTCAAGCCCGGCAGCGCCGCTCGCGCGTGCGGCAGAAGCTTGTAGATCCGGGAGAAGTCCGGCGGCGCGTCGAGACCCGCGAGTTCGATTCCGCTGTTGATGCGGATGCCGTCCTGCATCGGCGCCATGGCAAAGACCCGCTCCGGGAACACCACGGGCCGCCGCAACTCGCCGGCATCACCGGGGTCCAGGTTCAGGTGATAGCCGCGCTCGGCTTCGAGCGACACCCGGTCGCCGAGTTGTGTCGCGAGCTTCGCCGACCAGGCGCCCGCCGCCACTACGACGCCATCGAAATTCCGGATGCCCCGCTCCGAGCGCACGCGCACGCCACCGCCGTCGCGCGGCTCCAGGCGGCGCACGTTCTCGCGCAGGAATTGGCCGCCCACCTGAGCAAAATATTGGCCGTATCCGTCGACGAGCTTCCACGGGTAACTCGCAAAGCCGCTGTCGGGCTGGAACAGCCCTTTAATGAAACGCGGTGCCAGATGCGGCTCCAGCTGGCGGAGTTCGTCCTGGTTCAGCACTGCGAACTTGATGCCGTGGCGGGCCATTAACTCTCGCTCGAGCGCGCTTCCCGCAAAGCCATTCTCGGTCTCGTAGACCTTGAGCCATCCGACGGGACGCAGCACGTCGTGGACGCCCGAGAGCGCCGCGAGCTCGCGGTGGGCGTCATTGGCCTGAGCCAGGATCGGCGCCAGCGCGGCAGCGCTCTTCTCCACTTGCGCCTTGCGTCCCGCCAACAGAAAGCGCACGAGCCACGGCGCGAGCCGAGGCAGATAGCGCCAGCGCAGGCGGATCGGGCTCGCGCGATCGAACAGCATCGTCGGAATCTCCCGCCAGAGATCCGGCGTGCTGGTGGGCGTCACCGCGCCCGTGACGATGCCGCCGGCGTTGCCGTAGGAGGTAAGCGTGCCCGGCGCTCGCGCGTCGATCACGCTTACCTTGTGGCCGTCGCTCTGCAGATAGAGCGCGGCGCTCATGCCGACGACGCCGGCGCCGACCACGGCGATCTCGCGTCCCCCCATAGTCGATCGATCGCGGCTTAGGGATCGGGCTTGAACTGCAGGGCCACGCCGTTCATGCAAAAACGCTTGCCGGTGGGCTCCGGGCCGTCGTCGAAAACGTGGCCGAGATGCCCGCCGCAGCGATGGCAATGGACCTCAGTGCGCGGCAAAAGCAGCTTGTAATCCCGCGAGGTCTCCACCGCGCCTTCTATGGGCGCGAAGAAGCTTGGCCAGCCCGTACCGCTGTCGAACTTGGTCTCCGACCGGTAGAGCTCGAGCGCGCAGGCCGCGCAGATGAACACGCCTTTGCGGTGCTCGTCGTTGAGGGGGCTCGAGAAAGGCCGCTCGGTGCCGTGCTGCCGGAGCACCCGGAACTGCTCGGGTGTCAGCTTCTGCCGCCACTCCGCGTCAGTGGTCAT
>DATFRA010000318.1:0-5717 GCA_035263705.1 Allostellaceae bacterium
CCAAGTGCGGTCCACCGGCGTGATGCGCAGCTTCGCCGTGCCCGCCGACTGCTGCCGCCAGAAAACCACCGAGGTCCCCGGTCGCACGCAGGCCTTGCCGGAGTGGGTGACGTCGATGACCCACGGATCCGGCAGCGTCACATCCTCGACCTTCGCGCGCACCACGCCCATGGCGCTCTGCGATCCGCCGGTACTCAGCACCGCCAGTGCATTCGAGATGTCGACACCGGAGCCGCTGCCCGCGTTCGGTGCCGCATCATAGGGACCGCGCAGTTTGATCACTGCGCCGCTCTCGTCCACCAGCGTGATCTCGTCGCCCTTCTGCAGGGTGAGCTTCTGCCCGTCATCGACGACCTGGCCGGGCTTGAGCGTGAGGCCGCGCGCCTCTACCACGACGAGTTCGGCCGCCGAGGCCTGAGCGCCCAGCAGCGCAGTTCCGACCACCAGCACCGCCCATGCGCGTGATCCGATCATGGTGTCACCTCTCGCCTTTCCGAGGTAGCTCTCGCCTCCGTTGTCCCGGTCGACGCCTGCACGCTCAAATCGCCCGCCCGTCCGCCGTCGCCGATTACCGTGAAGGCCGCCCAGTAATAAGGATGCGCCGATGCCACCTCGCTGGCAACTGCAAGTTGTGCCTGCCGCAGCGACTCCGCGATACCGCCGGAAAGCTGTGGGCCGGCGCGGTCGAAGAGGCCGGTCATCAGCCGCACGGTCGCGAGCGACGGCACCTGCCAGTGGCTCGCCACCAAGGTGCGCGCGCCCGCGTAGAAGAACGCCTCCGCCAGGCCCGAGAGTGCCTCGCCGCCGAACCGGCCGCCGCCCGCCGCCGTGTTGCAGGCGGAGAGCACCACCAGCTCCGCGTTCAGCTGGAGGCTCGCGACCTCGCTCGCGTCCAGCAATCCATCATCGGCGGTCGAGGTCGCGGCTCCCGAAGGCGGCGAGAGCGCGAGGCCCGGCTCGCTCTCGCAACGCAGCTCGCCGGGCAGAAGGCCGTGGGTCGCAAAGTACAGTACGTTGAAATCGCCCAGTGCCTGGCGCCGGAGATTGGCCTCGCTGGCGGCAGCGCCGAGCAGGATCGAATTGGGGTCGGCGTTGAGGCGCGCGCCCACGCGGCGCAACTCATCGGCGGTCTCCGGGAGCGGGGTCAGCGCGCGGATCAGATCCGCCTGCACCGGCCCGCTCTCGCGGCAGCTGCCGGCGAGGGCCTCGAGGGCCGAGGGTTGGCCCTTTCCGACCGCCGCCGTGCCCGCGAATGTCGGGTTGCCGACGCCGAGGAAGGGCCTCGGGGCGGGCTTCGCATGGGCGCGAGCGTCGCGCAGGTTCACGAAGGCGCGGGGCGAGGGGACTTCGCTCACGGCCATGCGGCGGATGAGCCAGGCCGCGGCGCCGTAATCGTGCTTACCCACGGGTTGCCGGGTGACCAACAACGAGAAGGGCAGGCTCGCGAGCACGCCGGGTGTCGCCACGACAAGGTGCGTAATCCCCGAGAGCTGCGCGTCAAAGGGGCCGAGCAGGTCCGCGTAGAGGTCATGGGCGAGCTCGAGGTCATAGTCGGGAAGCGTCCCCAACTTCTGTCCCAGTGCCTCGCGAAGCCGCGCCACCTTGTCGGCGAGCGTCGAATCGGTCGCCTCGATGCGATGCACGGTAAACCCGTCCCGCCGCAGGAGCATCGCGTAGGACTCGGTGTGGCCGATCACGAAGGATAGGAAACCCTCGTCGGTGCTAAGCCGCTTCTGCAGGTCGCTGAGCCCGACAGGTCCCGGCTCCGCGAGGCTCGCATAGGCTGGGAAAGCCGCGATCAGTTTTTGCTGTAGCGCAGCTGCCGTGGCGGTTTGCTGCCGAACCTGCTGATCAAGGGCGTTTTCTTTCAAGCTGCCGCGCTCGATGTCGGGCTTGGCCTGCTCGTTGGCGAGCTCTAGCCGCGCCGCGTCGCGCGCCCGCTCGGCGGCTTGACTCTGGCGGATTAGGTCGGCGATCGCGGGGTCGTTGGTCGAGAGCCGCGCGGCGGCTCGGCCGATCGTCTGATCGGCGACGCTCGAGCCCACGAACTGACCGGCTCGAAACATCTCGTCCGCCAGCGCCGGGCGCTGATTGGGCTCCTCACTCGCAACCGCCGAGGCCGCGGTGAGGAACGGCGTGATCTCGCCGGGTACAAGCTCCGCGCGTGCGGTCTCATCATTGGCGATGATTCCGAACGCCTCCCTGAAGTCTCGCAGCGCATCCTGGTCACGCCGCAGATTGGTTTCCAGCCGCGCCCGTTTCAACAGCACCAGCGCGGTGGGCGCGGTCGCCCCAAACAGTTTCTTACTCAGTGCGACCGCAGCACTAAGATCCCGATCGGCGGCGCTGGATCGACCATCCGCGGCATCCACCTCGGCCATAAGAGCAAGCGCCTCGGGCCGCCACGAGAGCGGCAAGCCCGGCGTTGCCGACATGATCTCAAGCGCCTCGGAAACCGCCGCAAGCGCACGGCTGGTGTCGCCAAGCCGTAGCGCCATCGCGGCCTCGATCCGTAGGCTATGCGCGAGCTCGCCACGCGCGCTGAATTGCCCGGGATCGGCCGTGACGGTGGTGAGGGAATCGCCCTGGGATTCGACGCGTTTGCGACGCACGGCCGTCGCCTCCTGTGCGTAACCCAATGCCTCGCTGTACTTACGCTGGTTGGCGGCGTCGAGCGCGAGGTATGAGCTGTAGCGCGCGTGCAAGGCATCGGAGGTCGAGCGTTGCACGATCGGGTCTGCGCGCCGGAACAAGGCGGCGGCCTCGTCGAAACGCCCCTGGTTGCTGACCTGCAGTGCAAGCTCGATCAGCATGGTGCCGGTTCCTTCGGCGTCCGGCCCGAGCGCGTGAGTCTCGACGTCGAGCGCGCGCCGGAAGGCATTCTCGGCGCCGGCAAAGTTTTGCGTGCTGTTGTAGAAGCGACCAAGCTTCACTAGCTCGGCGAAGCTCGCGAGATCGGCGCTCCGCATCTGCGTGGCACCGGTACCGAGATGCGATTCCAGGATTTGTTTTGACGTGGCCCGATCGTCAGAGGTGAGCGCTGTTCCCGATTTCTGCGCGATCAAATTTTCCAGCACCGGCAGCAGCGAGGGCAGCCCTTCCGCCTGATAGAGCGCTCCACCGACGCCCGCGAGCAGCACGATCTCCGGCCAGCCCTGTCCCCTGAGCATGCAGGTCGATAGGCGTACGTCGAGGCTGCCGCCGGTCCAAGTTCCGGTGTCGCAGGCCATGCGCTCCGCGATCCGCCGGCCGCCGGTGCTGTTGCCGGCTGCGCGCTCGATTGCGGCATGGCGCTCGGCCGCATCGCTCGACGAGGCGCTCGCGGCGAGCGCGGTCACCCAGAGGGTTCCGACCGGCTCGTGGGCAGTACCGCAGGTGATGTCAAGGGGCGCGAACTGGGCCGGTACCCCTGGCTCACCCGCTCGCGGTGCGCTTCGGCATGATTCCCCCGCAAGCGTCTCGCCGAGGCTCGCGTCCCCGCCGCCCGCCGCCGGGCTGATATCCGCGAGCCCGCTCCTGCCGCCCGCACAGCCACCGCCTACCGCCGAAATCAGCAGCGCCAGCGCAATGAACGGCGTCGATCTCGGCATCACCAATCAGCCTCGTTACCCCAGCCGGAATAGTCGGTGTTTTCCTCAGGGTTCTTACCGCTGCCTTGGGTGCCAGGCGCGTCCTGCCACACGGAGAGCATGCCGCCGAGCAGCGAGATGTAGTAACCCTGCAGACGCGGCACCGCCTGCGAGGGCGGCGGCGCGTTGAGCGGTCCGCTCAGCACATCGACCGCGGCGTCCGTGGGTGCATTGTCGCCGGAACCGGGTCCGCCCGAGGGCGAGATGCCCCCCAGCCCCCCTGTCCCGCCACCGAGATCGCCGCCCAGCCCTCCCGCAAGGCCACCTTGACTGAGATCGAGCAGGTTGGAGAACAGGATCAGGGAGCCGAGCAGAGACGTATTTATCGTGCCACCACAGCCCGCGAAGCAGGCGCCGTTGATCAAATAGGGTCCGGTGCCCGGCGGAACGATCAGCGTGACGTCACTGGCCGCGCCCTTGCCGCTCGTGCCGTTGACGGTGCCGTTGAGGTCGGCGCTTGCGGCCGCGATTGCCAGGATGCCGGTTCCCGGTCCTAGATCGAGCGAGCCAGGTCCGCCTACCGAGCCAGGCGTGATGAAGCCAACGCCCCCGGAAGTCTTCGAGAGTGTGCCGTCGAGCACGATCGAGCTGCCGATCAGGATCAATGGCGCATCGAAGGTGAAAGTTCCAACGTTGATCGGGCCGGGTGGGCTAGGCGGAACGAAAATGGGCTTGCCCCCGACAATGTCCAGCACCTCAGCCGTGATCGCGGTCCCTCCGCCGATGACGACGAACGACGGCGGATCAGCCAGGATCTGCAGCTCGGCGTCCGTGAGCGCCCATCCGCTCGACCCATTGTTGAGATTGATCGGCAGATTGGAGAAGGGCGTGATCCCTCGCGGACCCGTGCCATTCCACGGTCCATTGAGCGAGACGGAATCCGCGACCACGATGAAGATGTTGCCGCCCTGATTGACCGTCCCGAGAGTGATGCCGCTGGTCTCCTCGTTGAGCTCGGTAGCGCCGCCGAGCGTAAGTGTGAGAGTGCTGGGCACCGTGAGTCCGCCGGGGAATACGAAACTGCCCGCGAGCGTGTCGCCTCCTGTGTTGCCGAGCGTGGGATCGCCGATGGTACCGCCGCCGAGCAAGGCCAGGCTGTAGGCATTGGTACCTGTGAGCAATGCAGCAGCGTCGGTGATCCCGTCGACGGTGAAGCTGCCGCCGGTCTTGCCCGAGAGGTCGATCGTCCCACTGTTGTCGAGGTTGATCGAGGCGAACGTGTCGACGCCGCTTCCGAGCATCGTGAGATTGACGCTGCCCGCGAGAGCGCCGGAAACCGAAAGTGATCCGGAACCAGGATTGAACGTGGTTGCGCTCGCAAGTTCGACGGCACCGTTCGCGGTGAACGATGCATTCCCCGTGTCGTAGAGGCCGCTCAAGGTGATCGTCTGCGCGCTGGTATAGCTCTGCGCGCCGTTGGTGTGGACGGAGGTGAGGCTCACACCATTATGGCCATCAATGGTGATGCCGGTCAGTGCTGATACGCCGCCGATATCGCCGGTAACGCTGACCGTACCGGCGCTCGCCGTCGCCGAGAGCAGATGGGCACCGTCGATCGTGCTTGCGAAGGCGATGTTGCCGGCGGTGGAGGCGAGGGTGGCATCCGCGCTCAGCGTCACCGGGCCGTCGTAGCTCTGTGCGCCCGTGGTGGTGACGCTGCCGCCGTTGAGATCGGCGGTGTGGGTCACCGTCAGACTGGTGAGCGCGGTGCCCGAGCCCACCGAGCCCTCGAAGGTCGTCACCGCCGCCGCCGCGGTGAGCCCGAAAGCGCCGTCCACGGTCGAGCCGAAGGTGATTGCGCTGCCGGTCAGCAGGTCGTTGGTGCTCAGCACCACCGGTCCGTCGTAGGTCTGGGCGCCGGTGGTGGTGACGCTGCCGCCGTTGAGATCGGCGGTGTGGGTCACCGTCAGGCTGGTAAGCGCGGTGCCGGACCCGACCGTGCCCTCGAAGGTCGTCACCGTTGCCGCCGCGGTGAGCCCGAAGGCACCGTCCACGGTGGAGCCGAAGCTGATCGTGCTGCCGGTAAGGATGTCGTTGGTGCTCAGCACCACCGGCTCGTCGTAACTCTGCGCGCCCGTGGTGGTGACG
>DATFRA010000319.1:0-2498 GCA_035263705.1 Allostellaceae bacterium
ACGTCTCGAGGGACCTGTCGCCAACCAACTACTCGAGCTCGCAGGACCGCTTCCTCGACGCGCTCTATATCGGCCAGGCCGTCACGGTCGATCCGCGCCAGCGCGCCAAGATCGTGCGGGATTTCGAGCGCCACGCGCTCACCGAGGCCTATTCGGTGCCGTTCCTGTGGTGGAACCGCATCATCGCCAACTCGACGGTCGTCAGAGGTTGGCACCTCACGCCCAGCCACTATCTCGATCAGGACCTGACCGAGGTCTGGCTCGACAAGTAGGCGTACGCGCGGCGCCGAGATCCCGGATCGACCGGATCGGCGGCGTGGTTCTCATGCTCTGAGAAGTAAAGAAAGCCCAACGCCCCTCGCATCACTCGGATGCGAAGGGCGTCAGGCTCGGGAGTGCCCGCCTCGCTCCGCGCCGACGTCGGCGACGAAAGCGGTGGGCCGGCGGTTACGAACCGATGTCGGTCGCGATGGCGTTGTACCGGCTGTTGAGCGTGGTGCCCAACGTGGTCAAGCCGGCAATGGTCACGACGGCGATGAGCGCGGCGATGAGTCCATACTCGATCGCGGTCGGGCCAGAGCAGTCCTTCGCGATTTTGCGGAAGAAGCGAAGCATCACACTCTCCTTCAATTGCGGGCGAGGCCATGATGCGGCGCCGTTCTTAACGGAAACTGAACAAGTGGCCCATGGACTCGATTTAACGTTGTATTCGTGGGAAATGCTCGTCATCGCCTGGCCCCGAGCCGAGGCCGATATCCGGCGCTCTCGGCCGTCGCTTTCCTGCTCCGCGACGATCGGTTAAGGTCGCGCCTTTCCTGGTCTGCCGGAGCGTTCGATGAACCGTGCGATGCGTCTTTTCGGGCTCATGGCCCTTTGTCTTTTCGTAACCGCAGGAGGGCCCGTGAGCGCCGCGACCGATCTCGAGAACACCTTCTACCTCGATGTGCCCGCCGCGCGCGTCGTCATCGAGCTGCGGCCCGACCTCGCGCCGCTGACCGTCGCGCACATCAAGGCGCTCACCAAGAAGGGCTTCTACGACGGGCTCAAGTTCCACCGGGTGATCGCGGGCTTCATGGCCCAGACCGGCGATCCCCTCGGCAGCGGCGCCGGCGGCTCCGGGCCGAATGGGGCAAACAATCCCGTGAAGGCCGAGTTCACCCAGACGCATTTCCTGCGCGGCTCCCTGGGCCTCGCGCGCACCGACGATCCCGACTCCGGCGACAGCCAGTTCTTCATCTGCTTCCAGCCGACGCCGTTCCTCGACGGCAAGTACACGCTCTTCGGCCAGGTCACCAAGGGCATGGAATTCGTCGACGCCATCAAGAAGGGCGACCAGGCGCGGAACGGCACGGTCACCAACCCCGACCGCATCGTGAAGATGCAGATCGCCGCCGACGAGAAGAAGCCGTAGCCGAACCAGCGCGCGCCGATGGAGCACTGGCCCGCGCTGCTCGGTCTTTTGGGTGGCCTAGAAGGGTTCGTCCTCCGCAGGGCGTTCGGTGTTCGGGACCGCCGGCTGTGGGCGATCTTTTGGATGGGCTTCTCGAGCGGCCTGCCCCTGCCGCTCACGCTGGGGACCCTGTCGTTCTGGCTGGCGCAGTCCGGGGTCAGCCGTACCGCCATCGGCCTCTTCGCCCTCGTGGGCATCTCCTACAATTTCAAGTTCGTGTGGTCGCCGGTAATCGACACGCTGTCGATCCCGCTGCTCACGCGTGCGCTGGGTCGGCGCCGCAGCTGGGCGCTGGCAATCCAGGCATTGCTGGCCGTTGCGATCTTCGCGCTTGGCCTCACCGAGCCAAGCAAGAGTCCTCAGAGCACCGCGGTCCTGGCCGTGATCGTGGCGTTCCTCTCGGCGAGCCAGGACATCGTCATCGATGCCTACCGCATCGAGCTCTTGAATCCGGAAGCGCAGGGCGCGGGCGCCGCGGCGACGCAATGGGGCTATCGCCTCGGCCTGATCGCCGCCGGCGCCGGCGCGCTCTACGCCGTCGCCTTCGCCGGTTGGGCCTTCTCCTACGCCGTGATGGCGGCGCTGATGGGCGTCGGAATGGTAACGGTGTGGCTCACTCCGGAGCCCGATGTTGTCGGAGGCGTCAAGCCTGATGAGACGCTCGCGGGCAACCGCGTTCTGCGCTGGTTTCGCGAGGCCGTTGTCGAGCCCCTCGCGGATTTCCTGACCCGCCCGCTGTGGGTGGAGATCGTGCTTTTCATCGTACTCTACAAATTCGGCGACGCGCTCGCGGGCGTCATGGCCAATCCGCTTTATGTCTCGCTGCACTTCACCGAGGGGGAAGTCGCGAGCGTGAGCAAGATATTTGGCGTGCTGATGACACTCGTCGGTCTCAGTGCCGGCGGCGCGATCGTGGCTCGCATCGGCCTCTATCCGAGCCTGTTGATCTGCGGCGTGCTGCAGAACGTGTCGACCCTGATGTACGCGGCGCTCGCGCTCGCCGGTCATGACATGACCATGCTGGCGCTCAGCATCACGGCCGAGAATG
>DATFRA010000320.1:0-25065 GCA_035263705.1 Allostellaceae bacterium
GGGCGCTCGAGCCTTGCTTGACGCCCTCGCCCCGGCCGGGGTAGGACCTCGCGGCCCGGTGGCGAGCGTAGCTCAGTTGGTTAGAGCGCCAGATTGTGATTCTGGATGTCGCCGGTTCGAGTCCGGTCGCTCGCCCCATCACCCCTCCGTGTGTTTGACCGACAGATCGGCGCAACAACCAGCCGCCGCGCCGTTTTGACGCGAATCCGCTCAGGCTGGTAGATATCGGCGCGAAGCCGGTGCTACCGGGGGCACGGGAAGGAAAACCCGGCGTTGTCCACGCCCGACGGCACTCGCGAGCCGCGCGACCGCCGCGTCGAGATCGCGTTCTAGGTTGGCCGCCGGGACTCTCTCGAGAGCTTTGGTCACCGCTCGCGGCAAGGTTCTTGGCGCGACTGCGCCTATCCGTCATAACAGCTGCTCTTCCCTCCTCAGCCTGAGAATGCCATGCTCGCCCTTGCCAACCGTATGTCGCTCCTCGGCACCGAGACCGCCTTCGAGGTCCTGGCGCGCGCCAAGGCGCTCGAGGCCGAGGGCCGCTCGATCATCAACCTCGGCATCGGCCAGCCGGATTTCCCGACGCCCCAGCACATCGTCGAGGCCGGACGCAAGGCGCTCGCTGACGGCCACCACGGCTACACGCCCGCGAACGGCATCCTGCCGCTCCGCGAGGCGGTCGTGGCGGATCTCCATCGCCGCTACAAGGTCGAGGTCTCGCCGGCCCAAGTCCTGGTCGTCCCCGGCGGCAAGGTCACCATGTTCTTCGCGATCCTGATGTTCGGCGAGCCCGGCGCGGAGATCCTCTATCCCAATCCCGGTTTCCCCATTTACGAGAGCGTGATCCGCTTCTCTGGCGCCACGCCCGTGCCGATCGAGCTTCACGAGAACAAGGGCTTCTCCTTCAGCGCCGAGGAGGTGCTGGCGAAACTCACGCCGCGCTCGCGGCTCTTGATCGTGAACAGCCCCGCCAATCCCACCGGCGGCGTGGTGCCGCGCGTGGAGTTCGACAAGCTGGTCAGGGGCCTGGAGAAGTTCCCCCGGGTCGCGGTGATGAGCGACGAGATCTACAGCGAGATGGTCTACGACGGCGCCGAGCACGTGAGCCTGCTGACCTATCCGGAGCTGCGCGACCGTCTGATTCTGCTCGATGGCTGGAGCAAGACCTATGCGATGACCGGCTGGCGCATGGGCTTCGGGATCTGGCCGAAGGAGGTCTTCACGCACGCCGAGCGGCTCGCCATCAACTGCCACTCCTGCGTCAACGCGGCGGCCCAGTATGCCGGCATCGCGGCGCTCAGGGGACCGCAAGAGCCCGCTCGGCAAATGGTCAAGGCCTTCGCGGAGCGGCGGCAATACATCGTGAAGGCGCTCGGAGAACTTCCCGGTTTCCGCTGCGTCAATCCCGGCGGTGCCTTCTATGCGTTCCCAAACGTCAGCGGCACTGGCCTCGACGCCCGCTCGCTACAGAATGTGCTCCTGGAAGAGGCCGGCGTCGCCACGCTCTCCGGCACCAGCTTTGGCCGCTTCGGCGAGGGATACCTGCGGTTTTCCTATGCCGCGAGCCTGCCTGCGCTCAAGGAGGCGATCGAGCGCATCAACGGCTGCCTTTCCAAGCGCCAGATGCCCGGACGCTCGACAGCGGCGTACTGAGGCCTTGGTCCGGCGCTTGGAAGTCGCGGTGCTCGTGCACAATGTTTGAGCTGTAATCTGCATTCTTTTTGGGCAGGGCCCCTCCAATCGGATCGACAGCCCGCCTCCCCGGCGCGATGCCCGGATCGCCTTTCCTGGCACGGCTTGTGCTTAATGCCCGAGTAAGGATTTCCGCGCGCCGGGAGCCATCCGGCGCTCAATTCCTGTGGCAGGGGAAGCGATGAAAAAGATCGAAGCCATCATCAAGCCCTTCAAGCTCGACGAGGTGAAAGAGGCGCTCCACGAGGTCGGGATCCAGGGGATCACGGTGACGGAAGCCAAGGGCTTCGGCCGCCAGAAAGGCCACACCGAGCTCTATCGTGGCGCCGAGTATGTGGTCGACTTCCTCCCCAAGGTTAAGATCGAGGTGGTGATGGAGGACAGCATGGTCGACCGCGCGGTGGAGGCGATCCAGAAGGCCGCGCATACCGGCCGTATCGGCGACGGCAAGATCTTTGTCACAACCATCGACGAGGCGATCCGGATCCGGACCGGGGAGCGCGGCGCGGACGCGATCTAGCGGGACTCTATTCAGGGGCGGCCGAGGCGGTCGGGCGGCCGCTCCTCGTCCGCCGGTTCACTCACACGGCCACCCACAACAACGGGAAACGAGCGATGTCCGATACGAAAAAAGTCATGGATATGATCAAGGAGCACGACGTCAAGTACGTCGACTTCCGCTTCACCGATCCGCGCGGCAAGTGGCAGCACTTGGCGCATCACATCAGGACGATCAGCGAGGATTTTCTCGCCGGCGGCGTAATGTTCGACGGCTCCTCGATCGCGGGCTGGAAGGCGATCAACGAATCCGACATGGTGCTGATGCCGGATTGCGCGACCGCGGTGCTGGATCCCTTCGCCGCGCAAACCTCGCTCATCATCTTCTGCGACGTGTTCGAGCCGGGCACCGGCCAGCCCTACGCGCGCGACCCCCGCTCCATCTCCAAGAAGGCCGAGAAGTATCTCGCCTCGACCGGCATCGGCGACCGGGCATTCTTCGGGCCCGAGGCGGAATTCTTCGTGTTCGACGACGTCCGCTACAAGGCGACCATGAGCGGCGCGATGTACGAGATCGACGCCGAGGAGGCACCCTGGGTCACTGACAAGAAATTCCCCGACGGCAACACCGGCCACCGCCCGCCGATCAAGGGCGGCTACTTCCCGGTGCCGCCGGTCGATGGAGCCTCGGATTTGCGTGCGGAGATGCTCTCGACCATGGCCGAGATGGGGCTCAAGGTCGAGAAACACCACCACGAGGTGGCGCCCTCGCAGCACGAGCTCGGCTTCGAGTTCGACACGCTCGTGCGCACCGCCGACTTCATGCAGATCTACAAGTACTGCGTCGCGAACGTCGCGCACCAGTACGGCAAGACCGCGACCTTCATGCCGAAGCCCATCAAGGGCGACAACGGCTCGGGCATGCACGTGCACCAGTCGGTCTGGAAGGGCGAGAAGCCGCTGTTCGCGGGCTCGGGCTATGCCGATCTCTCGGACAGCGCGCTCTATTACATCGGCGGCGTCATCAAGCACGCGAAGGCGATCAACGCCCTCACCAACCCGACCACCAACAGCTACAAGCGCCTCATCCCCGGCTTCGAGGCGCCGGTGCTGCTCGCCTACTCCTCGCGGAACCGCTCGGCCTCCTGCCGCATCCCCTATACGGCGAGCCCCAAAGGCAAGCGCGTGGAGGTGCGCTTCCCCGACGGCGCGGCCAACCCCTATCTCGGATTTGCCGCCATGCTGATGGCTGGGCTCGACGGCATCCAGAACCGCATCCACCCCGGCGACCCCATAGACAAGAACCTCTACGACCTGCCGCCGGAGGAGCTCAAGGACGTGCCGACCGTCTGCGGATCCTTGCGCGAGGCGGTGGAGAACCTGCGCGCCGACCACGCCTTCCTGATGAAAGGCGACGTCTTCACCAAAGACCAGATCGAGGCCTACATCGAGCTCAAGTGGGAGGAAATCTACGCCTTCGAGCACACGCCGCACCCGATCGAGTTCCAGATGTACTACTCCGTTTAACGGAATTTAATCTTGCTATCAAAGGGATAGCAGCAAGCCTGTTAGACTGAACTCCGCTGAAGTCGCCCTCGGGAACCGTTGGATTTCCGAGGGCGTCTTGGTTTTTGTCTAACGCGCCGCCACCGCTGTTCGGGGCCGCGCGGTGAGCTGACGGAACAGTGTCACCTCTTCGCGATGCTCAAGCCTTACCCCGCTGATCCGACATGTCGCCGAGATCCCTGTTGCCGACCTGTGGCGCAAATTACCGAGCTACAAGCGAATTGCTGAGATCCGGCTGTGGTGCACCCGCTGTCGCGAGCGAGGACGGGTTGAACTCGACGCGACCAAGGCGCGCTGGGGAATGATCGCATCAACTCAACGGGTTTGCGTGGCACCCTGGTGCCAACTAAATATTGCACATGAGCAAGACTGTTGCTTCCTCTCTTTCCGGGTTGGTGCGACTAGGTTCCGCCTGGATGAAACCCTACCGCCGAACGATCACGCGCGCACTGACCTCCGAAAAGCTGGCTCAAATCATGACGGTGGAGGCCGCGGGCGTTCCCGTTCGCTTTTTCATCCCAACGGCACGGTCGTTTCATGATCCCTGGCACATCAACAGCGACGAGCCGGAGACTATCCGATGGCTCGATCGCATGGCCGCCGATGAGGTGCTGTGGGACATAGGCGCCAATGTCGGCGTCTATGCGCTTTATGCCGCCATAGTGAAGCGCATCCGGGTTCTCGCGTTCGAGCCGAGCGCATCGACCTATGCCGTCCTGGTGCGCAATGTGGAAATCAATAACCTGAGCGGCAAAATCGATGCGTACTGCTTAGCCTTCGACGAGCATAACCATCTCGAATATTTGAACATGGCCCGCAGCGGGGCTGGACATTCGATGCACGCGTTCGGGCAAACTCAAAGCGTCCAGGGTGAAATTTCCGTCGCGTTCCGCCAAGCAGTGCCCGGATTTTCTATTGATTCTTTTCGCGACATCTTCTCACCACCGCCACCCGATCATATCAAACTCGACGTCGATAGCATCGAGCTAAAGATTCTCAGGGGCGCAGCTAACACTCTCACGCAATCTGTAAAAACGGTACTGGTCGAAATCGACGGCAAGGATAAGGTGACGAGCCGCAAGGACATAACCACATTCCTGCGATCGCGCGGCTTTGCGGAAGATACGGCCTTTACGGCGCAAGGTGCCCGGCGCAATGTCTTGTTCCGACGGTCGTAGGGATAGTTCGCCGTCCGTCCGCCTGATGGCTTTTCCCGCTTGCGATCTTCCAGCGCACAGCCGGTAAGCAGGTGGTCATCGAGCGCGAACCCGTCGAACGGGAAGCAGGTCAGGCGTTCGGCCCATCCCCTATCAAGTGCCTTCCGGACCCGAGCAAGAACTTGAGTCCGTTATCGAAGGATCAGCGGACCGACCACGATTGGAGCTACTCTTCTCCTTTCGACCCGGAGCGGGCTTCAGGGGGTCAGCCCTCGGTGGCGAGCCTTGGTATCTAGGAGATCCGGGCAGCGATGGCGTCGCTTGGCGTCACTCGTAATTTGGAGGAGGCAGGCATGGCTCGTAGTCACAGAGTGAAAAGGGTTGGCCGGCTTATCGCGGCCATATTCAGGCAACCTCGATTATCAGTTCACTGCCTGTCGCAAATCTCTGAGATCATCAGGGGCATCCGTCACTCAAAACTCTATCGAGAGCCCTCGAGACCGGAAGGCGTCGGTGCGCCGAAAACGCTGCTGGAAGACATCTTCGATAGACACAGCACTGGGCACGGCATCTGGAAATGGCGGCATTATTTTCCGATCTACCACGCGCACTTTCAGAAATTTATCGGACGCGACGTGCGCGTGCTCGAGATCGGCGTCTTTAGCGGCGGCAGCCTTGAAATGTGGCGGTCATATTTTGGGGACCGCTGTCATATTTATGGTGTGGACATCGCCGAGGACTGCAGGGCCTACGCGAACGACCACACCACTATCTTCATCGGCGACCAGGAGGACCGGGCATTTTGGCGTAGGTTCAAGAGCGAAGTGCCGCAGATCGACATCTTGATCGATGACGGCGGCCACACTTTCGATCAGCAGATCGTAACGCTTGAGGAGATGCTGCCGCACATCCGACCAGGCGGCATCTACGTGTGCGAGGACGTCCACCGCAACAACAACCGCTTCAATTCCTACTGCCACGGGCTCCTGAAGAGCCTCAATGACACTACGCCAATGGACCCATCAGGGCAGAAGGGCGTGATGAGGCCCAATCCCCTGCAGGCTTGGCTCGCGGGCGTGCACTTTTATCCGTACGTGATCGTGATCGAAAAGGCCGATCGACCGATAGAAAAGCTCATGTTTGATCGGCGCGGAACGCTGTGGAGGCCGATCGAAACGCCGTGAGAGATTTCATCGCGTGATGTCCGCCTCATGGGACACCGCGCAGCGGCCGAGTGACGTTCTGGCGATGACCTGGGCTCAGTACACCGGCAACACAATCCGGCTGCGTCAGCAAAAGACGCGCACGCTCGTTGAGGTGCCGTGCCATCCGTCGCTTAAGGTGCATCTCGATGGCCTTGGGCGCAGCGGCATGATGATCGCGTTGCTCCCTAGACTGGCGCCTCCGCCGACGTTCTCGGCGCGGGCGCCTTCTTTTTGAGGCATGCCAGTCGCAGAAACTGTGACATCCGTCATTTCCGGAACGCCTATCGTTCGCGGTACAATTCACCGTCACAGGTCAGGGTTTCGCCGGGGGATAGGGCAGCATTCATGATTGGTCTCGATTGGCGCCGGCGGTTCGCCGGCGTGCTTGCGGTCATCGAAATAGCCGCGGCGCCATGCGTTGCAGCCGCACAAACTTTCGTCCCACCGCCACGCAGCATCGCCGACATCACGGCGGTGCTGGACAGCGAGAGGCCCGATCCCGTCAAGCTCGCCCGCTACGTCGCGCAAGCTGATGCCCAGGTGCCCGCAGGCGCGTCCCCGGCGGCGCTTGCCGCCTTCTACCGCGACCGCTCGGTGGCCGCGAGCCAGCTCGGTCGTGTCGACCAGTGGATCGCCGACGCTAAGGAGGCGCTGAGGCTCGCCGACCAGGTCAACGAGCCCAATCTCTCCGATGATTCCCGCAATCAGCTGGCACAAGCGGAATCGCAGGTCGGCAACTACGCCGCTGGCATCGAGTACGCGCGCCAGCGGGTGGCGACCGCCGGCACCTTCATCGGACAGGCCGTGACCGCGCACGGCCAGCTGGCAGGCGCCTATGCCTTCGCAGGCCATTTGCCGGAGGCGCGCGTGGAGGCGGAGGCCGCGCTCAACGGCGCGAAAGCCTTCGGGGATGTGAGACGCGTCGAGGCCATCACCGTCACCAATGCTCAGCGGAGCGCCATTTCCGCCGCCGCCGTGGTCGCGGAAGCGGAGGGCCGCTTCGCGGACGCCGAGAACCTGTACCGACAGGCTGCCGTGGCGGCGCAGTCCGTGCTGAGCGGCTACGACGGCTGGATGAACCAGCACAAGGGCTCGAAGGAGACGTTCCAGGCCATCGTGAGCGGGACGCGAATTCGTCTGGCACAGGTGGTGGCGCGCCAGGGACGTCTGGCCGAGGCCGAGGCGATTTTGCGCCAAGCCTTGCTCGACACCCTGCACGAGCAAGGCCGCTATGCCCCGAGGACCGCGGCGGTGGTGGGCAACCTCGCGAGCGTCGTGCTGGACGAAGGTCGGCCGGACGACGCTCTGCGTCTTGCCCAATCCGGGGTCGATATCTTCGACAGGATCGGCGCGTCTCGGGGCGCGCGTCCCTCGGTCGGAACCCGTCTCGCCGTGGCGAACGCGCTCGCGGTCAAGGGAGACTGGAAGGCGGCGATGGCGGCTTATGACGAGGCCGGCCGCGGGATCGGTCCGCAGGATCAGTCGGCGCGCATCCTCTTCAACGGCGCGCTGGCGCGGATCATCGCCATGCTCAAGACGGGGCGTGCGAGCGAGGCGGTGGAGCAGGTCACGCGCCTGGCGCAAGCACGCGAGCAGAACCTCGGTCCCAGCCATCCCGCGACCGTCGAGGCCGAGGGACTGCGGGCTGCGGCGCTCTATGTAGCGGGCCAAAAGAACGATGCATTGACGGCGTTTCGCGCGGCGGTGCCGAAGCTGATCCAGGGTTCGCGTGTCAACGACAACGGCGAGGGCGCCCCGATCCTGCGGGAGATGCAGCTCCGTTTCGTGCTGGAGACCTATATCGGGCTGCTCTCCGAAAGCCGCGATGCGGCTGCCGCCGGCGAGGCGTTCGTGCTCGCCGACGTGATCCGAGGCCAGGCCGTGCAGCGGGCGCTCTCGGAGAGCGCAGCGCGCGTGAGCGTGCGCGATCCCGCACTCGCCGACCTCGTGCGGCGCGAGCAGGACGCGCGCTCTCAGGTCAACGCGCTCTTCGGCCTGCTCGCCAGCGTGCAAGCAGCACCCGCACACCAGCGCGACGACAAGACGGTGACGGCACTCCGCGTGCAGGTCGACCAGCTTCGCAGCGCGCGCGCAAGGCTGCGGGAGGAGATCGAGAAGCGCTTCCCCGACTACGCCAACCTGATCGATCCGCGCCCGGTGAGCCTCGACCAGCTGCGCAAGGTACTGGCGCCCGACGAGGCGCTGCTCAGCTTCTATCTCGGCGAGAGCCGAAGCTTCGTCTGGGCGGTGCCGGCCTCGGGCCAGGTGGCCTTCGCCGCGGCGCCGCTCTCCGCCGCCAAGCTCGACGAGGAGGTGCACGCGCTTCGCCGAGCGCTCGAGCCCAACGCCTCCACCCTCGGAGAGATCCCGGCCTTCGACACGGACCGCGCCTACAAGCTGTATGCGGCCCTGCTGCAGCCGATCGAGAGCGGCTGGCGCTCGGCGAAGTCGCTCTTGGTGGTACCGCATGGCGCGCTCGGCGAGCTGCCGCTGGCGCTCCTGCCGACCGGCCCCGGCAAGCCTGGCGCCGCCGGCGCGCTCCCCTTCGCCGAATATCAGAAGGTGCCGTGGCTCCTCCGGCAGGTGGCGGTGACGCAACTGCCGTCCGCGACCTCGCTGGTCACCTTGCGCACGCTGCCCGCCGGCAATCCGAGCCGGCGCGCCTTCCTCGGCTTCGGCGATCCCTGGTTCAACGAGGCTGAGGCGAAGGAAGCGCAGTCTGGCGGCGGCTCCGGCACCGTGATCGCGAGCCGCGGCGGCGGCAAGGGCCTCCACATCGTGCTGCGCTCGGCGCCCAAGACCGAGACCGCCGCCAGCGCGAGCGTCGCGAGCCTGCCGCGCCTCCCGGAGACCGCCGACGAAGTCCGCAACATCGCCATCGCCCTCAAGGCCGATCCCGCCGCCGACGTGTTCCTGGGCGCCAAGGCCAACGAGGAGACCGTGCGCACCGCCGATCTCGCCCATCGCCGCGTGGTGATGTTCGCGACCCACGGCCTCGTCCCCGGCGACCTCGACGGATTGCAGGAGCCGGCCCTCGCCCTCTCCGCGCCCAGCGTCGCGCACATCCAGGGCGACGGCCTCCTCACCATGAGCAAGATCCTCGGCCTCAAGCTCGACGCCGACTGGGTCGTGCTCTCCGCCTGCAACACCGCCGCCGGCAACGGCGCCGGCGCGGAGGCGGTCTCAGGCTTGGGCCGCGCCTTTTTCTACGCCGGCACCCGCGCGCTCCTGGTCTCCAACTGGCCGGTCGAGACCACGTCGGCGCGCACGCTTACCACCGACCTGTTCCGCCGCCAGGCCGAGCAGCCCGGCCTCTCCCGCGCCGAAGCGCTGCGCCAAGCCGAACTAGCGCTCATCGACGGGCCCGGCTTCAGCGCCGACGGCAAGCCTCTCTTCTCCTACGCCCACCCCATCTTCTGGGCCCCCTTCGCCGTCATCGGTGACGGCGGCGGCTCGAGGAGCTGATCAGACAGCGCTCGCGAGCTCCGACACGAGCCGTTTGACGAGTTCCCCTGCCGGCAACGCGCGGGCGCGCGCGACGCCGGTGCCCGCCCAGAGCGACAGGAATCCGGCCTCGCCCCGTTGCGCCGCGGCAGCCCGCATCGCGCGCGTGAGCGCGTTCTGCAGGGGGTAAGGTAGGATTCCGGCCTCGTGCTCTCGCATCTTCGCGATGAACACGTTGGCGAGGCCGCGCGCCGGCCGACCCGAGAAGGCGCGCGTGATTACCGTGGTGTCCGCGCGCGCCGACAGCACCGCCCGCTTATGGGCTTCCGGGGCTCCGGACTCGGGACAGGCGAGGAATGCGGTGCCCAACGCCGCCGCCTCGGCGCCCGCTTCAAACGCGGCGGCAACGTCCGCGCCGTCCATCAACCCGCCGGAGGCCGTGACCGGCAGCCCGACCGCGCTCGAGATCTGCCGCACCAACTCGAGGGTCGGGACCATCGCCCTCTCGAAGGATCCCGTGAAAGTGCCACGGTGAGCGCCCGCCTCCGTACCCTGCGCGATGATCCCGTCGATGCCGACCTCCTGCAGGAGCCGCGCCTCTTGCACGGTGGTGGCAGTGCCGACCACCGCGATGTCCGCCGCACGGAGCCGCGCAATGTCCTGAATTTTCGGAATGCCGAAGGTGAAGCTGAAGAGGGGTGGGCGCGCCTCCAGCACCGCAGCCAGCTGCGCCGGAAACGGATCGGGCGGCAGCACCGGCAGCAGGGGCGGCGGCAAGCCAAGCACGGCGTGGACCTCGCCCAGCAGAGCCAGCATCGGCGCGGGATCGACGGTGGTCTTGGTCTCGTAAGCGCCGGCGAACAGATTCACCGCGAACGGTTTGTTCGTAAGCGCGCGAATGTGCCCGACCGCGTCGAGGATCTGCTGCGGCGTCAGATAGGGCGCACCCAGCGAGCCCAATCCTCCGGCGTTCGACACGGCGGCCACCAGCTCGGGGGTCGACGGCCCGCCGCCCATCGGTGCCTGGACGATCGGCAGCTCGATCTCGAGCCTGCGCAGGAATCCGGCTCTAGCCATCGGTTTCCGCGTCTTCCGCATGCGTACAGTCAATCCTAGTCCTGGACGGCCTTCACTAGAAATGGTTTATTCAGGCCTCAGCCATCGCTTTTAACGATTGGTGCGTCGATGGATGCCGGAGACCTCACCGTGTTTGCCGCCGCAGCCAAGGCGGGCGGCATCACCAAGGCGGCGGAAACCCTGCACACGGTGCAGTCGAACGTGACACAGCGCATCCGCCGCCTCGAGGTCGAGCTCGGCGTGCCGCTCTTCAATCGTCATAGCCGCGGCGTGACGCTCACCAGCGCCGGGACCCAGCTCCTTCCCTACGCGGAGCGGATCGGCCGCCTCCTGCACGAAGCCAAGCAAGCGGCCGCGGACGGCCCGACGGCGCGCGGACGTATCGTGATCGGCGCGCTGGAGTCTGCAACCGCCGTGCGCCTGCCGCCGGTGCTCGCGGCCTATGGCGTTGCGTGTCCAGAGGTCGACATCGAGATTGACACCGGTACGACGGCGGCACTGGTCGACGCCGTGCTTGCCCGCCGGCTCGAGGCCGCCTTCGTCGCGGGTGCCGTCAGCCATCCCGAGCTGCTGGCGATCCCGATGGTCGAGGAGGAGCTTGTGATGGCGACGGCGCCTTGGATCCGGGCGCTCGATCGCCTTACTGCCGCGCCGCTCAAGCTCATCGTCTTCCGCACCGGTTGCTCCTACCGCACGCGGCTCGAGGCGCTGCTGGCCGAGCGCGGCATCAGCAATGCGCGTCGCCTCGAGTTCGGCACGCTCGACGGGATCATCGGCTGCGTCGGCGCGGGCATCGGGGTGACGCTGTTGCCGCGCATCGTCGTGGCGAGGGCCGCGAGCGAGGGCCGGATTGCGCTCCATCGATTGCCCCGGGAGGCGGCACGAATTGAGACCGTATTGATCCGACGACACGACGTCTTCGTCTCGACCGCGCTCGCGCGTTTCATCGAAATCGCAAGCGCGCGGCTGGCAAACCCCGCAGGGGTCGGGCCCGCCAGGACACGCCGCGGCCCCGCTCTGCGCGCGGTCAAGCCTCGAAAAAAATGAGGCCGCTCGTGCCCCTGGGGGCCGTCAGCGACCTCATCGCCCAGTTTGGTCAGCCAGGGGGTAACCAGGGAGGTTCGGGCGACACGGCTAAAAGTAGGGGCGGATCTCAAGTGCGGCTGTGACGGGGATCACAGCGTCAGCATTTCCTGGTGAAAAGCACGCGTCGCCACTCGGACTTGGGCATGCGCGCGGCCAATCCACCGTCTGAGGGGCGCCGCCGCGACGGCGCCCTTCATTCAATGAGCGGCTTCGCCGCCGCTGGACTCGCGCGCGAGCGCGGTCGATCATCGGCCGCGATTGCATCCGTTGGGTGGGTCATCCCATGAACATCACCGAAGCGACGCGCGCTTACGACGATTGGGCGCGCCAGCAGATTCCGTTCGTCGCGCGCGACCTCAAGCTCAAGCACCGCCTGATGGCCGAGGCGGCGTTCCCGTTCCTGCGCGCGACCTTCTATCGCTGGATGCAGATCTGGCCCGAGGCCTGCCCGAAGCTCGCGAGCGCGCCGGAGCTGCTCGCCGTCGGCGACCTGCACGTCGAGAATTTCGGCACCTGGCGCGACAACGAGGGCCGCCTCGTCTGGGGCATCAACGATTTCGATGAGGTCTATCCCCTGCCCTACACGATCGATCTCGTCCGCCTCGCCACCAGCGCATTGCTGGCGATCCGCGCGGAAGCGCTGTCGATCGACCCCGACCGTGCTTGCGGCGCGATCCTCGAGGGTTATTTGCAGTCGCTCGAGGCTGGCGGTCACGTTTACGTCCTCGAGGAGCATCATCCGACGCTGCGGGCCCTCGCCTATGCCGAGGAACGCGATCCGGTGCGCTTCTGGGCGAAGCTCGTGCGCGCCAAGACGATCCAGCCGCCGTCCGCTATCGCGAGCCGCCTCGTTCGCGATCTCCCGCGCGGGAGCCGAGAGGTCCGCTTCGTGCCGAGGATCGCGGGACTCGGCAGCCTCGGACATTCCCGCTACGTGGCCTTGGCGGATTGCCACGGCAGCTGGCTCGCCCGCGAGGCCAAGGCCGGTCTGCCGTCGGCGGCCGCCTGGGCCGCCAAGGCGCCGCGGCCGAGGATCCTCTCAGGCGAACTCATCGCGCGCGCGGTTCGCGCGCCCGACCCCTTCGTCACGATCGAGGACGGCTGGCTGCTGCGCCGGATCGGTCCGCATTGCTCGCGCATCGAGCTCGACGATTTTCCGAAGCGGCGCGACGAGCTGCGGATACTCCGCGCCATGGGGCGCGAGACCGCCAACGCGCACCTCGCGAGCCCCGACGCGATCCCCGCGGTTCGGCGCGACCTCAAAAAGCGCGGCGGCAAGTGGCTGCGCTCGGCGTCGCGCACCATGGCGGACGCGATGCTCGCGGAGTGGAAGGACTGGCGCCGCGCCTTCTGATCGATTGGTACAAGAACATCGTCGACGCCGACCTCGACGCGCTCGTCGCCTATCTCCGCAGCTTGAAGCCGGTAAAGACCGACTAGGATATCCGCCAGATCGGCACAGGTCTGCCCGCCTTTGCGTTCAGTCCTGCTCTGGCGGCACCGGGCGCGGCTTTCGATCGTCGCCGATCGCGACATAGGTGAACGTGCCCTCGGTCACCTTGACACGCTCGCCCGTGCGGTGCCGCCGCGCCCAGCTCTCGATGTGAACGGTGATGGAAGTGCGTCCGACCTTGATGACTTTGCCGTAGCAGCTGACCTCGTCGCCGACGAAGACCGGGAGATGAAAGGCCATGCCGGTGACAGCGACGGTGGCCGCCCGACCGCGCGCCCGCTGCACCGCGATGCTGCCGCCCGCGAGGTCCATCTGCGACAGCACCCAGCCGCCGAAAATGTCGCCATTGGCGTTCGCATCCGCGGGCATGGCGATGGTGCGGAGCGCAGGCTCGACTGTCGGAGGTCCTGGCGGGGTCTCGGCAATGCTCATCAGATGGCTCTTCCCCTCCCGCTATCTATTGTATAAACGCGTGGTACGACCTACCGTATCCTGCTTGCGATCACTTCCGGTCGCTCCTTATACTCCCGGCCGCCATGGCTGACCTCTTCGATTCCGCCGCGCGCAAATCGGGCTCGGGCTACTCCGCCAAGGACATCGAGGTCCTGGAGGGGCTGGAGCCCGTGCGCCGGCGGCCCGGCATGTACATCGGCGGCACCGACGAGCGCGCGCTCCATCACCTTGTGGCGGAGGTGCTCGACAATGCCATGGACGAGGCGGTGGCAGGCCACGCGAGCCGCATCGAGGTGGAGTTCCACGCCGACGGCTCCGTCACGGTCAGCGACAACGGCCGCGGCATTCCCGTCGATCCCCATCCGAAATTCCCGAAGACCTCGGCGCTCCAGGTGATCCTCACCACCTTGCACTCCGGCGGCAAGTTCGGCGGCGACGTCTACAAGACCTCGGGCGGCCTCCACGGCGTCGGCATCTCCGTGGTGAACGCGCTCTCGGACGTACTCACGGTCGAGGTGGCGCGCGACCGGCACCTCTATGCCCAGGAGTACAGCCGCGGCAAGCCCAAGACCAAGCTCAAGGACAAGGGCGCGGTCTCCAACCGGCGCGGCACCACCATCCGCTTCCATCCGGACGCACAGATCTTCGGCGAGAGCGTGCGGTTCAAGCCAGCGCCGGTCTATCGCCTGGCGCGCTCCAAGGCCTACCTCTTCCGCGGCGTCGAGATCCGTTGGGTCTGTGACAAGTCGATCCCGCGACCGGCCGAGGTGCCGCAGGAGGAGCGGCTGCATTTTCCGGGTGGGCTCGGCGACTTCCTCGCCGCGTCTATCAATGGGCGTGCCACCATCACCGCGAAGCCCTTTCTTGGCGAGGCGGAGTTCAACGGCGACGGCCGCGTCGAATGGGCGATCACCTGGTGCCCGGAGGAGGACGGATTCTGCCATTCCTATTGCAACACGATCGCCACCGACGAAGGCGGAACCCACGAGCAGGGCCTGCGTAGCGCCCTCTCGCGCAGCCTGAAGTCCTACGGCGAGCTCGTCGGCAACCGCCGCGCAGCGCAGGTCACCGCCGAGGATGTGATGGAGAACGCGACGGTGCTGTTGTCCCTCTTCATCCGCGAGCCGCAATTTCAGGGCCAGACCAAGGAGCGCCTTTCCTCGCCCGAGGCGCTGCGCCTGGTCGACGGCGCGCTCAAAGACCACTTCGACCATTGGCTGACGGCCGATCCCGATGGGGCCCGACAGCTCCTCGATTTCGTCATCGAGCGAGCGGAGGACCGCCAGCGCAAGCGCCAGCAGAAGGAACTCGAGCGCAAGAGTGCGACGCGCAAGCTGCGGCTCCCGGGTAAGCTCGCGGATTGCAGCCGCGGCGACGCCCGCGGCACCGAGATCTTCCTGGTCGAGGGCGACAGCGCCGGCGGCTCCGCGAAGCAGGCGCGCGACCGCGAGACCCAGGCGATCCTGCCGCTCCGCGGCAAGATCCTGAACGTCGCGAGCGCGTCCGCCGACCGTCTCCGCCAGAACCAGGAGCTCTCCGACCTGGTGCTGGCGCTCGGCTGCGGCAGCGGCGAGCGCTACGACGAGGCGAAGCTCCGCTACGAGCGCGTCGTCATCATGACCGACGCCGACGTCGACGGCGCGCACATCGCCTCGCTGCTGATGACCTTCTTCTTCCGCGAGATGCCGAAGCTGGTCGAGGCCGGCCGGCTCTTCCTGGCGCTGCCGCCGCTCTACCGCCTGAGCCAGGGCGGCGAGACCGCCTATGCCCGCGACGACGCGCACAAGGACGAGCTGCTCAAGACCGTGTTCAAACCCGCCAAGGGCAAAGTGGAACTCAGCCGTTTCAAGGGTCTCGGCGAGATGCCGTCGAAGCAGCTCCGCGACACCACGATGGATCCGAAGCAGCGCACGCTGCTCCGCGTGACGCTCCCCGACCAGAAGGACCGCGGCGACTACAAGAAAACCGTGAAACTGGTCGAGAGCCTGATGGGCCGCAAGCCTGAGCTGCGGTTCGACTTCATCCAGAAGAACGCGAAGTTCGTCCGGGATCTGGACGTCTGAGGCTCACTCGTGCCCTCAGCGAGGCACAAAGACCCGCCCCTGCGGCGCAGCGTGAAGAATCACGAGGCGTATCAGTAGGTAGAGAAGAACCGCGTTGAGGATGTGCCAGAGGAAATGAGTGCCAAGCGGAAACGCGGAACACACCGACATATCCAGCATCCGGGCTGCGATTGATACAAGGAAAACGCCGGTCGCACCGAGCAGCGACCTTCTGGCGGCGGACCGGCGCCGTGAGAGGCTCGCGGCGATCGCGATCAGCGTGAGGAGCGCCGGCGCGTAGAGCGCGCCGCCATAGAGGAACTCACCGGGAACCACTGCTTCCAGAGCGAAGGTCGACCCGAAGAAAAGCATGAGCGCAGCGAGTTTCCGCCACGGCCACCAGCCGAAGAAGCAGGTCAAGGCGGCCCAGAGAAACAGCAGCATGAATGCGAGGATCGGCAGGACATCGCCCCATTCCGCCCAGCGCGTCGCAACCGTGTGGAAGAGGAAGCTGCCGAGGCCGACGACCGCCGTGCAGAGGGTCATTGCCCGGGTAAGCCCGGCTGCGCCCGCACCCGGGTAGCGGGACTGGAGCCGCCAGGCAGCCCAGGCGGCGACTAGGAACGCTGCGTTTGTCGCGGCATTGACGGGCTCCGCGTCGAGCGCCGCGCTGGTGCGCTCGCAGTAATTCTGCACGGCGCGACAGAGATCCGGAGAAATCTCCGCAACCAGAGACGGGCAAGCCAGCGACACGCGCAGAGGCTCCGATGCTAGCTTCGATCACGCC
Source organism: Allostellaceae bacterium (assembly GCA_035263705.1). Classification (GTDB taxonomy): domain Bacteria; phylum Pseudomonadota; class Alphaproteobacteria; order ATCC43930; family CGMCC-115725; genus DASZHJ01. Next base: position 16,458 of record DATFRA010000320.1, read on the forward strand.
AGGCGCAGTCGGCCGAACGGCACGACCTTGTTGTCGCTGTCGTGGCCGATGTCGGCGGCACCCAGATAGGGAATTCCGGAGACCTCGCACCAGTGCCGGACCACGTGCTCCGCGCTTTGGCCGAAATCGGGCTCGTTCGGCGGGATGGCGCTGCAGCGGCCAAGCCGGATGCCGGCGACGCGGCGCATGGCCGGGTTGGCGGTGATGTGCCAGAGCGCTCGGTCGATCCGGTACATTTGCTCGGAAACCTCCTCGAGCATCAGCACGTGGCCGCTGAGGTCCGGCTGCCACGGCGTGCCGATGAGGTGGCTCAGCACCGTAATGTTGAAGGCGGCAGTCAGGCCGGACGCCGAGACAGTCGGTTCCAGGGCGATCGCCGACCGATCGGCCAGGTAAGCGAGAGCGCGGGTCACCGCGGCCTCGCCGCCTTCGCGCCGGAGATCCGCAGGCACCGGGCCATGGGCCAGTCCGGTGAACCCGCGCGTGTAGAGTGCCGCCAGGAGCGCGCCGGCATCGCTGTAGCCGAGATAGGTCTTGCGCTCGGCGGCGGGGGTCAATCCCGCAAGCACGCGCTCGGTGAGCCTCCCGGAGCCATAGCCGCCGCGCGCGAACCAGAGCGCATCGATGGTCGGGTCGTTCGCCACATCGAGAAAGGCCCGGGCCCGGGTCTCGTCGTCGCCCGCGAAATGGCCGGACGACAGGAAGCATTGCGGATGGAATTGCAACTCCGGCGCGCGATCGGGATAGAGCATGCGCGCGAGGGCGATCGCCTTCTCGGCGATGGCGGGCTCGAGTCGCGAGGCGGGGGCGACGATCCCGATCCTGATTCCGCCCCCACGCATCCTCGATTTCCTTGTCGCGCCGACCCCGGCGATTGTACCGTTCCCGCATGGGGCGGAGCACGGCTTATTTCTTCTGCGGCATCGGCGGGAGCGGCATGCTGCCGCTGGCGCTCATCCTCCAGGCCAAGGGACACGCGGTCTCCGGCTCCGATCGAGCGCTCGATCAGGGCCGCACGGCCCAGAAATTCGATTTTCTGCGGGCGCGCGGCATGCCGCTCTTTCCGCAGGATGGTACCGGGATCACCGGTCCGGATCAGACCGTGGTGACGTCTGCGGCGATCGAGGACACCGTGCCCGACGTGCAGGTCGCGCGCCGCCTCGGCGCACCCATCATCAGCCGCGCGGAGCTGCTGGCGCAGATCTTCAATGCGGCGCCGCTCGGCATCGGCATCGCCGGCACCTCCGGAAAATCCACCACCACTGGGATGCTCGGCTGGATCCTGCATCGGACGGGACGGCGGCCCACCATCATGAACGGCGCGGTGATGAAGAACTTCATCACGCCCGAGGTCCCGTTCGCGAGCGCCGTTGTGGGCGGCGGCGAGGTATTCGTGAGCGAGGTCGACGAGAGCGACGGCTCGATCGCCCACTACAGTCCGCGCGTCGGCGTGCTCAACAACATCTCGATCGACCACAAATCGCTGCCGGAGTTGCGTGCGCTCTTCCGCGATTTCGTCGGCAAGTCGGAGATCGCGGTTATCAACCGCGACAACGATGAAGCCGCCGCCCTCGCCGCGCCATCACCGGCGAAGCGGATCGTCACCTACAGCCTCGGGGACGTCGACGCCGATCTCGTCGGCGGCGATGTCGCCCCCGCTCCCGACGGCATCGCCTTTCGCGTCATCGCCCGCGATGCCGGCCGCGCGATACCGGCGGAGCTCCGGGTGCCCGGACGACACAACGTCGCCAACGCGCTGGCGGCTCTCGCCGCCGCGCGCGCGGCTGGCGTCACGCTACCGGATGCGGTGGAGGCATTGGGTGATTTCGCGGGCATCCGGCGGCGTCTCGAGGTGGTCGGCACTGCCAATGGCATCACGGTGATCGACGATTTCGCCCACAATCCCGACAAGATCGCGGCGACCCTTGCCACGCTGCATGATTTTCCGGGTCGCCTGCTGCTGCTGTTCCAGCCGCACGGCTACGGACCGCTCAGGCAGATGAAGGACGCGTTCGTCGACGTCTTCGCGTCAGACCTTCATGCGGGCGACGTTCTCGTCATGCCCGATCCCGTCTACTTCGGTGGCACCACCGACCGGAGCGTGAGCAGCGCCGACGTGATTTCCGCCGTTCAAGGGCGCGGCCGCGACGCATATTTCTTCAGGGATCGGCCCGCCTGCGGCGACAAACTGGTGGAACTCGGCCGGCCGCGGGACCGGATCGTGGTGATGGGCGCCCGCGACGATACCCTCGCGCAGTTCGCACTGGGCCTGCTCGCACGGCTGCAGTCGACGCCGCAAGCCGCTCAACCGCTGACAGCCACGTAACCCGCTGTAGCGTCCGCTAGGGCGTGACCCCTATGGCTATTCTTGGGGGCCTCGCCTTCTATCAAATATGCACGTTGCTCGAGCTCACAGGCATAGGCGAGCAGCGCCGAAGCCACTGAGTCGTCGATGGTCTGGCGCGCGAGGCGGATGCACCGCTCGGCCTCCTCGCGCATGTCGTCTGGCGTCTTCATGGCGGGCTCCCACAAGCCGTTGGTTAATTCAATGTATGCCGCGGGCCGAGAGTCTGCGTTGACCTGGGTCAATCCCTGCGTTTACAACGCTTGCTGGCGCCGGGCAGCGCGGGACGCTGGAGCACGATGCAGGTCAAGAAGGTTTATGTGAACGACGTGCTCATCGGCCAGGCCTCGACCTGGACCGAGGTCTACCGTCTCTTGGGCGTCCAGGGCGTCCACTTCATGGGCAAGCCCGGTGCGGCGGAGGGGCCCGGCGCGTTCTATCTCAGTGGAGTCGTGTCGCGATCGCGGGAGAAGCGGCTGCGATCGGTTGACGAGACCGCCTAGTCGGGAATCGATGCCGCGAGCGCGCGGCGTCGCCCCCGGAGCGTCCAGAATTCCGCGCCAGTGACAATCGCGCCGCTCGCGAGAATGAGCCCGGCGCCGCCGAAGACGGCGATATCAGGCACGTCGCCCCAGATCGCGAGCCCCAGCAGGAACGCCCAGACCAGCGAGGAGAAGCTGATCGGCGCCACCACGCTCGCGGGCGCGAGCCGGATCGCCTCGGTCGACATGAACTGGCCGCCCATGCCGAAGCATCCCACGAGCAGCATCAAGGCCAGCTGCGGCCAAGTCGGTGGCTGCCAGAGCCACGGCATCAGCGCGCCGCAGAGCACGAGGATCGTGATGTTGGAGACGAACATCACTACCGGCGTCGAGGCGGCCGCCACGACCTGACGGATCAGGATCGAGGTGTAGGCCCAGAGTGCCGACGCCGCGAGCGCCAGCAGGATCGGCACCGGCTGGTTCAAGTGCGTCGGCTGCACCGCCACGATGACCCCGGCGAAGCCGATACCGACGCTGAGCCAGCGCGACCACGTCACGTGCTCCTTCAGAATGATCGGCGCCAGGGCCGCCACCAGCAGCGGCGACGAGAAATAGATCGTGACGAGCTCCGCAAGCTGCAGATAGCGCGCGGCCGTGTAGTAGAACGCCCAGGCGATCACGATGACGACCGAGCGCACCAGCAGCCGGAACCGCATGGGAGAGACCAGCGCGCGGGGTGCCACGCCGGGACCGAAAAGCACGAGGCAGCACGGCACCACTACCACGCTCCGCATGAACAGGATCTGCGGCGAGGTGAAGCCGGAGGCCAGCCACTTGATCGTGGCGTCCTGCAGCGAGAACAGGAAATAGCCCACCACGGAGAACCCGATGCCGCGGAGGACCAGGGCGCCGCCGCGGGATTGCGGGCTCGCCGCCGAGCCGCTCACCCCCGCTTGACGTTCCAGAACAACGGATTGCCCGGGATGATCCCGCTGAGCGTCGCCTGATAGGCGGTCGGCGTGAAGTACTGGCCCAGCGGGATGTAAGGCACGTCCTGGAAGGCCTGCAGCTGAATCTCCGCGGCGATCTTCTGTTGCGCCGCGAGGTCAGGTGCCTGAAGCCACCGCGCGCGCAACTCCTCGAGCTTGGGGGCGGTCGGCCAACCCACGGTCGCGTCCTTGCCATTGCCGCGCAGGAACACGTGGCCGACGGGGTTCATGTGGTCGATGCCGCTCCAGGAGGTGTGATAGATGCTCCACCCGTTCTGATCCACCGGCTCCTTCTTGGCGCGCCGCTGCACCAGCGTCGCCCAATCCATCGCCTGATATTCGACGTTCATGCCGAGCTGCTTCAACATGTCGTTGGTGATGTCGGCGAGCGCCTTGGCGCTCGCGATGTCGGTGGGCGCGAGGATAACGATCTTCTCGCCCTTGTAGCCCGCGCTCGCGATGGCGCGCTTCACCCCTTCGAGGTCGCGCAGGCTCGCGAGCGCCTCCATGCCGGCGTCGCTCGCCATGGGCGTACCCGGCGTGAAGTAGCCGCACCGATCCTTCCAGAGCTTCGTGTCGGTGCCGACCATGCCGATCATGTAATCGGACTGGTTGACCGCGCCCAGCATGGCGCGCCGCAGCGCCACGTTGTCGAAGGGCGGATTGAGCTGATTGAACCGCATGGTCGCGATGAAGCCGACGGGATCGATATTCGCGACCTTGAGGGTCTGGGTCTTCTGCAGGATCGGCAGCAGGTCGGCATTGGGCACCAGCCACCAGTCCACCTCGCCCTTCTGAAGCGCCGCCGCCACGGTGCCGCCGTCGGGAATGATGCGCCACTCGATGCGGTCGAAATTGGCGATCTTGGGGCCCGCGGTGCCGCTGGGCGTGCCCTCGGCGCGTGGCACGTAATCGGCGAAGCGCTCCCACACCACGCGCGAGCCCGGCACGCGCTCGTCGGGCTTGTAGCGGAAGGGGCCGCTGCCGATCATCTCGGTGACCTGAGCGTTGGGATCGGTCGACGCGAGCCGCTCCGGCATGATCGCGCAGACGTTGGGTGGCGTCTTGCCGAGCGCTGCCGGCAGCAGCGGGAACGCGTGCTTCATGCGGAACACGATGGTCCTGTCATCGGGCGCGGTGAGCTCGTCGGTCGCCGCCATCAGCGCCTGCCCGTAGGAATCGCGGGCGCCCCAGCGCTTCACGCTCGCCACGCAGTCGCGGGCAAGTACTGGCGTACCGTCGTGGAACTTGAGGCCGGACCGCAGAGTAAGGGTCCAGCGCTTGCCGTCCTCTTCGGCGTCGAACGTCTCGACCATCTGCGGCTGCGCCTTGTAGCCACCGTCGATGCCGAAGAGGGTATCGAAGACCATGAAAGCGTGATCGCGCGTCTGGTAGGTGGTGGTCCAGATCGGATCCAGGACCGAGAGGTCCGCCTGCGGCACGAAGGTGAGCACGCGCTGTGACTGTGCCCGTACGATCGCCGGCATCGCCACGCTCGCTGCCGATGCCAACAGAAACTGCCGTCGGTTCATGGAATGGCCTCCTCTTTACTCGGCGCATCTTACCGGATGGGCGCCCCGAGAAAAGCGATCGATCGGCACCATGCCCCGCGTCGGAAAGATATGCACCGTCGTTGCAACTCGCGCGGGCCCGCAGCACCATCGAGAATTCGCCCCCAGGAGGTCGCTATGCCCGCCATTCGCATCGATCGAAGCCAGCCGCTCGCCGCCGAGCCGCTGAAGGGCCACAACCGCTACCACCCTGACATCGAGCCGGCGCTGGAGGTGAGCCTCGGCGAGGAGGTCGTGCTCGAATGTCGCGACGCCCTCGACGGCCAGATCACGCCGCGTACCACGGTCGCCGACCTCGCGAGCATCAACCCGGGCGCGGTCCATCCCTTGACCGGGCCCGTGTTCGTGAAGGGCGCCGAGCCCGGCGACATGCTCGAGATCGAGTTCCTCGACATCGTGCCGGAGCGCACCGCCTTCAGCGCGATCATTCCCGGCCTTGGCTTCCTGCGCGATGTCATGACCGAGCCTTTCCTGGTGCACTGGGCCCTCCGCGACGGCTGGGCAACCTCTGAGCAGATTCTGGGCGTGCGGATTCCCGGCGCGCCTTTCATGGGCGTCTCGGCGGTGGCGCCGTCGGCCGCGAAGCTCGCGGAATGGACGGCTCGCGAGCAGCGGGTGATCGAGCGGGGCGGCATGGCCTTGCCGCCGGACCCCGCGGGCGCCGTGCCGGTCACGGGGCCTTGTGCGCTCCACGGGCTGCGCACGCTGCCGCCGCGCGAGAACGGCGGCAATTTCGACGTGAAGCAGCTGACCAAGGGCGCGAAGCTCATGCTGCCGGTGTTCAAGGCGGGCGCGCTGTTCTCCACAGGCGACGGCCATTTCGCGCAGGGCGACGGCGAGGTCTGCGTCACCGCGATCGAGATGGGCGCCACCGCCGCGGTCCGCTTTCAGCTGCACAAGGGCCTCGCCGATCGCCGCCGGTTCACGAGCCCGGTCTTCTCGCGCGAGCGCTACTTCACTGATCCGCGCTTCGCGGCGCCGGAGCGCTTCCTCGGCGTCATGGGTATGCCGATCAACGCCGCGGGCGAGATCGAGGCGGAGAACCTAACCCTCGCCTGCCGCAACGCCGTGCTCAATATGATGGCGCTGCTGCAGGAGCGCGGCTTCAGCCGCCAGCAGGCCTACGTGATCTGCAGCGTTGCCGTCGATCTCCGGATCTCGAACGTGGTCGATGTGCCCAATTACGTCGTCTCGGCCCTGCTGCCGGAAGCCATCTTCCACGGTCACTGAGCACAGGCGAGCCGTCAGCCCTCTCGGCTCATGCCGCGCGTCGCCAGCGCCACGAAGATGATGACGACGCCCAAGATGAACAGCATGCGGTAGAGCGGCTCCTCCATGACCGCGTGGTAGATAACGCCCCAGCCGAGCCAGTCGAAGAGCTGCCCGACCCCGAGGTCGACACCGACATAGCTCGAGATGAACGAGCCCGTCCGGGTGGGCGCCCAGGCATCGCCCTGGATCGAATGCAGGAACGTGAGGCCGAGCGACATCGCGCTGCCGAACAGCGTCATGACACCGGCGATGATCAGGAAACTCGAGAACCCACCCATGTGCCCTGCCGAGCCCAGAGCGCCTGGCCGCGCACTGCCTCAGGACGCGACTCCAGCTTTCACGATCATGTTACCACGATCGGGAGCGCGGCCGAGTGGGCATCGCGTGGCATTCGAGTCGCCTTAAGCGTAGAGATCGCGTTGGGATTCGCTAATCGCCCGGGCGGAAGATCACGATCCGGACCCGGCGATTGCGAGGGTTCTTCACCTGGTCGCCGGTCAGCACCTCGGGCTCGAGCTTGCCGCGTCCCTCGGTCTTGATCACGGCCGGATCGATGCCGTCGCGGACCAGCTCGTCGCGGACGGTATTGGCGCGCCGCAGGGACAGGCGGTCCTGGCCCTCGGTCGACCCGACGGTGTCGGCATAGCCGACCACCTTGACGTGCGAGAAATTGCCTTTGGCGACGGTCTGCCGGATCGCCGTCGCGGCGTCGTTGATGACCGGCCGCGCCACCGACGAAAGCTTGGCGCTGCCGAAGTCGAAATAGAGCACGAACTGCTCGGGATCTCCGGGGGGCTTGCTTTGCGCGCGGGCGCCCGTCGCCGCGCGCGCGCCGAGCCACGCACCGATCGCCACGAACATGAAGACCGACCTCCGCGACGGCGCCCCTGCGCTCCGATCACCCTTGCACCCGACAGTCATGATGCTGCGCTTCCCCCTGGTCGACGGCCCCGCAGGAGCATCCCAGGACTCCGCCGAGAGATCAACCGTTCGACGGTGGCCGCAGGTATCGCCGAGCTATTTCTCCGCCAGCAAAGCCCCCGCGATCGCCGCCCATTCCGCCTCGAGCGACGTGGTCGCCACCGGCCGACCGGCGCGCCGATACCAATGAGCGGCATTCGAGAGGTCGCCCTCTTTGCGATGGAGGTAGGCGTGCACCCAGGGGCCGTTCGGACTTTCCTCGTCCTGTTGGGCGCAGCCATGGGCCTTGTGCCAGTCGCCCTTCGCGTCCCACCAAAGCGCGCGCAGCGCATGGCTGAGCTCCGGCGGCTCAGCCTTGGCGAGGGTCTTCCGGAACGCGTCGATATTCATTCGGGCATTCTCCAGCGACTGGGCGCGCAGCGCCAGAGGCAAGGATTAGCACGGCCCATGGCGCTCGAACCCCGCGCGCTCGGCCTCCGCCTCCAGCCTCGCCTCGTTCCGGCGCAGGAACAGCCATCCCGCGACGACCGCCGCGATGCCGAGTGCCGCCAGAAGCACGCCCGCCCGGCCCATGATCCCGTGCGCCTCTTTTCCGAGGACGTATGCGGCGGTGCCGTACACCGTCGCCCACAGCGCGCCACCCGCGGCATTGAAGGGGGCGAAGCGCCGCCACGGCATCTGGTTCGCTCCGGCGACGAATGGCGCGAGGGTGCGCAGCAAGGCGATGAAGCGCCCGGCGAAGACCACCGTGCCGCCATATCGGCTGAACAGGTAGTGCCCGAGCATGATCCGCCGCTCCGTCAGCCAGATGTAGGGGCCGAGCCGGCGGAGTATGCGATAACCCAGCGACCGGCCGATCCAGAACCCGGCATTGTCGCCCGCGACGGCGCCGGCACCGGCCGCCGTGATCACCAACCCGATACTGAGCTCGTGGGTCGTGCCGGCGACGATCGAGGCCGCGATGAGGGTCGCCTCGCCCGGGAGCGGAATGCCCATGCCCTCGACTCCCACCATGATCGCGACCACGAG
>DATFRA010000321.1:0-34801 GCA_035263705.1 Allostellaceae bacterium
TCCTTCGTCTCCCAGTCCTTGCCCACGCTAGCGTGGGCCGTGCGCCTTTGAAAAGCCGCCGCGAGGGGCTGGCAACGTGCGGTTTCGTGCTACTCTCGGAGCTACCGCGCCGGGGAAACGGGCCAGCGAAGGCCTGCGGGACAGGGAGAAGCCGGGATGCTGTGGGACCCACAGCTGCTGCTCAATGCTATCGTTTCGGGGCTGTTGCTCGGCGGGTTCTACGCCGTGGTGACGGTGGGCGTGTCGATCTCCTTCGGCATGCTCGACATCGTCAACATCGCGCACCCCGCCTTCATCATGCTGGGTTCCTACGTCGCCTATCTCCTCAACGGAGCGTTGGGGCTCGACCCGATCCTCGCGAGCCTCGTCGTGCTGCCGGCATTCTTCCTGCTGGGGGCGCTGGTCTATCAGGTCTATTACGTTGCCTTCGAGCGGCGTGGCCAGGAGTCGCTGCGCGGCCTCGCGTTCTTCTTCGGCCTGCTGTTCATCAGCGAGGTCGGGCTGATCCTGGCCTTCGGCGTCGACTACCGGTTTGTCGAGGCGCCCTATATCGGGCCAAGCCTGCACCTGGGCTTCCTCGACTTCCCCCTGCGCATGCTGATCCCCTGCGCCGTCTCCCTCGCGCTGCTCGTAAGCCTGCACCTCTACCTCTCACATACCTTCCTCGGTCGCGCCATCGCCGCGGTCTCGCAGGACCCGCTCGCGCTCCGGCTGATGGCGGCGAATCCCACGCGCGTCAAGCGCATCGCCTTCGCGCTCTCGATCGCCACGGCCTCCATCGCCGGCGCGCTGCTGATCGTGATCCAGCCCGTCGAACCCTCCATGGGCCGCGACTACATCGGCCGCGTGTTCGCGATTTGCGTGCTCGGCGGCATGGGGAGCTTCCCTGGGACGCTGCTCGCCGCCATCCTGCTCGGCATCGTTGAGAGCATCACCTCGACGTTTTACGGGCCTTCGTGGTCGCCGGCGGTCGCGTTCGGCTTCCTGCTGCTCACCCTCGCCTTCCGTCCGGTCGGCATCCTCGGACGCTAGCGCCGTGCGCGCGCACACCTTCCTGTTCGCGGCGCTAGCGGTGGCGGCCATCACCTTCGAGGGCCTGCGCTTCCTGGAGAATGAGTACCTGTTCTTCGCCGGCTACGTCGTGCTGCAGTACGTCGTGCTCGCAACCGCCTGGAACATCCTCGGTGGCTACACCGGCTATGTGAATTTCGGCACCGCCGCCTTCTTCGCGCTCGGCGCCTACACGTCGGTCGCGCTCGGCAAGCTCGTATCCTTGCCCATTCCCGCGCTGATCCTGGCGGGCGGCGTGATCTCCGGCGTCGTCGGTCTCGGCATGGGCTATCTAACACTGCGCCTGCGCGGGGTGTTCTTCGCTATTGCGACCCTGGCGCTCGCGGTGGTGGTGCAGACGCTCATTACGAACTGGGACTTCGTGGGGGGATCGCGGGGCGCCTACACCGTGCGCCCGGCGGTGGTGCCCCTGCTCGGCAGCTACGTGCAGTATCTGTTCCTCATCATGCTCGGGCTCGCGGTGATCGCTCTCGCGATCGCCCACGCCATCGAAGGCTCGCGCCTCGGCTACGGCTTCGCGACCATCCGCGACGACGAGGCAGCGGCCGAAGTCTCGGGCGTACCGACCCTCCGGCTCAAGCTGGTTGCGACCACCGTCTCGGGCGCTCTCATGGGCATGGCGGGCGCGCCGCTGCCCTACTACGTCACCTATCTCGACCCTGCCTCGGGCTTCAATCTCGCCTACGCCGTCAACAGTATCGCCATGCCCTTGATCGGCGGCATGACCAGCTGGATCGGGCCTCTGATCGGCGCGCTCCTGCTCGGGAGCGTCCAGCAGGTCGCCACCGTCAGCAACTGGTTCGGCAACCATCCCGAGATCAACCTGCTGATCGTCGGCGCGCTTCTGATGCTGTTCGTGATCGCCGCCCCCAACGGCATCGTGGGCCTGCTCGGCATCGAGAAGCGGCGGAGCGCGCGCGGATGACGGCGCCACTGCTCCAAGTCGAGGACCTCTCCAAGCGCTTCGGCGGGTTCTTGGCGCTCGACACCGTGAACCTCGAGCTCGCAGCGGGCGCGCGGCTCGGGCTCATCGGGCCCAACGGCTCCGGCAAGAGCACGCTGGTGAATTGCCTTTGCGGCGCGCTCAGGAACGACACCGGCACAGTCCGCTTCGAAGGTGCCGTCATGGACGGCCTCTCCGCGCATCAGCGCACGCGCCTCGGCATGGCACGGAGCTTCCAGCTGCCACGCCCGTTCACCAGCCTGACTGTGGCGGAAAACCTGCGCATCCCGTTGCTCTACACCGTGAATGTCCGGCGCGGGCAGCCGGTGCCGCGCTCGGAGATCGTCGCCCGCGAGGCAGAGCTCCTCGGGCTCGTCGGCCTCGCAGGCAAAGCGGCTCGACTGCCGCGAGACCTCAGCCAGGTCGAGATGCGTAAGCTCGAGCTCGCGCGCGCCATGGCGGCGGAGCCGAAGCTGCTGATCGCGGACGAGGCCATGGCGGGACTCTCCCACGGCGAGGTCGACGACATCCTGGCGCTCCTATGCCGCCTCAACGAAGCCGGCATTACCATCATCCTGATCGAGCACATCATGCGCGCTGTGATGAGCTTCTCCGACCGCCTGGTGGTGCTGGTGGCGGGGCGCAAGATCGCGGACGGGCCGCCCGACGAGGTCGTGCGCAATCCCGAGGTCGAGAGGGCCTACCTTGGCGAGTAGCCTCACGCTGAGCGGCGTCGACGCCGCCTACGGCGCGGTACGCGCGCTCGAGGGGATCTCGATCGCTGTCCCCGCGGGCGAGACCGTGGCGCTGCTCGGCACCAACGGCAACGGCAAGAGCACGCTCATGAAATGCATCATGAGCATCGTACGGCCGAGCGCGGGCAGCATCACCGCGGAGATCGACGGCGAGCGCCACGAACTCGTGGGCCGCGGCACCGAGGAGATCGTCGAACTCGGCATCGCGCTGGTGCCGGAGGGCCGGCGGCTCTTCCCGAAGCTCACGGTGGAGGAGAACCTGCGGCTGGGCGCCTTCCGTCCGCTCGCGCGCGAGGCCATGAGGCGCAACCTCGAGTTCTGCTACGAGACCTTCCCGCGGCTCCGGGAGCGGCGCCAGCAGCTCGCGGGCAGCATGAGCGGCGGCGAGCAGCAGATGCTGGCGCTGGGCCGCGCGCTCATGACCGCGCCCAAGATCCTCCTGGTCGATGAGCCCTCGGTGGGCCTGGCGCCCGTGCTGGTCCGGCGCACCATCGCCACCATCAAGGCGCTCAAGGAGAGCTACGCGCTCACGGTCCTAATGGCCGAGCAGAACTTCACCCAGGCGATCCGCATCGCCGACCGCGGCTACGTCATCGTCCACGGCAGGATCGCCTTCGAGGGCCGCTCAACCGAGGAGCTCAACAACAACGAGCTGATCCGGAAGTTCTACCTCGGCCTCTGAGCGTGCTCCCTTCCTACTGCGGCCGCGCGTCCGTGTACGGGTAGATCAGCTTTCCCGAGGCGAACTCTGCGGGCGCGATCAGCGTCTGGGTCCCCATCTCGCGGAACTGCCCGGCGTCGTTGCTCTTGATGTCGTGGAATTGGATCGAGACCACGCGCGGCTTCGCCCACTCGCCGTTGCTGCCGAAATTAATCTCGCCCACCACGGTCTTGAAGGTACTCTTGCGGATGTAATCCGCGAGCTTGTCGTCGTCGAGGCTCCTGGTCGCCTCCACCGCCTGCGCCAGCACCTGGAGATCGGCATAGGCCCAGGGCGCCATGTAATAGCCGAAGGGATCGATGCCCTGGCCCGCCGCCTTCTCCTGGTAGCGCTTGATCAGATCGTCGACCCCCTCGAAGTGCATCTTGGGCACCGGCAGCCAGAAATCGTAGTTGAGGATGCCGTTCAGCATGGGGCCGAGCTGCGCCTTGATCACGGTCGCCTGCAGCCCGACCATGCCGCCGCCGAAGATCTTGGTCTTGAGTCCGACCTCGTTGGCTGCCCGCACCATGCCGACGCTGTCGGGCGGATAGGATCCCACGAACACGATGTCGGGATTGGTCGCCTGAATCGCCCGCACGATCGGCGTATAGTCCGTGGTGGTCGGCGGATAACTCTTGTCGTAGACGATCTTGAGGCCCGCGGCCTTCGCCTGCTCGCGCGCGCCCTCGGCGGCACGGCTCGAGAACTCCGCGTCGGCAGCGGCAATCGCGATGGTCTCGGGCTTCGGGCTCTGCGCCATCGCCGCCTCGAAGAAGGCTTTGGAGATCGCGATCTTCGGATCGGGACCGCCGGTCGGAGCCATCGAGAAATAGCGAGGATAGTTGAACTGCGAATTGATCGCGAGGGCTAGCAATCCGATGAACATCTTGTTGTGCTGCATCACCACCGGCATCGCTGGCGCAACCATGTTGGTGGCGTAGCCACCCACCACTAGGTCGACCTTGTCGACCTGGAGGAGTTTCGTGTAGATGCCCGGGACGGTCGGGGGCGTGCTCTGGTCGTCGTAGAATACCAGCTTCACGGGTCGGCCCAGCAAGCCGCCCTTGGCGTTGACGTCGGCCTCCCAGATCTGCATCGCCACCAGCGCCGACTTGCCGTTGGCGGCGAGGCCGCCGGTCAAGGCCATGCCGAAGCCGATCCTGATCGGCTCCTGCGCCGAGGCCGGCAGCACGGCCGCGACGACGAGCGCGGCGGCCGCGATCAGGCGCGCTCCGAGCGCGAACAGCTTGTCGATCATCGTCGCTCCTCCCGAAAGCTTTTCTTTATCCTATGCTCAACAACTCGGCCGGCGCCAGGGCATTGCGGGGACATCCGCACCGGCCGATAATGCGCGTCATCCATGCCGATGAAAGGATTTGCATCATGAGGTTCGTGACTTTCAGCCGCGACAACCACGTCTCGGCGGGCTTGCTGATCGATGGGGATCGCGTGTTGGATCTGGGCGAGGTGCCCGGCCTCAAGGCGAAGACCGCGCTCGACGTGGTGCTCGCGGGCGACGACGGCGTCGCCGCCGCGCGCGATGCGGCGAAGCGCGCCAATGCCGGCAACACGCTGCCGCTCAACGCGGTCAAGCTGCTAGCGCCGATCCCGCATCCGCGCAAGAATGTGTTCTGCGTCGGCCGCAACTACGTCGAGCACGTCGCCGAGGGCTATCGCGCCCGCGGCACCGAGATGAAGCTGCCGGAATTCCCACAGTTCTTCTCGAAGCCGCCGACCGCGATCATCGGTCCCGGCGACGAGATCCCGTACGACACGCAGGTCACCCAGAAGCTCGACTACGAAGTCGAGCTCGGCGTGATCATCGGCACCCGCGGCAAGAACATCCCGAAGGACCGCGCGCTCGCACACGTGTTCGGCTACACCGTGATCAACGACGTGACCGCGCGCGACCTGCAGCGCCGGCACGAGCAGTGGTTCAAGGGCAAGGGCATCGACGGCTCCTGTCCGATGGGCCCGTGGATCGTGCACGCGAGCGCGATCAAGGATCCGCAGGCGCTCGACATCAAGCTCCGTGTCAACGGCGGCGAGCGTCAGAATTCGAACACCAAGCACATGATCTTCGACCTGAAAACCATCATCGAGAGCCTCTCGCTCGGCATGACGCTGGAGCCTGGCGACGTCATCGCCACGGGCACGCCGAGCGGCGTCGGCTTCGCGATGAATCCGCCCGGCCTCCTCAAGGGCGGCGACGTCATCGAGGCCGAGGTCGAGGGCATCGGCATCCTCCGCAACTCCGTGCGCGAGGTGCCGCATCGGATGGAGCGGTGAGCGGCGGAGCGCGCCCCCGCCCCTCACCCCGCCTCCACGGTGCCGAGATAGGCCTGCTGTACCGCCATGCTCTCGCGGATTGCCGTGGGAGCGCCGCGCTCGAGAACACGGCCGTTCACCATCACGGTCAGCACGGCTGCGACCGAGAACACAGCGTCCATGTCGTGCTCGACCAGGAGCACCGCGTGCGTCTCGGCTAGCCGCGCGATCAGTGCGACCATTCGCTGGCTCTCCTCGGCGCCCATGCCCGCGAGCGGCTCGTCGAGCAGCAGCACCTTGGGCTCGGTCGCGAGCGTCATCGCGATCTCGAGCTGGCGCTGTTCGCCGTGACTCACCCTGCCGGCCAATCGATCCCACGGCCTCTCGAGCCCGACTAGTGTCAGCGCCCGGGCCGCGCTCTCGATGAGTGCGCGACAATGGAGCGCCGGCCGGAAGAACCGCATTGAGCTGGGAAGCCGAGCCTGCGCCGCCAATCGGCAATTCTCGAGCAGCGTGAAATCCACAAAAATGTTGGACTTCTGATAGCTGCGGGCAATGCCGAGGCGCGCGACGCGGTCGGCGGAAAGCCCAGCGATGTTCCGGCCCTCGAAGCGGATGGTACCGGCGCTGGGCAGGAGGTCGCCCGAGAGCACATTGATGAGCGTGGTCTTGCCCGCGCCGTTGGGTCCGATGACCGCGTGCACTTCGCCGACACGAAGCTCGAGGGAGACCTCGCTCACGGCAGCGAGGCCTCCGAACTGCTTCGAGAGTTCCATCACCTGCAGAATAGGCTCGGTCATTGGCGACCTCGGGCACGCGGCATACGTCGCCAGCTTGTTAGGTGCCAAGCATTCGTCAGAGCCAGGGTGTCGCGTTGCCCTGGTCGCGCTCGAAGGACTCGATGTCCGCGCGGTGGCGGAGGGTGAAGTCGAGCTCGTCGATACCCGCGAGCAGGCAGTGCTTGCGGAAACCGTCGATCGCGAAGCCGAGGAGCCGGTCATCCGGCGCGATCACTTGCTGCAGCTCCAGGTCGACGACGACGCGGGCGCCGGGACGCTGCCGCACTTGATCGCATAGTGCCGCCGCATCGTCCACCGGCAGCACGATCGGGAGAAAGCCGTTCTTGAGACAATTACCGTAGAAGATATCGCCGTAGCTCGGCGCGATCGCCGCGCGGAACCCGTAGTCCCAGAGTGCATAGACCGCGTGCTCGCGCGAAGAGCCGCAGCCGAAGTTCCTGTCGGCGATCAGCACGCGGGCGCCGCGATAGCTCGCCTGGTTCAGGACGAAGTCCGGCCTTTCGTTGCCGGCGTCGTCGAAGCGCAAGTCGTGGAAGAGGTATTGGCCGTATCCCGCCTTGCGCGGCTTGCGCAGGAACCGCGCGGGGATGATCTGGTCGGTGTCGACGTTCGCGGTCGCCATCGGCACCGCGACCGCGTCCAAGCGAGCGAAAGGCTCCATCGTCCCTCCTAGCCGTTGAGGAGCGCGCGCACGTCGGTGAATGCGCCGGTGACGGCCGCCGCGGCCGCCATCGCGGGGCTGACCAGGTGCGTGCGCGCGCCCTTGCCCTGGCGTCCCACGAAATTCCTGTTCGAGGTGGAGGCGCAGCGCTCGCCAGGCGCCACAAGGTCGCCGTTCATACCCACGCACATCGAGCAGCCGGCCTCGCGCCACTCGAAGCCCGCCGCCTCGAAGATGCGATCGAGGCCCTCGGCCTCCGCCTGGCGCTTCACCAGGCCGGAGCCCGGCACGACCATGGCGCGAACCGTGGCCGCGACCCTGCGGCCATCGGCGACCCGTGCGGCCATGCGCAGGTCTTCGATGCGGCTGTTGGTGCAGGAGCCGATGAAGACGCGATCGACCGGAATGCCGCTCAACGCCGTTCCGGGCGTCAGCCCCATGTAATCGAGCGCCTTCGAGACGGCGGCCCGGCGCGCGAGATCGCCGATATCCGAGGGATCGGGAACGCGGCCGGTGATGGCCGCTCCGTCCTGCGGGCTGGTGCCCCAGGTCACCATCGGCGCCATGCTCGTGGCGTCCAGCGAGACCTCGCTGTCGAAACGCGCCTCGGCGTCGCTGGGCAGCGATCGCCAGAGCGCGACGGCCTGCTCCCAGCGCGCGCCCTTGGGCGCGTAGGGCCGGCCCTCGAGATAGGCGATGGTGGTATCGTCGGGTGCGACCATGCCGGCGCGGGCGCCCGCTTCGATCGACATGTTGCAGACCGTGAGCCGCCCCTCGATCGAGAGGGCACGGATGGTACCGCCGGCGTATTCGATCGCGTGGCCGACCGCGCCGTCGGCGCCGATCTTGGCGATGACGGTGAGGATCACGTCTTTGGCCGTCACGCCGGGAGCCGGCGTGCCTTCGATCGTGATCCGCTTGGCCTTCGGCTTCCTCTGCCAGAGCGTCTGGGTCGCCAGCACGTGACTGACTTCCGTGGCGCCGATGCCGAAGGCCAGGGCGCCCAACGCGCCATGGGTCGAGGTATGGCTGTCGCCACACACGACGGTCATGCCGGGCTGGCTCAAGCCCTGCTCGGGACCGATCACATGGGCGATCCCCTGGCGGGGATCGTCGAGGCCGAAGACGGTGACACCGTGCGCGGCGGCATTCTTGGTGACGGACTCCACCATGAGCCGCGCGTCGGGGTCGTCGATCGCCGCCATGTCGCGGCTCGAGGTGGGGACATAGTGGTCGGGCGTGCCGAAGGTGCGATCGGGTCGCCTCACCCGCAGGCCGCGCTCGCCCAGCACCTCGAAGGCGCGACGCGAGCCGTCATGGATGAAGTGCCGGTCGACGTAGAGCAGCGTCTGCCCATCGTCGCGCTGGACGATCGCGTGGCGATCCCAGATCTTGTCGAGCAGCGTACGGCCCGCGGCGCTCATGATCTCGTCCTCTCGCTCACCGGAGTGGCGCCGTCGCTCGCGCTATTCCTGGACCCTGAACGCGTCCCGAATCTCTGCGCCGACTCCTTATATAAGACTTGGCGTCCCGGCAGCTCAACCTTTGTTGACGCCGCTTCCCGGAGTGGGGCAGCGTAAGCGCCCTTCTCACGGAGGACGCGAGTATGACCAACCTCATCGAACTCAAGATCGGCGAGCGCGGGCCTTTCGCGGGCGGCCACGCGTTCGGCGCCGTCGGCGCCTATGAGCGCCTCGTGGGCCGCGCGCACTTCGCGGTCGATCCGAAGGCCCCGGCGCAGAAGGGCATCACAGACCTCGACTACGCGCCGGTCGATGGCGAGGGCCGCGTCCATTTCGTCGCGGACATCGTGATCCTGCGTCCCAAGGACTTCGCGCGCGGCAACAAGCGGCTCTTCCTCGACTACGGCAATCGCGGCAACAAGCGGATGCTGCAGTTCTTCAACGACGCGCCCGCCAGCAACGATCCGCGCACGCTCGCCGATGCCGGCAACGGGTTCCTGATGCGGCGCGGGTACAGCATCGCCTGGATCGCGTGGCAGGGCGACCTGCTGCCGGGCGACGGCCGCATGCTGCTGGACCTGCCCGTCGCGACCGACAACGGCAAGCCGATCATCGGCCTGGTGCGCGTCGAGTACATCGCGGATCAGCACGGCGTCACCACGCAGCCGCTCTCCGGCTGGATCTCCACGCGGAGCCATCCGACGGTATCGCTCGACGCGCGAAAGGCCAGCCTCACGCGCCGGCGCTACGCAGACGATCCCCGCATTCCCGTGCCGGCGGATCAATGGATGTTCGCGCGCATCGAGGCCGGCCTGGGCCTCGACAACCAGGGCAGCGAGCGCGCGCTCGTGCCCTCGGACACGCACATCCATCTCCCCCGGGGATTCGAGCCCGGCTGGATCTACGAGCTCGTCTACACCGGCAAGGACCCGCTGGTGCTGGGCCTCGGCCACGTTGCCGTCCGCGATTTTTCCAGTTTCCTCAAATACGGCGAGGGAGACGCGGCGGGGCACCCCAACCCGCTCCGCGAGGGCCGCGCCGGCATCGAGAAGGCCTACGCCTGGGGCCGCTCGCAGACCGGGCGCTGCATCCGCGACTTCGTCTATCGCGGCTTCAACGCGGACGCGCAGGGGCGGCGCGTCTTCGACGGCGTGCTGCCGCATGTGAGCGGCGGCGGGCTCATGTGGCTCAACCACCGCTTCGCCAACTCGGTCTCGCCCGCGGGCCAGCAGTACGAGGATCATTTCAATCCCGCGGACCGCTTCCCGTTCTCGTACACCGAAAGTACTGACCACTTGACCGGCAGGCGCGACGCGATCCTGAAGCGGCCCGCGACCGACCCGCTGGTGATCCACACGCAGACCGCGACCGAGTACTGGCAGCGCAAGGGCTCGCTGGTGCACACGGACACGCAGGGCAACGACCTCGCGCAGCCCGAGGGCGTGCGCGTCTACGCCTGGGCGAGCTCGCAGCATTTCGCCGATCCCAACCTGAAGAAGCCCGCGCGCGGCGTGTGCCAGAACCCGATCAACGTGGTCGCGACCTCCATGCTCTTCCGCGCCATGCTCGACGCCTTGGACCGCTGGGCGACCGATGGCACGCCGCCGCCGCCGAGCCGCGTGCCGCGCCGCGCCGACGGCACCCTTGTCCCCATCGAGCAATGGCGTACGCAATTTCCGCGCATTCCCGGCGCCGCGGTGCCAAGCGGCCCCGCCGAGCTGCCGCTGCTCGATTTCGGTCCCGACTTCGAGCGCGGCATCCTCTCGAAGGAGCCGCCGCACGTGGTGGGCGCCAAGCGTTACACCATGCTGGTGCCGGCGGTCGACGCCGACGGCAACGACACTGCCGGCGTGCGGGCGCCCATGGTCGAGGCGCCGCTCGCGACCTACACCGGCTGGAACCTGCGCGCCCGCGGCTTCGGTCATGGCGCCACGCACACCTTCGTCGGCAGCACCATCCCCTTCCCCGAGACCGAGAGCGAGCGCCGCATCACTGGCGACCCCCGCCGCAGCATCCTCGAGCGCTATCCGACCCAAGCCGCCTATACCGCCGCCATCGAGGCAGCCGCCCGCCGGCTCGTGGAGGAGCGGCTGATGCTGGAGGAAGACGTTGAGCGCGCGATCGCGCTCGCGCAGAACTGGGGCCGGCCGAGACACGAGGTGGGACTCGAATAGGGCCTTATCTTGAGCCAAAAACTGGCTTTGATTGGCTTTGCGATTGGCTTTCCGGAGCCTCGTAGTGTTGATTTCATTCAATAAATTGGCTTTGATTTGTCGATTTTCATTTTGTGTCGAGCCAGTCTTCCGGCCTGCCCATGTAGGGTTTGGGCTTCCATCCGGGGCTGCCCGGCTCGGGTCCTGAGGGCTCCTCCGCCTGCCGCTCCTCCTCTTCCCATTGGGCCTTTTCCTCCCGCCGTTTCTGCCAGCGCTCCAGCGTCGCGATCGCGCGATTGAGCGCCCGCTCGATCGTGGCCTCGTGACGGGAGAGCGCGGCCAGCTTCTGCGCTGCCTGATCGAAGACGGTGCCGGCATCGACCTCGGGCGGCTCGGCTTGGCCCGCGGGCACGGGAAAACTGGCCTTGTCGTGCGCGGACCTGTTGATGAGCGCAGCTTCCGCCTTGGCGACGCGCCGGAGCCGCCAGGAGAGCACGGCGATCCGCTCGACGAGCGCGCATTCGAGTGTGCCGCTGGGCTCGAGATCGCGGGTCAGCCAATTGTGAAAATCGTCGAAATCCACCTCGTCTTCGTCGAAGACGACGAGCGATGCCGCCGTCAGCCCGTGCCAAAGCGCGCTCCGCGCCACCCTCGCCTTGCCCGCCGAGGTCTTCGCCCCGTGCTCTTCTGCGCGTTCAACCGGTTCGCCGCAATCTGTGCCTCTGTCGCCACCGTCGTGCTCCATTACCGATCTCAAGGCCGTGGGTAATCAAAGTTTAAACGCTTTTTGCGTTTGATGCAAGCTCCTGCCGTCGCAGGCCATGAGATTGCGGTTCACCATAAAAAGTGGAATAACTTTGACGCAACCTCACCAATATCAACAGGCCTGGAGGGCAAGACGGGGAGGGACCAATGGACATCGGCAACATAACCACTGTCGTGGGGTACATCGCAGGAGTCAGTGTCGCAAACGAGCGGCTGACTGAGGTGATCAAGGGCATCCCAGTGCTCTCGCCCTTGCTGGTGGGCAAGCCGGGAGCTACGGGCGAGAAGGAAGAATCCCGCAAAGCTGTAATCCATGTTGTCGCGATCGCGATCGGCACGTGTGTGACCTGGCTCTCCTACGATCAAGTCAAGGGAGCCGCCGGAATCGATCCTGGTCTCGGTGTGTACTTCTTGTTTGGAGCAATGTCTGCCGGCGGATCCGGAATGTGGAACAGCGTGCTCGATATCCTGCGCCAGGTGAACCAGCAAAAGCAGAAGGAAACAGAGAAACCATAGGCTTTTACTCAGTGCGGTACGCGAGGATCTGAAAATCCGGCTACCGAACCGGCCCTCCGCCGGCCCGCTGCACCTTCTTCCGCGATCAAGACCCGCTGCCGGAGGGCCAGGCTCCCGTGTCGAAAATGGGGCCTGCTGCGGCAAGCCCTTGAGAACGCGGCGGACCCGCTTATCGCTCTCTCCAAGAAGATCGAGCGGAGTGCCTCCGATGTGGTCCGAAGATACCGATATCGGCGATGTCGCGACTCTGCGCGGCAGCGCCATCGTGTTCCTGCGCCGCGCCGATAACGCAAAGAGCGCCGCTGAGCGCGAGCGCTTCCTGCACTACGCCAGGCTCTACCGGGAGCTCGCCGAGCGGCTCGAATCGGGCGAGGAAGAGGTTGAGGACGACGTTTAGCGCGCGGCCTCAGCCGAGCTCCGCCAGGCGGCGCTCGAGGAGACGCCGCTCGGGCTCAAGCTTCACGAGCGCGAGCGCCTCTCGATAGGCGGCGCGCGCGTCCTCGCGACGGCCCAAGCGGCGCAGCACGTCGGCGCGGACCGCCGGCAGCAGGTGATAGCCTGCGAGCGTGCCGCGGGCGGTGAGTGCGTCGAGGAGATCGAGCGCGCGGGCGGGCCCGTCCACCATCGAGACGGCGGCGGCGTGGTTGAGCTCCACCACCGGCGAGGGGTAAAGGCGCAGCAGCACCTCGTAGAGGCCGACGATCTGCGGCCAGTCGGTAGCCTCGCGGCGCGGCGCCCGCGCGTGGAGCGCCGCGATCGCCGCCTGCACGGCATAGGAGCTGGGATGGCCGGGCTTGCCGAGCGCCCGGTCGACCAGCTCGAGCCCCTCCGCGATCTCGGTATAGTCCCAGAGATGCCGATCCTGGTCCTCCAGCAGCACGATGTCGCCCTCGGCCGTGGTCCGCGCTTTGCGCCGGGCATGGTGCAGGAGGGTGAGCGCGAGCAGGCCCTGGATCGCCGGCCGTCCCGGCAGCAGCCCGTCGACGAGGCGCGCGAGGCGGATCGCTTCCCGCGCCAAGTCCTCACGCATGAGGTTCGCGCCGGAGCTCACCGCGTAGCCCTCGGTGAACACCAGGTAGATCACCGCGAGCACACCCTCGACCCGCTGGTCGAGCCGGTCCGGCTCCGGCGTCTCGTAGGGGATTTTCGCCTCGCGGATCTTCTGCTTCGCGCGGACCAGCCGCTGCGCCATGGTTTCCTCGCTCACCAGGAAGGCCCGTGCCACCGCCGGCGTCGTGAGACCGCAGACCGCGCGCAGGGTGAGCGCCACCTGCGCCTCGGGGCCGAGCGCGGGGTGGCAGCAGGTGAAGATCAGGCGGAGCATGTCGTCCCCGAACCCGTCGTCGCGCTCGTCGATGGGCGACACTTGGGCCGCGACCGCCGCCTCGGCCTCGAGCTCGCCGCGCTTCGCCCGGTGCAGGACGCGCCGGCGCAGGCGATCGATCGCCTTGTGGCGCCCGACGTTGACGAGCCAGGCGCGCGGGTTGCCGGGAATGCCTTCCGCGGGCCACTGCTCCACCGCCGCCGCGAAGGCATCCTGCAGACCCTCCTCGGCGAGATCGAAATCGCCGACGAGGCGGATCAGCGTCGCGAGGACGCGACCCGCCTCGTTCCGGAACACCGGCTCGATGGCGCTGGCGCTCATTGCCGAGCCCCGCGCGCCCTCCGGCTTCAGGTGAAGACCCGGATCGGCCGCACCTCGATCGAGCCGAACTTGGCCGAGGGGATGCGCGCGGCGAGCGTGATCGCCTGGTCGAGATCCTTCGCCTCGACGAGGTAGTAGCCGGCGAGCTGCTCGCGGGTCTCGGCGAAGGGGCCGTCGGTCGTGAGGGTCTTGCCGTTGCGCACCCGGACGGTGGTCGCGGCCGAGGTCCGCTGCAACGCGTCCCCGGCCTTGAAGTTGCCGGACTGCACGATCGACTGCGTGTAGGCCATGTAGTCCGCGTGTAGGGTCTTCACGGCGGACTCGTTCAGCCCGTCGACCTCGGCCTCGTTCTGATAGATCATCAGGAGGTAGTTCATCTTGAGCTCCTTCGGTTGGATCGGCGTCATTCGCCGTCACTCAGTCGAGCGGGGCGGCCGGCAATCGACAGCCGTCATGAAGATTTCCTTGAGCCCTGAAAGCGCTCACTTTTCCGTCATGGCCCCGCGCCGCGGGCATGACGCCGGTGGCGGCAGTATGCAACAATCCGGTCCCCAACGGTGGTAGAGCACTCACCCATGTCATACCAGTCGATCATCGTCGAGCCGATTGCGGGCGCGCTCGGCGCCGAGGTCCGCGGCGTCGACCTCAGCGAGCCCTTGCGGAATTCCGTGGCGGCGGAGCTCCGCCGCGCTTTCGTCGAGCATTGCGTGCTGTTCTTCCGCGACCAGCATCTCACGCCGGAGCAGCACCTGGCGGCGAGCCGGCTGTTCGGGCCGATCGTGCGCATGCCCTACGTCAAGCACATGGACGAGTACCCCGACATCATCGCGGTGCTCAAAGAAGCGGACGAGCGGAACATCAGCACCTTCGGCAATGCCTGGCATTCCGATTTCAGCTTCCTCGAGGAGCCGCCCATGGGCTCGTTGCTCTATGCGCGCGAGGTCCCGAGCCACGGCGGCGACACGATCTGGGCCAGCATGTATGCCGCCTACGACGCGCTCTCCGACGGCATGAAACGGATGCTCAATCCGCTCCGCGCCATGCACAGCGGTCGGCCCTACGGCACCGGCGGCGTGCCCAAGGACCTGCGCGTCAGCCGCTCGATCAAGATGGAGCGCGACAATCCCGAGGCCGACCGCGAGGTGGCGCAGCCGGTGGTGCGCGTACATCCCGAGAGCGGCCGCAAGGCGCTCTACGTGAACCAGATCTACACGACGCAGTTCGAGAACATGACCAAGGACGAAAGCAGGCCGCTGCTCGATTTCCTTTATCAGCACTGCACGCGGCCGGAATTCACCTGCCGCTTCCGCTGGGAAGTGGGCTCGCTCGCGATTTGGGACAATCGCTGCACGCTCCACTACGCGGTCAACGACTACGACGGATCGCGCCGTCTCATGCACCGCACGACGGTGGCGGGCGAGCGTCCGATCGGCGCGGGGAAACCGGCATGATCCTGGTCGGTCAGTACGACTCCCCCTATGTGCGGCGGGTCGCCGTGTCGCTGCGCGCCCTCGGCTTCGAGTATCGGCACGACACGCGCTCGGTGTTTGCCGATTTCGACGCGATGCGGACCGTCAATCCGCTCGGGCGGATTCCCTCGCTGGTGCTCGACGGCGGCGAGACGCTGATCGATTCCGCGGCGATCCTCGACTGGCTCGACGAGTCCGTAAGGCCCGAACGCGCGCTGCTCCCGCGCTCGGGCGCCGAGCGGCGGCGCGCGCTCCGCCTCATCGCACTCGCGACCGGCGCGATCGACAAGGCCGGCGCCGCCACCTACGAGCGCGTCATCCGCCCCGCGGCCTACCGCTTCCCGGACTGGATCGCGCGGTGCCGCACGCAAGCCACAGGCGCGATCGCGGCGCTCGCCGCCGAGACTTGGGCGCCGAGCACGCGGCTCGACCAGGCGCAGATCACCACCGCTTGCATGATCCGCTACGTGCGCATGGCCGATCCAGAGCTCGCGCCGGCGGGCCTCTACCCGACGCTCGATGCGCTTTCTGAGCGGCTCGAGGCGCGGCCGGAATTCCGCGCAACTTTTCCGGCCGAGTACGCTATTCCGCGGGGCGAGTGACCGCCGGCGCCGCGGGCTTGCGGGCCACGAGGTCGATGAGGGCCGAGATGCCGTCGTGTCCCCTGCCCTCGTGGATCGCGTCGTCGTGGCTTGCGAGCTCGAGGATCTCGAGATCGGCGAAGGCGGCGCGCAGCAGCCCCTCGGTGTAGAGGTTCTCGGCGATCGGCGGTCCGCCGGTCTTGTATTCCAGCTGCTTCGGCCGGTAGCCCTGGAGCAGCAGGATCCCGCCGGGCTTCAGCGCCTTCTTCATGCCCGCAAAGGTCCGGTCGCGCAGCGCCGGCCCCGCGAACTGGATGAAGATCGCCGCGACCGCTGTGAACGCCGATCTCGGCCAGCGCCATTTGGCGAGATCGGCCTCGGCGGTCTCGAGCTTGACGCCGCGCTCGCGCGCAAGTGCCCGCGCCTTCGCGAGCGCCACCGGCGAGAAGTCGATCGAGAGCACGTCGAGACCCTGCTCGGCGAGCCAGACGCCGTTGCGTCCCTCGCCGTCGGCGACCGCCAGCACGCGGCCTTTCTTCGGCAGCAACGCCGCGTGCTCGCGCAGGAACCGGTTGGGTTCCGTGCCGAAGTAGTAGTCATCGCCGGCGAAGCGTGCGTTCCAATGCTCGCGCGGATTGTCGAGACTTGTCATGGGTACCAGAGTCTGGCGCAACGCACCCTGCTCCGGCAAGGCGTCGCCACCCGCGGGTGTAATCAAGGTCATAGCGCGTCATTAACAGTGCACCTAATTACCGTTTTATGGCGACATTGTTGCGCTACCGCAGCTACAGTGGCCAACCCTTCTGCGAGGTGGCACTGGCGAACGGCGACCATGTGCTGATCACGGTCGATGCGGGCGGCGTCACCATCAAGCGCGAGGCGCGACGCCAATCCGCAGGAGAGATCCTCTTCATCGGGCCTGTGCATGTCGTGACCGACATCTGCCTGGCCTTGCTCGATGGCAGGCCCGTCTCGGACACGACGGTGCTCAACGTATTCCTCTCGGTGGTGAGCCAGTTCCGCTCGGCCGAGGACATTCGGTCCGCCTTCGCGGAGGCGACTGCGGGGCCCTGACCTCAGCCGCCCTCTCGGTCGCCAGCCTCTGCGATGCCGTCGAGGTAGATCTCCCAGACGCGCAGGTTGATCTCGCAGGCTTTGACGGCGGCGTCCTCCATGTCGTAGTCGGCTGCGAAGCGCGAGACCGCCTGCCAACCCATGTTGGAATGCACGATGTCGGCCTGTTCGTGTAGTTCGAAGAAGTCCAGCTGCTCGTCGCTCAAGCCGAAGAGCTTGCCCCAGCGCTGGCGCTCGAGGCCGAACCAGCCGCGGTCTCGGAGCGTGCCGGTGCCGTAGCCGGGTATGTTGATGCGCTCGGCGCAGGTGTTGGCGACGATGCCCTCGATCCAGTGCCGGTTGCTCATCAGGCCGTCCCAGGCTGCCCAGGCGATCTGCGTCGACGGCAGCGGCTCCGTCGCGCGGATCTCCTCGAGCGAGAGGCCGATGTGGATCCCGAGCTCCTCCAGGATCTGCCAGTGCGCCTTGCCTGCCCCATGCGCGTGGTCCGCAATCACCTCCTCGGCGCAGGCGCGGATAATGGCGAGCCGCGTCTCCCAGTCCGAGCAGTTGGTGGCGACACGGAGCTTGAGAATGGAGTTGCGCTGCCGCGTGTTGAGGCGATGCTGGCGCACGAAGCTGCGGGCGCGGCCGGGCGTCATCGGCTCCTGGAAATAGCGCACGCGCCGGCAGAATGCATCGACTACGGCATCGAGCCGCTGCAACACCGTCCCATCCGTCATGAGGGGGCTCCCTGCTGAAACAAATCCTTGAGCCGTCCGACTAGGCGCCGGTGGCGCTCCGCGCCGACCTCGCCCAAGGCGGCGCCGACGCCGAGATAGCGCTCGGCGACGCCGGGATCACCGATGAGCGCCGCGCCCGAGCCCTCGAGCGCGACCTTACCCTTCTCGATCACCGCGCCGCGGTCGGCGATCGCGAGGCTCAATCGCGCGTTCTGTTCGGAGAGCAGGATCGCCAGACCCTGGCCGCGGAGCCGCGCGATCAGGCGGAAGATCTCCGCAACCAGGACCGGCGCGAGGCCAAGCGACGGCTCGTCGAGCAACAGGATGCGCGGCTCCGACATGAGGCCGCGGGCGATCGCCAGCATCTGCTGCTGCCCGCCGGAGAGATTGCCCGCGGGCTCGTCGAGGCGCTCGAGCAGCGCCGGCATGGGTGCGAGCACGCTGTCGATGCGTCGCCTGACTTCCTCCGCGGAAAGCGCGGCGAGACGCGTATAGGCGCCCATGCGGAGATTGTCGGCGACCGTGAGGCCGGCGAAGACCTGCCGGCCCTCGGGAATGTGCGCGATGCCCGCGAGCACGCGGGCGGGCGGCCCCAGCCGGTCGATGCGGCGCCCCTCCAGCAGGATTTTGCCGCCATGTAGAGGCAGCACGCCGGAGACCGCCTTAACCAGGGTCGACTTGCCGGCGCCGTTGGCGCCTACCAGCGCCAGCACCTCGCCCTTGCGGAGCGTCAGGCTCACGTCATGCACGACGGTCTGCCGGCCGTAGCCCGTGCTGACGGATCTGAGCTCCAACATCAGTGCGGACCTCCGGCCTGGCCGATGTAGGCCTCGATCACGCGGGGATCGCGTTGGATCTCAGCGGGCCTGCCGCGCGCGATCACGGCGCCGGCATCGAGGACGATCACCTCGTCCGCCACCCCCATCACCAGCGACATGTTGTGCTCCACCACCAGAAGCGTGACGCCGCTGTCGCGCACCGCGCGCAGCAGGAGCGCGAGTTCCGCGGTCTCGCCGTCGTTGAGGCCGGCGGCGGGCTCGTCGAGAAGCAATAGCCGCGGTCTCGCCATCAGCGCCCGCACCACCTCAAGCAGTTTCTGCGCGCCCATCGGCAAGTCCGTTGCGGCGGTGTCGCGGAACTCGGCGAGACCCACGAGATCCAGGAGCGCCTCCGCCTGCCGGGCGAGCGCTCGCTCCTCCTCGCGAGCGCCGGCAAGCCACAGCATCTGCCGCCAGGTCGGCGTGCCGACGTGGCGATGCGCGCCCGCCATCACGTTCTCGAGCGCGGTCATTCCAGGAAACGCGCGCGCGGTCTGAAACGTGCGGACGACGCCGGCGGCGGCGATGCGCCAATCGCCGGCGCCGACCATCTCCTGGCCGAACAGGCGCACCTCACCGGCATCGGCGCGATAGAGGTTGGTGACCAGATTGAACAAGGTCGTCTTACCGGAGCCGTTCGGCCCGATGAGCGCGCTGAGGCTGCCCTCGACAATCTCGAACGACACGGCATCCACGGCGCGCAAACCGCCGAACGTCTTGATGAGGTCCTTGACCTCGAGGGCGGGCGCGGTCATGGCGCCTCGCTCCGCGGCTCGAGACCGGCGGTCACCGCGGGCGCACGGAGCCGCGCCGCGAGCCGCGCGAACCCGCCGAACACGCCTTCCGGCAGGAAGCTGAAGGCGAGGACCAGCAGCAGGCCTTCGGCCAAGATCTTGTAGAGCGCCAGCGACTGCACCAGCGTCGGCAACAAGGTGAGCAAGGCGACGCCGAGCAGCGGCCCCACCAACGTGCCCTCGCCGCCGATCACCAGCATGGTGATCATCTCGAAGGAGCGCTGCGTCCCCACCATCTCCGGCGAGAGATAATGGAAGTAGAAGGCATAGAGGCTGCCGGCGAGCGAGGCCAGCACGGCCGAGATCGCGAACGCCGCCATCTTGAGGCGCGCCACGTTGATGCCGAGCGCGCCCGCCGCGAGCCGATCGGCCCGGATCGCCATCAAGGCACGCCCGAAGCTGCCGCGCATGCCGCCCAGCAACGCCAGCACCAGCACCACGATGATGGCGACCACGAGGTAGTACATGGAGCGGTCGGTGTCGAAACTCAGACCGCCGACCGAGAAAGAGGGAATGCCGACCAGGCCCGAGGGGCCGCCGGTGGTCGCCATCATGCCGACGTCGAGGGAATCCACGACCAGGCCGAAGGCGAGGGTGGCGAGCGCGAGGTAATGGCCTCGGAGGCGCATGGTGGCGAGCGAGAGCAGGAGCGCGCAGACGAGCGAGGCGGCGCAGCCGATCGCGACGCCCGCGAGCGGCGGCCAGCCGTAGTTGGTGGCGAGGATCGCCGCGACGTAGCCGCCGATCGCCATGAAGCCGCCCTGCCCCAGGCTCACCTGGCCCGCAAACCCCATGAGCACGTCGAGGCCGAGCACGCCGATGAACAAGATCCCCGTGATCACCAGCGAGCCCATGAGGCCGGGGTCGCGCACGATCAGCGGGAGCACCAGGATCACCGCGAGCGCAGCTACGCCCAGCGCGGCTGCGCCCCGGCCTCTGAGCCGCACGATCGCGGGATGGATGTGCAGCTCCTCGCGGACGTCGCTCCGCCGCGCGCGGCCGATGGCGAAGAGGCCGCTGGGCCTGAACAGCAACGTCAGCAGCAGCAGGCCGAGGGCCAGTCCGCTGCTGAACAAGCCCGAGATGTAGCCGGCGGCCAGCTGCTCGGCGACGCCGAGCACGAGCCCGCCGACCACGGCGCCCACGAACGAGCCCATGCCGCCGATCGCAACCGAAATGAATCCGGAGATGGTGAAGAACTGGCTGGTGTCGAACTGCACGGCCAGGATCGGCGCCACCATGATGCCGCCGAGCGCGCCGGTGGTCGCGGCGAGCCCGAAGCTCATCACCGCCATGCGCTCGACGTCGATGCCCATGAGCCGCGCCGCCGTCGGATTCTCCGCCGAGGCCTGGAGCGCCTTCCCCAGCGTCGTCCGCGCGAACAGATACCAGAAGCCGGCGATGACGATCACCGCGGTCGCTGCGATCCAGAAGCCCTGGCTCGGCACGCGCACTCCCAGCACCTGCACCGGCGCCTCGCCGGAGAGCGGCCGCAGCGCATAGGGATCGCCGCCCCAATGCACGAGCATCAAACCCTGGATGAAGGTGAGCAGCCCCGCGGTCAGCATGAGCATGCTGCTGTTGGGGAGCCGCGACAGTGCCGGCACGAAGACCGCCCGCCCGATTGCGAGCCCGAGCAGGAGTGCCGCGAGCACCGACCCCGGGATGGCGAGCGGCGCCGGCAGGTGCAGCGTCTCCTCGAGGCTCCAGCAGAGCAGCGCGCCCAGCACACAGAAAGCGCCCTGAGAGAGATTGATTACGCCGGTCATGCGGAAGACCAGCGCGAAACCTAAGGCCACGAGGGCGAACAGGCTGCCTTGCAGCAGCCCGCCGATGACGATCTGGATGGCGGCTTGGGTTCCGGCGCTCACCCGGCGCGCACCCTCACTGGAGCGGCATGCCCCCCGGCGCCGTCAGCACGACCCACGCGTGCTTCGAGGGCTCCCAGCGCGTCACCACCGCGTTCCGGTCGTCGAGGCCGCGCTGCGGCGTCGCCGGGAAATCGTAGAAGCCGTCGATACCGGGCTCGCCTTTGAGCTTCGCAAGGTAGTCGCGAATCTGAATCGCGGTCGCATCGGTGCCGAGATCGCGCAGCGCCTTCGTGATCAACATCGCGGGTCCCCAGCCGAGCGAGGCCGCGATGTCGGGCTCGACACCCGTCCCCTTGAGCTCGGCATAGAACTCCTGCTGCGCCTGCTCGATCGCGGGATCGAGCTTGCTCAAGCCCTCGTGCGGCGGCCATTCGGCCGCGGGGATATAGAGCTGCTTCGGCAGGAAGTCCGCGTAGTTGGTCATCTGCGCGAAGGTCATATTGCCGTCGGTGGTCGCCGTCGGCACGTCGAGGCCCGCCTGCAGGATGCCCTTGAAGATGGTGGCGATTGGCGTGCCGGTGCTCCAGGCCACGAAGGCGTCGGGCTTCGCAGCCTTCACGGTCTCGATCTGCGCGGCGACGCTGACGTCGGTGGTGTTGAAGTGGGCGCGCTCGACCAATCTCAGGCCAGCGTCCTTGTATTCCGGCTGGCTCAGGGTCTGATCGATGCCGCGCTCGGCGTCCTGGCCGGTGGCATCGCTCGAGGTCATGATCGCGATCCGCTTCCAGCCCTTCTCGCGGAAATACCGGAACAGCGCCTTCTGGAGGTCGTGGGTCGAGACGCTCGCGCTGAACTGATAGCTGCCGGCCTCGGGGTGTACGCCCGGCGAGAAGCAGTACTCGACCGGCCCTTCCTTCACGAGCGGCCCCATGGCGCTGCACACGGCAACGAGGGACGAGCCCAGGATCACTGCCGGCTTCTCCGCGCTCACTTGGCGCAGGAGCTGCACGCCGACCTGGGGGCTCGAGGTGTCGTCGTAGAACACGAACTGGATCGGCCGGCCCTTGATGCCGCCGTTGCGGTTCACGTACTTCTCGGCGATCTGGAGCGTCACCTGCTCCTCCTTGCCGAGAAACGAGGCCTGACCCGTCAGCGGCAGGATCACGTTGATCTTGTAGGGTTCGTCCGCCCACGTGACGGAGGCCGCCGCGCAGAGGCCAAGCGCAAGCAGGCCTGCCGAAATCGAGCTCTGTCTTCTCCGCGTCACGCGCGCCTCCCCGTCCTTTTTAAGCAGTCTATCAATAAACCGATCGCCCAGACATGCTACAAGAGCGTCTCCAGCCAAGCGCAATCTCATTAGCGGACTCTGAATGATGACTGAACCCGGCGCCATATCGACACGACATCGCGGTGGACGCCGGGGCGCGCGGTCGCAGGGGGGCGGCGAGGCGGCGCCGAAGGTGCAGCCGCGGCTCCTCTACAAGCCGGTCGAGGCGGTCTCGGCCGACGAGATCGAGGCGATCCACGTGGCCTCGCTCCGCGTCCTCGAGGAGATCGGCATCGATTTCCTGCACGAGGGCGCGCGCGAGATCTTGAAGGGCGCCGGCGCCGCGGTGACGCCGGGCTCGAACCGCGTGCATTTCGACCGAGCGCTGGTCGAGAGCCAGATCGGCACGGCGCCGGAGCGGTTCACGCTCCACGCCCGCAACCCCGCGCGCAACGTCATCGTCGGTGGCGACTATGTCGTCTTCTGCTCGGTCGCCTCGGCGCCCAATTCCGCCGACCGCGAGGGTGGACGCCGCAACGGCAACCGCGCCGACTACCAGAACTTCTTCCGGCTCGGCCAGATGCTCGACGCCGTCCATGTCTGGGGCGGCTATCCCGTCGAGCCCGTGGACATCCACGCCTCGATCCGCCACCTCGACGCGCTCTACGACGCCCTCACCCTCTCGGACAAGCCGATCCACTGCTACAGCCTCGGCCGGCAGCGCAACCTCGACGCCATCGAGATGACCCGGCTCGCGCGCGGCATCGACGACGCCACGCTCGACCGCGAGCCCTCGGTGTTCACCGTCATTAACTCGTCCTCGCCCCTGCGCATCGACACGCCGATGCTCGAGGGCATCATCCAGATGGCCCGGCGCAACCAGCCGGTGGTGATGACGCCCTTCACGCTGGCGGGCGCGATGGCGCCGGTCTCGCTCGCGGGCGCGCTCGCGCAGCAGAACGCCGAGGCGCTCGCCGGCTTGGTCTTCACCCAGGTCGTCAATCCCGGTGCGCCCTTCGTCTATGGCGGCTTCACCTCGAACGTCGACATGAAATCCGGTGCACCCGCCTTCGGCACGCCCGAGTACATGAAGGCGGCACTGGTCGGCGGCCAGCTCGCGCGCCGCTACAAGCTGCCCTACCGCTCCTCGAACGCCAACGCCGCCAACACCGTCGACGCCCAGGCGGCCTACGAGAGCGTGTTCTCGCTCTGGGGCGCGGTGATGGGCGGTTGCAACTTCATGATGCACGCCGCCGGCTGGATGGAGGGCGGGCTCCACGCAAGCTTCGAAAAGATGGTGCTCGACGCCGACCTCCTCGGCATGGTCGCGGAGTTCCTGCGCCCGATCGTGGTCAATGACGACGAACTTGGCCTCGACGCCATGCGCGAGGTCGGACCCGGCGGGCATTTCTTCGGCGCCGGCCACACCATGGCGCGCTACCGCAATGCCTTCTACGCGCCGATGATCTCGGACTGGCGCAACTACGAGACCTGGACCGAGGCGGGGCGGCCGGACGCCTATGACGCCGCGAACCGGCTCTATAAGAGCCTGCTCGCGAGCTACCAGGAGCCGGCGATGGACCCTGTGGCAAAAGAGGCGCTCACTGAGTTCGTCGAGCGGCGCAAGCGCGAGGGCGGCGTCGCGACCGATTTTTGAGCGTGTGTGTCGAGGTGGATGGAATCAGTGCGCCCTTCGACACGCACCCTTCGGGTGCGCGCTCAGGGTGAGGCAATTTTCTTGACGCCATTCGCCAAACCTCCTCTTCCTGAGCGCGCTCGCGTCCTTCGACACGCCGCCTTCGGCGGCGGCTCAGGATGAGGGCGAGCGTCCTCATGGTGAGCCTGTCGAACCACGAAGGACGCACAGTGCCCATGCAAGCGGGAGCCGCGGTAGCCGAAATCGGACCAGGTAGCCGCCCTCGACACGAGCATCCCTGGTCTCTCACAGAGCCTCTCGATATATCGTTCATCGATCTCTATAGGAGGCGAAATCCATGACCGCCCAGTCCGATCACGACACTCTCCTTGGCCTCAACGAGGGGTACATCCGCGCCGTCCAGGCCGGCGATGTCGCGTGGTTCCGCGAGCACCTCGCGGAGGATTTCTACTGCTCGAACCCCGACGCCTCGCTGGTGGATAAGGCGGGCTTCCTGGCGGAGACCGCGAAGCCCGTCGCCATCCGCGGCCTCTCGATCTCCGACGTGAAAATCCGCGACCTCGGCGACGTCGCGATCATCCACGCGCGCACGCTTTACCAGACCTCCGACGGTGGGCCACGCTCCGGCCGCTACACCGACGTCTGGGCCCGGCGCGACGGCCGCTGGCTCGCCGTCTCCGCCCACGTGACACGGTAGATGCCGGATATCACGCCGGCCGCCGACCCCGGCACATCGATGTTGCGGCGCCACGGTTGACAAGCCAAGTGGTCCATCTGATACTTCACCATATGGTGAACCATGAGGCACGGCTGAGCCGAACTTTCGCGGCGCTGGTCGACCCCACGCGGCGGGCGATCCTTGCGCGCCTGGAGCGCGAGGACGGCACGTCGGTGAGCGAGCTCGCGCGACCGTTCGAGATCAAGCTGCCAGCAGTGATGAAGCACCTCGACGTGCTCGATGCGGCCGGCCTCATCACGCGCTCGAAGGCAGGACGGACAGTGACGGTACGTCTTGCGCCACGGCCCATGCGGGCGGCCATGGATTGGCTTCGCCGCTACGAGCGCTTCTGGTCGGCGAGCCTCGACCGGCTCGTAACCTATGCCGAGCGCAAGGAACGGGAAGCCAGATGGAAGGGCCGATGACCAGCCTCACGCTGGTCCGCCGGATCAAGGCGCGGCCGTCGATCGTCTTCGATGCGCTCACCATGCCGGAAGGCATCGCCTGCTGGTGGGGCCCCGACGATGGTCCGGTCCTGGTGGCGGAAACGGACGTGCGTATCGGCGGACGGTTCCGGGTCCGCTTCCGCATGCTCGACGGCATCGAACACGAAAGCAGCGGCGAGTATCTGGAGGTCGTGAGACCGACTCGACTCGCGATGAGCTGGCGCTGGGCGGGCGACGAGGCCATCGGTGAATCACTCCTCGAGTTCGATCTCCGCGCCATTCCCGAGGGCACCGAACTCAGGCTGACCCACTCGCGTCTGCCCGACGAGGAGACCCGCCAGAGCCACCAGAGGGGCTGGAGTGGCTCGCTCGACAAGCTCGAACGGTATTTTCAAGCCAGAGGTGGAGGATCGTGATGATCACGCTGAGCGCTTTCCGGTGGGTTCCGCCTTTCGCGCAGGGCCTGGTGCGCGACGTTCGCGTCCGCTGGGCTCTGGAGGAAGCCGGCATTGCATATCGGGAGAGGCTGATCGGCCCCGAGGACCAAGCGAGTGCTGCCTATCGCGCGCTGCAACCCTTCGGCCAAGTCCCCGCGATCGAGACCGACGAGTTCAAGCTCTTCGAGTCCGGGGCGATCGTGCTCCACGTCGCCGAGCGATGCGACGCGCTGATGCCGCCGGACCGGAACGGACGGGCGCGAACCGTCGCGTGGGTGTTCGCCGCCGTGAACTCCGTCGAGCCCGCGATCCAGAACCTGGCGATCCTCGACCTGTTCCTGGCGAAAGAGCCGTGGGCGCCGGCCCGCCGGCCGGCGCTGGAGGAGCTGGCGGAGAAGCGGCTCACCGCGCTCGAAGCCTGGCTCGGTGGGCGCGACTATCTCGAGGGCTGGTTCACGGCGGGGGACCTGGTGATGACCACCGTGCTGCGGATCCTCCGCCACACCGACCTGGTCTCCCGGCGCCCGATACTGAAAGCCTATCAGGATCGCTGCGAGGCACGGCCCGCCTTCCAGAAAGCGCTGGCGGACCACCTCAAGCCGTTCGCGGAACACGCCCCCCGAGCCGCTGCGCAATAGTCGGCTTGCGGAGCCGCGGGCGCGCGCCCAAAATTCCTGCTCGAGCCAAACAGCAGGATCCGGCCATGAACGAGCTGACGGAAACCGCGCCCTTCCTCCCCAATTCCGCGAGCGCCCGCGACCTCGCCTTCGTGCTGCATCCCATGACGAACCTGGTGCAGCACGCGGCCGAGGGGCCGCTGATCGTGTCGCGCGGCGACGGCATCTACATCGTCGACGACCAGGGCCGGCGCTACATCGAGGGCGTCTCGGGCCTGTGGTCGGTGACGCTCGGCTTCCACAACGAGCGGCTCGCGCAGGCCGCCTATCGGCAGATGCTAGAGCTGCCGAGCTACCACATGTTCCGCTTCAAGAGCCATCCGAAGGCAATCGAGCTCGCGGAGCGGCTGATCGCGCTCTCGCCGGTGCCGATGTCGAAGGTATTCTTCGCCAACTCCGGCTCGGAGGCGAACGACACCGCGGTCAAGCTTGCCTGGTACTACAACAACGCGCGCGGGCGGCGCGCCAAGAAGAAAATCATCGCGCGCCGCGGCGGCTATCACGGCGTTGGCCTCGGCAGCGGCAGCCTCACCGGCCTCGACCGGAACCACCGGGATTTCGACTTGCCGCTCCCGGGCTTCCTGCACACGGACATGCCGCATCACTGGCGCTACGCGCTGCCTAGCGAGACTGAGGAGCAGTTCGCGACGCGGCTCGCGGACAACCTCGAGAAGCTGATCCTCGCGGAGGGTCCGGACACGGTCGCGGCCTTCATCGCCGAGCCCGTCATGGGCACCGGCGGGATCATCCTGCCGCCCAAGACCTACTTCGAGAAGGTCCAGGCGGTGCTGAAACGCCACGACGTGCTCTTCATCGTGGACGAGGTGATCTGCGGCTTCGGCCGGCTCGGCGACATGTTCGGCTCCACGACCTTCGGCCTCAAGCCCGACATCATCAGCACGGCGAAGGGGCTCTCGTCCGGTTACCTGCCGATCTCGGCCGTGCTGGTCTCGGAGGAGATCTACCGCGCCTGCCTCGAGGAGAGCGGCAGGATCGGCGTGTTCGGCCACGGCTTCACCTACTCCGGCCATCCCGTCTGCGCGGCGGTCGCGGTGGAGGCGCTCAAGATCTACGAGGAGACCGACATCGTCGGGCACGTGCGCAAGGTTTCGCCGCTGCTGCAGGAGGGCTTGCGCCGCTTCGCCGGGCATCCACTGGTCGGAGAGGTCCGCGGCATCGGCCTCATGGGCGGCCTCGAGCTCGTCAAGGACAAGGCCGGCAAGATGCCGTTCGCACCCGAACTCAACGTGGGCCTCTACATCGAGCGGCGCTGCCAGGAGCACGGCGCCATCCTGCGCGCGCTCGGTGACACGCTCACGGCCGCGCCGCCGCTCATCATCGAGCCCGGCGAGATCGAGCAGATCCTCCGCATCATCGGCCTAGCGCTCGACGAGACCTACGATCACGCGAAGGCGGAGGGATGGATGTAGCTCGCTTGCGTTGAAGCCGTGCGTCCTTCGACTCACGCGCTAACGCGTGTGGCTCAGGATGAGGTGGGTTTGTGATCGCGGAAGGAACCCGCAAAGAACGAACCTCATCCTGAGCCGCCACCGCAGGCGGCCAGTCGAAGGGCGCACGATTTCTCTTTGAGGTGACGTCCGTTGACCTCGTCAGCGCTTCGTCGCGCGCAACCGCTGCACCTGCATGTTCGCGAGGAACGGGACCAGCGGGTGTGTGCCCATGGCGACCACGGCACGCACGTCGAGGGCAATGAGGGCGTCGCGCTGCGCCGAGGCGAGCTTGAAGCGATCGGCATAGGCGGAGGGATCCGCGATGTAGGCGGCGCGCGCGGCGGGATCGTGCGCGAGGCCGTGGAGCGCCGCGGTGAGCTCGACGAGCTCGGGCTTGATCGCGGGGTAGTGCGGCGCCGGCATCGTCTCCTCGCTGCCGAACCAGGCGAGCGAAGCGTAGTTGTGGTGCCAGCTCGGATCCATCGAGACGATGTCGGGTTTGCGCTCGCCGAGCGCACCCGCGGCACAGGCCCAGCAGCGCAGCTCGATATTGCCGGTGGCGTCGAGCTCGGCCTCGCTGTAACCGATCAGCGATTTCAGGTTGCCTGTCGAGAGCTTCGCAAGGACCCGGTTGTCCCACTCGAGCTCGGGATTGCTGTACCGGTCGGTGCCGGGGAAATGCGACATGCCGCCGCTCGCCAGCACGACGGTCCGGAGCCCCATGCCCGTCACCGCGCGCTCTACCGCCTGGCCGAAGGCGTAGCAGCGCTCGATGGTGGGCTGCGGCGGCAGATAGGCATTCACGTAGATCGGCAGCACTGGCTCGGTATGGCCGAGATGGGTCAGCGGGATCCCCATCGCATAGTCGAATTTCGCCGTGCTGGTGAAAGCGGGATCGAAGCCTTGCCGATACAGATCGCGCACGAGGGAAGCACTGATCTCGCCGGGGATCTTCCAGTGGAACTTG
Source organism: Allostellaceae bacterium (assembly GCA_035263705.1). Lineage (GTDB taxonomy): Bacteria > Pseudomonadota > Alphaproteobacteria > ATCC43930 > CGMCC-115725 > DASZHJ01. The sequence goes on from DATFRA010000321.1 coordinate 28,633, forward strand.
CGTCCCGCGAACTCGCCGCTGGCCTCGCCGCCGACGTGGATCGTGAAGGGCGGCGCCACGTTCTGGAAGAACTGCTCGGCGTGGTCGTTGGCGAACAGGATCCAGAGATCGGGCTTGAGCGCGCGCAGCCTCTCGCCGATATCGGCGGCGAGGCTCCGCACGCGCTCCACCGTCTTGCGGTCCTCGGTCTCCGGCATGGTGAAGAATTGCGGCGCATGGGGCAGCATCGCGCCGCCGATCACCATCGAGCTCACCATCGAAGTCTCTCTCGCTCTACGCGAGCCCACCATCCGCTATTCATCCCGAGAACTGCGGAGGGGAGATCATTGGGCTCGGTACAGCAAAGTCTAGCAGAGGCGCGGCACCGCGGACAGGAGCGCGAATTCCGCGGCTTGTGAGAGGCATCACAGGTGCGGCGCCACGGCAGCCCTACGTTCTCGCCCAAGAGCATGACCGGACCCTCGAGAGGTTCCCCATGGATCTTCATCCACCGGATGACGACCGCCGGACCAGCAGCGGAGCAGTTGTCACCGCCTGGGCGCTCGTCGCCTGCCTAGCCGCGACGACGTACGTCGCGACCGCCTTCGCGCCCGCGCGGACGACCCGCTTCCCGTTCGCGGAGCAAGCGGCCCTGCATAGCGGAAGCTGCGTTGATGACAGCGATACGGCGATCGATGGCAACGGATCGTTGCGGGAGTGAATCGGACCCTCATCCGCGCTCTGTCGCCATCCCGGCAAGGGTCGTGACGGTGCGCCAGTTCCGCGTGGTGGCGGCGACCCAGAGCACGCGCTCAAGCGCGCTGTTGTCGAGCCTGGTGCGGCCGTAGCCGGCCGGACAGTGCAGGTAGATCTCCCGGCCGGCATGGCGCTGCCGGTCGGCACTCGCGTCGATGGCGTCGAGCGCGGAGAGGGCGGACTTCGCGGGCGCCCGCTTCAGGAAGGTGACATAGAGGCGGGATCGAGGCCTTTCTCGCGCAGGAACGGGTTGCGCTCGACCACCGTCGCTATCTCGGCGGCGGTCCGCACCAGCACGGCAACCGGAAGCCGCGACTTCCCGGCGAGCGCATGCTCCAGGGTCTCGGACCAATGCGCGGTCGTCCCGTCGGCTTCGAAGACCACGTTGCCGCTCTGGACGTAGGTCCGTGCGTTCCGCATGCCGAGCTCAGCGCAGATGGCGCGGAGCCGCTCCATCGAGAGCATGTTGCCGCCGACGTTTACGCCGCGCAGGAGCGCGATGTAGACCCGCGCCATGATCCCTTCCCTTGCTCACCGCAGCAGCCTACACGCAGCAACACGGCCTCGCCCAGTTGATCGCGGCAATGCCCGCCTATAGGGTCTCTCGGCGGAAGCGACGGGGCGGACATGGATGAGAAGACCATCCTGGTCTGGGGCGCGGGCGCGATTGGCGGCACCGCGGGAGCACATCTCGTGCGCGCGGGGCACGACGTGCTGTTCGTCGATCGCGCCGGAGATCACGTGGCGGCGATGGCTGAGCATGGGCTCTCCATCACCGGGCCGGTGACCGAGTTCAAGGTGCCGGCGCGGGCGGCCACGCCGGAGCGGCTGCAGGGTCGCTTCGAGACGGTGCTGCTCTGCGTCAAGGCGCAGGACACCGAAGGCGCGGCGCGGGCGCTCCTTCCGCATCTTGCCGCGGACGCTTGCGTGGTCTCGCTGCAGAATGGCCTCAACGAGCGCGTGATCGCGGAGATCGTAGGAGAGCAGCGCACAGTGGGCGCCTTCGTGAATTTCGGCGCGGATTATCTTTCGCCCGGCGTGATTTTGTTCGGCGGCCGCGGCGCGCTGGTGGTGGGAGAGATCGACGGGCGGACCACGCCGCGCGCAGAGCGCCTCCATCGCCTGCTCCAAGACTTCGACGAGCGCGCGGTGCTGACCCAGAATGTCTGGGGCTATCTCTGGGCGAAGCTCGCCTATGGCGCGATGCTGTTCGCGACGGCGCTCACCAATTCCTCGATCGCGGATTGCCTGGCCTCCGAGCATCATCGCGGGCTCTTCATCGCTCTGCCGCGCGAGGTGCTGCGAGTCGCAGCCGCGGCTCGCGTCAAACCCGAACCGTTCGACGGCTTCGATCCCGGCGCCTTCACGCCGGGCGCCGCCGAGGCAGAGGCCATCCGCTCCCTCGACGCTCTCGTCGCCTTCAACCGCCGCTCCGCGAAGTCCCACAGCGGGATCTGGCGCGATCTCGCTGTGCGCAAGCGCCGCACCGAGGCCGAGTATCAGCTCGGGCCGATCATCGCGGTGGCGGGCGAGCACGGGCTCTCGGCGCCGATCACCGCCCGGACCATCGCGCTCATCCGCGAGATCGAGGACGGCAAGCGCGCACAGGATTGGTCGAACCTGGATCAGCTGATGGAGACCGTACCGGCATGAGCGCTCAACCCAAGACCCTCTCGCTCGCGGGGCAGACCGCGCTGGTCACCGGCGCGGCGCACGGCTTCGGCCGCGCCATCGCCAAGACCCTCGCGGACGCAGGCGCCGTCGTTTGGGGCGGCGACGTGCTGGAGCCCGAGCTCGCGGAGACCAAGGCGGTCTGCGGCGAGCGCTGCCAGATCCGGCGCCTTGACGTCACTGACCGCGCGCTCGTGCAGGCCGTGGTGAAGGAGGTGCAGGCCGCCACCGGCCGCGTCGATATCCTCGTCAATGACGCCGGCGGCGTGCTGGGCCAGGTCGGCCGGCCCATCGAGGAAATCACGCCGCAGCAATGGCAGTCGATCTTCGACGTCAACGTCACCGGCGCCTTCAACTGCATTCAGGCAGCGGCGCCCGGCATGAAGGCGCAGCGCTACGGCCGGATCGTCAACATCTCCAGCGGCGCCGGCCTGGGCACCAGCCTCACCGGCATCCAGGCCTACGCGTCGGCCAAGGCGGCCCAGATCGGGCTCACCCGCCAGCTCGCCCAGGAGCTCGGACCCTGGGGCATCACGGTCAACAACGTGGCGCCCGGCTTCGTGCGCTCCAATCCCACGACCGAGAAACAATGGGCGTCCTATGGCACCGAGGGCCAGAAGCGCCTGGTCGAGTCCCTTTATCTGAAGCGCCTGGGCTCCGCCGAGGACATCGCGAACGCCGTGCTGTTCTTCGTGAGCGATCTCTCGAGCTGGGTCACCGGGCAGATCCTGAGCGTCAACGGCGGGCGAAGCTGAGGGAATCCGAGCCGAGTTAAGCGCCGCGGAGCCGCGCGAGCCGGGTCGCCGCCTCCGCATTGACCGCGCCCGGCGGCACGCGGCCTGCCAGCAGCTCCCGCACCTGGATCACGGTGTCGAAGGCCTGATGCTCGATCGCCTGCGGCGTCAGGCCCGCGATATGAGGTGTCGCGATCACGTCCGCGCGGCGCGCGAGGCGCGGCGACGGCTTCTGGTCGGGCGCGCGGCCCACGTCCATGGCGGCGCCGGCGATCCGGTGCTCCTCGAGCGCGCGCTCCAGCGCCCCCTCGTCGACCAAGTTGCCGCGGGAGAGGTTGATAAAATAGGCACTCGGCTTCATGCGCGCGAACGCCGCGGCGTTCATGAGGTTCTCGGTCTCCTCGTTCGCCACCACGAGACACACGACGAAATCGGACTCTGCGAGCAGCGTCTCCAGCGGCACCTGGCGCAGCGCCGGATCGCTCACGGTCTTGTAGGGATCGCTCACCAGCACGGTCATGCCGAGCGCTACGCCGAGCGGCGCCAGATATCGACCGATCGCGCCATATCCCATGATGCCCAGCGTCGAGCCCTTGAGCTGGCGCCCCATGTGTGAAGTGGGATCGCGATCCCCGCGATAGTCCGCGATCGCCGCCGGGATATGGCGCGCAAGGTTCACCATGAAGCCGATAGCCATCTCCGCCACCGCTGGAATGAATCCCGGCGTCGCGCGGGTGACCAGGATGCCGTGCCGGCTCGCGGCGGCGACATCGATGTTGCGGATGTCGACGGCGACGCGCAGGAAGGCGGCGATGTCGGGCGCCGCGGCGAAGAAACGGGTCTCGCCCGGGGTCTGCCGGTCCGACACGACGATGTCGCAGTCGCGTGCGGCCTCAATGAGCGCATCGGTCCCGAGCACGCCGCCGGGATTGAGCCGCACCTCGCCGAGATCCTTGAGAGCCGCCAGCGCCCGCGGCCCGTAGTAGTTCTGGAGCATATCCGGCGTGTGGGTGAGCAAGATGCGCGTCATCGCGATCTCCATCGTTCGCCGCCGACCCTATCACGCCCGATCGAGCCGGGGTAAAGTCGCAGCCTGGCATTGATCGCCGATGGGGGCCCTGCAATGAAGACCACGCCCGTCACCAAGGCCGATATCGAGCGCTCCGTGCTGGCGGTGCCGCCGATGGCGCGCCACGCGGATTTCTCGCTCAATGTCGAGGCGAACCGCGCGCTGATCCGCTATCTCGAGGCCGGCGGCATCCGCACGCTGATGTACGGCGGCAACGCCAATGTCTACCACCTCGGCGTCCTCGCGTTCGAGTCGGAGATGGGGGCGCTCGCGGAGCTCGCGGGCGCAGACACCTGGGTCATTCCCTCGGTCGGCCCCGAGTACGGCAAGGCGATGGACCAGGCGCAGATCCTGAAGGCGCTCCCGTTCCCCACAGTCATGGTGTTGCCGATGGGATTCCCCGCGACACCCGCCGGCGTCGCGATCGGCATCCGCAAGATCGCCGAGCGCTACGGCAAGCCGGTGATCGCCTACGTGAAGGCGGAGAATTACCTGAAGCCTGCCGACGCCGGCGCCTTGATCCGCGACGGCGCGGTGGTCGCGATCAAGTACGGCGTGGTGCGCAAGGAACCCGCGACCGACGCCTATCTCTCGGCGCTGCTTGATCATGTCGACCCCGAGAAGGTCGTGAGCGGCATCGGCGAGCGGCCGGCACCCGCGCATCTCATCAAGTTCGGCCTGGTGAGCTTCACCTCGGGCTCGGTCTGCGTGGCGCCGCGGCTGTCGCTGGCGCTGCTCGCCGCGCTCAAGGCCGACGACGAGGAGAAGGCGCTCCAGCTACAGACGCCGTTCCTCCCGCTCGAGGACCTCCGCGACGCGCTCTCGCCGATCCGCACGCTGCACAGCGCGGTGACCCTCTCGGGCATCGCCGACATGGGTCCGATGCTCCCGATGCTGACGGAGATCGAGGACCCCGCGCAGCGTCAGAACATCGAGCGCGCCGCCCGCGTGCTTCGCGCCAAGGACGAGGCCTACGGCGACCGGAAGGCGGCCTAGGAGCACGCTCATGAGCCCGATCATCGTGGTGATCGCCGCCGGCGAGATGGGCGCCGCGGTCGGTGGGAGTTTGCGCGATAAGGGCGCGGAAGTCCGCACCTCGCTCGTGGGCCGCAGCGCCAAGACCGCCGAGCTCGCCCGGCGCCATGGGCTCGCCGTCTTCAACGACGATGCGGCGCTCGTTGAGGGTGCGGGTTTCGTGCTCTCGATCGTGCCGCCCGCCGAGGCGGTACCGCTCGCGCGCCGACTCGCGCCTGCGCTCGCCGACAGCACTGCGAAGCCAGTCTATGTCGACTGCAACGCGGTCAGCCCGGTGACGGTGGCCGAAGCAGCGACGGCAATTACCCGCACAGGTTGCCCGTTCGTCGATGCCGGCATCATCGGCGGACCGCCGCGGCCGGGTTCGCGGGGACCCAAATTCTATGCCTGTGGCCCCGCGGAGCGCTTCGCGGCACTCAGGGACTGCGGCCTCGACGTGCGCGCGATCGAGGGCAAGATCGGCACCGCCTCCGCGCTCAAGATGGCCTACGGCTCCATCACCAAGGGCTTCACCGCGATCGGCGCCGCGGCGATGCTGAGCGCCACGTCGGCGGGGGTCGCCGACCCGCTCAAGCGCGAGCTCGCCGACAGCCAGCCCGCGCTCAAGGCCTGGCTCGACCGCCAGATGCCCAACATGTACGCCAAGGCCTATCGCTGGGTCGCGGAGATGGAGGAGGTCGCCGCCTTCGCCGGCAAGCCCTCGCCGAGCGCCCAAATGTACGAGGGCGTGGCGCGCCTCTACGAGCAGCTCGCGCGCGCCCACGCGGGCGAGGGCAAGGAGATCGCGGCGCTCGCGGCGTTCGTGAAGAGCTAGCTAGCCGCCCATATCGACCGAGCCGGTGTTGCCGTAGACGGCGACGCCGGGGCTGCCCATGGGGCCGTAGCCCTCGAAGGGCGGCAGCTTGTACTTCCGCCAGGTCTCGTA
>DATFRA010000322.1:0-4186 GCA_035263705.1 Allostellaceae bacterium
GCAAACATGGCAGATGTTCCGCCAGTGGAGCGGATTTGACGTTCGCCGCCCATTGCGGCGATTTCCTTATGCGAACGTCAAATCCAAAGCTCCACTGGCCATCAATAGTTTGCTAGTGGTCCTTTGATTCTAACATTCGCAAACGTGGCTCCGCGAAATGGGGGCGAATGTTAGAATCGGACCACTAGTCAATTGGAAACGGAGCGAATCAAATCATGTTGAGTTCAGACGAAACCAAGTCGGGCGGGAAGTCCGGTCACCGCAAGGAGAAGCCGGCGCAAGCCGGCCGAAAGGCCGAGAAGCGGAAGCGGAAGGCCGCCGCGCGGCAAGACGTGAAACCGGATCGGTTCCCGGACACCGCGGAAGACATCAGCGCGGCTGCAAGTTCGGCCGAGAGTTCCGCGGCACCCTCCCCGGTCGTCGAATCCCATCCGACTGCGCCAGCTGCAGCGCAAGCTGCCCCGGTCGTCGAATCCCATCCGACTGCGCCAGCCGCAGCGCAAGCCGCCCCGGTCGTTGAATCCCATCCGACTGCACCGGCTGGAACGCAGGCCGCCCCGGTCGACTATGGGACGCTCGCAGATGCCTATGGCGACTATTCGCGGACGTCACTCGAACAGGCCAGGTCCTTTCTCGAGCAGCTCGCGGCTGTGCGTTCGTTCGACAAGGTTGTTGCGCTTCAAACCGCGTTCGCGCGCCAGGCTTACGAGAATTTCGCGACCCAGTCGCAGCGGATCAGCGAGTTGCACCGGGAACTGGCCCGGCAGCGCTGGAAGCGGCTGGAGGGCTTGATGACCGGGAAGGCCGGTGACAAGCGAGATCCCGCGCGCCAGGACTAGGGCATGATCCGGAAAAGTGTGAAGCGGATTTCCGAAAAGATCATGCCCAAACCGGGGACTAGGGCGCGATGAGACTAGCTTCAACTGAAACAGCATCGAAGGATCACCTCTCCCATAGGGAGAGGTCAACCGAGTGCGTCGATGGCTCGATTCAAACAAAAACTCATCGCGCTTGAGCCAGCACGCACCTAGCCTGCAACATCGTATTGCTTGGAGAGATGGTCGCCGATCTGCACCAGCATGGCGACGCATTCGGGGTAGCCGGCCTTGTCCTCGGTCGCCTTGTCGGCACTGGCGCGGAACTCCCAGCCGTCACCGTCGCGGAGGATCGAGATCCTGATCCCGTCGGGGCAGTCGGCGTGAACCTTCAGTTCGGCCCTCGCCATCGCGATGAGCTCCGCTTGGGTCTTCTTCGGCTTGCTCATGCTCCCTCCTGCACCCGTTTCCGCCGGAGGTTGCCGGTTTGCGCGGTTCCTGTCGAGGGGACTCTTGGATTGGCGCATGATCTCCGCGCAAACGCTACGCGTTTGTCGCGAGGGAAAACCGGTACCCACGTTGCGCTGACGCGGCCCTGCGGGTCCGGATCATGCGCTAGCCGCGGATGCCGCGCTCGCCCACGATCTGCGGCAGCGAGCCGGTCGGGTTCGGGTCGGCCGACGGCGTCCGTGCGGTGGCGTCCGGGAAACGGGCCTTCATTTCGCGAATGAAGCCGTCCAGCGTGTCGACGCTGGCTGCCATCTTGGCGATGGCGGCGAACTCGCCGGTGGAAGCGACCGCCGGCTTGCTCGCCAGGTCGAAGGCGAGCTTGTCGGACTCCCCGCTCATCAGCGGCGCATATTTCTCGCGGAACCGGCCCATCCCGATCGCGTCTTCGGCCAGCGCATAGCCGACCACGGCGCGGATGAGGTCGCTCTTCTCCGCGGGATTGAGCGGCTTGAAGTCGCGCCAGCGCTCGCCGTAATAGAGCTCGATCTGCTCGGAGGATTCGCGCCAGCGCCGCGCCGCCCAGTAGATGTCGGAACGAAGGCGGATCGCCTCGCGCCCGTTCAAATTGGAGACGATGTCGAGCGCGAGGTCATGGCGTCCGATATCGCTCTGCGCGCGCGCCTCGAGCAGCAATCGCTGCTGGCGCAGTTCGCCGGAGAGGTCGGCGATGCGGGTCGCGTGCAACGCCGTCAGCGCGAGATCGGGCTTGTGGTTGGCGAGATAGACCATCGCCAGCCGCGCGGCGACCTGCGCGCGCGCCGAGCCTTCGAGGCGGTGGTCGACCTGGTATTGCAGGAGCTCGGCGGCCTGATCGAGCAGGTCGACCGCAACGAGACGATCGGCGAGCCGTCGGATCATCTCGTCGCCGCGCCGGCCGATCGGCGTCAATTCACGGAACTCGTAGAACATGCCAAGCGCATCGATCGGCGGCAGGTCGTCGCCCCTGGAGCTCAGGAAGAGCTGCGAGAACAGCGCGGACGCGTTGTCCTGTGCCAGGCGCGACTGCACCGAGTTGGGCTGGAGCTTGGTCGCAGTCCGCGCCGCCGCGAGCGAGTCGGCGTAACGTCCGTTCTCGTTGTAGATCAGCGAGAGCATCTGCAGCGTCTTCACCTCGGTGGAGTCGCCGCGCCAGATCGCTTCCAGCGTCTCCAGCTCCTTGAGCGCATCGGGCGGAGTGATCTCGCCCCGCTTCTGCTTGAGCGCGACCTCGAGCTGCTTGGCTTCGGCCGCCGCCTCGCGGTCGGAGGACTCCACCGCAAGGCGGTAGTCGTCGAGCGCATCGCGCTCGTTGCCGAGCGCCTCGGCAAGCCGTCCGCGCAGCACGCCGATTGCCGGCTGAAGCTCGCCAGGGATGCCGATCACGTCGAGCTCGGCGCGGCGCTTGGCGGCGCCGGCATAGTCCTTGACTTCGAGCGAGGCGCGCATCGCGTCCATCGTGACGATGCGTTGCAATTCCAGCGGCAGCGAGGCGATGGCGAATTCGACGTTCTTGAACTTCTCCCTCGCCTCGGCCCATTTGCCCTCGCGCGCATAGGCCTGCGCCTTCCACAACTGGGAGTCGTAATTGTTGCCGATCGCCGGGTTCGCCAGATCCTTCAGCGCCAGGTCGGGCCGGTCGCACAGGATGCTTGCGACCGCATGCACCATCATCGCAATAGGCTCTTCCACCTTCGGTGCGGGATCGGCGAGCAGCATCTCGGTCAGGCCCTTGGCCTCGCGATAGAAGCCGCGCGCCATGTAGAAGCGCGCAAGCGCGAGCCGCGCGGCTGCGCGTTTCTCCGGCGCGGCGAGTGCGGCCGCCAGCATCAGCGCGTCCTCGCGCGTGACGAACCGCGCGTCCCGGTTCTTGTGCCATTCCTCGATATCGAAGATCGGCCGCACCGCCATCGGCGCGCGTTCGGCCGAGATATTGGCGGACGACAGCGTCAACCCGCCGGGCTTGCCGACAATGATCTTGTCGAGCGCGACCTCGACGGCGACGTCGTCGGAATTGGGGCGGATCGCCACGCCATGGGCGGAATCGAGCAGCCCGAAGTCGACGAAATCCTGCCGCTTGACGAAGCCCCGCACCGGCGGCGGCGCGGTCACGATCATCAGCGTGTCGCCGGCGTCGGGGTCGACCATCCGGTGCAACAGGCCGGGGCTCGCGAGCGGCACTGCGACATTGGCAAGCGCCGGATCGGTGATGTTGCGCATCACGTTGAGCGGCTGAGGCGGGGCCTGCACCTTGTCGGCGAAGATCAGCGTCCAGCTTGCGCCGTTCGAATGCTCCTCGCTGGTCAGGGAAAGCATCTGCGGGCGGCTGAGACGAATGCGGATCGCCTGCCCGTTCTCCAGTGCCTGGCGCGTGACCTCGCCGATCACCGCGCCGCCCCTGGCGCGGATCGGCTCGAGGTCGAACGGCCTTGTCGAGTCGAACACCAGCCAGACCGTGTCGCCGCGGCGGAACGAGGCCGCGGGCGTCGGCGCGCCAAAGGAGAACGTCAACCGCAGGCCGTCGCTGTCGCGCCAGACATCGACGGATGCGGCATTGGCTGACGGCTTCGCCTCGGGCGGCGGCGCCGCCATCATTTTCGCTGGCGCTTCGCCCGCAGGCGATTGCGGCGCCTCGGCCGCGACGGGTTTTGGCATCTCCGGCTTCGGAGCTTCCACTATTGGCCCGGGCGTCTCGGCCGGCTTCGGCATGTCCGCCGCTTTGGGCGCTTCCTTCGCCGCGGCCTCGGAAGTGGCAGGCGGCGGTTTCGCGGCGTCCGCGACGGTGGGCGCGGCAATTTCGGTCTTGGCTTCCGTCCTGGCCTCCGCCTTCATCTGCTTTGCGACGGTTTCCGACGCGGGCGGCTTGATCTCCTCGGAGCGATGCT
>DATFRA010000323.1:0-4415 GCA_035263705.1 Allostellaceae bacterium
CGATCGGTGCGCGAATGCGTTGCGCCAGCTTGGCCTCGAGCCCGAGCAGCGCGTGCTCCTGATCCTCCTCGACACCGTCGACTTTCCCGTCGCGTTTCTCGGCGCGATCAAGGCCGGGATCGTGGCGGTGCCCGTGAACACACTGCTCGCATCGGCTGATTACGATTTCATGCTGCGCGACAGCCGCGCCCGCGCGCTCATCGTCTCGGACGCGCTCTACGACAAGGTCGCGGGCGTGCTCGCGGATCAGCCAGCGCTGCGCCACGTCATCGTCTCCGGCGCCCATGGTCATGGCCGCGCGCGGTTCGACGATCTCCTCGCAGAAGCGGCGCCGCGCGCCACCGCCGCGTCCACCAGCGCCGACGATGCCTGCTTCTGGCTCTATTCCTCCGGCTCGACCGGCGCGCCCAAGGGCGTGGTGCATCTGCATTCCCATCTGGTGCTGACGGCCGATCTCTACGCCAAGCCGATCCTCGGCATCCGCGAAAGCGATATCGTGTACTCGGCCGCAAAGCTGTTCTTCGCCTACGGCCTCGGCAACGCACTGACATTCCCGATGGCAGTGGGTGCGAGCTCGGTGCTGCTGCCGGAGCGGCCGACGCCCGCGAGCGTGTCGCGGATCCTTAAGGAGGAGCAGCCGACGATCTTCTATAGCGTGCCGACGCTCTATGCGGCGCTGCTCGCCTACACCGATCTTCCGCGGCGCGAGGAGCTGGCGCTCCGCCGCTGCGTCTCCGCGGGCGAGGCGCTGCCGGAGGAGATTGGCCGGCGCTGGACCGAGCGCACGGGCGTCGAGATCCTCGATGGTATCGGCTCGACGGAAATGCTGCACATTTTCCTCTCCAACCGGCCCGGCGACGTCCGCTACGGCACCACGGGGAAGCCGGTCCCCGGCTACGAGCTTCGCTTGATCGGCGACGACGGCAATCCCGTTGAAGTCGGCGAGATCGGCGAGCTGCAGATCTCCGGCCCCACCAGCGCGCCCTTCTACTGGAACCAGCGCGAGCGCTCGCGCGCGACCTTCCTCGGGCCCTGGACGCGCAGCGGCGACAAGTACATGCGGGACGCCGACGGCTATTTCACGTACTGCGGCCGTACCGACGACATGCTCAAAGTCGGTGGCATCTACGTCTCGCCTTTCGAGGTGGAGGCGGCGCTGATGACCCATGAGGCCGTGCTGGAGGCGGCGGTGATCGGCGACGCCGACGAGCAGAAGCTCATCAAGCCGCGTGCTTACGTCGTGGTGAAGCCGGGCGTCCGGCCCGGTCCTGCGCTCGCCGCGGCGCTGCAGGAGCATGTGAAAGCACGGCTCGCGCGCTACAAATATCCACGCTGGATCGAATTCGTCGACGAGCTGCCGAAGACCGCCACCGGCAAGATCCAGCGCTTCAAGCTGCGCGCACTCAGAGAATCAACGGGAAGACCAGGGTAGCGAGGCACCGATCATGACCAGGCATGACAGTCGCCGGCGCGTTCTCACGGGCATTGCCGCAACCGCCGGCGTCGCCGCCGCGAGCACGTTCTTGCCAGTGCGCTTCGCCATCGGGCAAGCCGCCAAGATCAAGCTCGGTCTCATGCTGCCCTACACCGGCACCTATGCGGCGCTCGGCAAGAACATCGACGACGCGCTCCGGCTTGCGATCAGCGAGGCCGGCGGCAAGCTCGGCGGCCGCGACATCGAGTACGCCGTGGTCGACGACGAGTCGGAGCCCGCCAAGGCGACAGAGAACGCCACCAAGCTCGTCACCCGCGACAAGGTCGACGTGCTCATCGGAACCGTGCATTCCGGAGTAGCCGCCGCCATGGTCAAGGTCGCCGCCGACAACAACGCGCTCCTGGTGATCCCGAACGCCGGCGTGGGTGCGGCGACCGGCCCGCTCTGCGCGCCCAACATCTTCCGGACCTCGTTCTCCAACTGGCAGCCGGGTTTTGCCATGGGCAAGGTCGCCGCGGAGCGCGGGCAGAAGCGGGCCGTCGCCATCAGCTGGGATTATGCCGCCGGTAAGGAATCGAACGGCGCCTTCAAGGAGGGCTTCGAAGCCGGCGGCGGCAAGGTCGAGAACGAGCTCTACCTGCCCTTCCCGCAGGTCGAGTTCCAGGCGCTCCTGACACAGATCGCCTCGATCAAGCCCGACGTGGTCTACGCCTTCTTCGCGGGCGGCGGCGCCGTGAGTTTCGTCAAGGACTATGTCGCGGCGGGGCTGCGCAAGGCCATTCCGCTGGTGGGGCCGGGCTTCCTCACGGACGGCACGCTCCAGGCCCAGGGCGAGGCCGCACAGGGACTCGAGACGACGCTGCACTACGCCGACGGCCTAGACATCCCCAGGGACAAGAGTTTTCGCGCCGCGTTCAAGAGCGCCGTCAACCGCGACCCGGACGTCTATGCGGTGCAGGGCTACGACACCGGCCAGCTCCTGGTCGCCGGCCTCGGCACGGTCAAGGGCGATGTCGGTGCGCGCGACGCGCTGGTCGCCGCCTTGGAGAAAACCACCATCGACAGCCCACGCGGCAAGTTCACGCTCTCAAAGGCGCACAACCCGATCCAGGACATCTACCTCCGCAAGGTCGAGGGGCTCGAGAACAAGTACGTCAGCGTCGCCGCGAAGGCGCTCAACGATCCCGCGCACGGCTGCAAGATGGTGTAAGCACACCGGGCGGCCTCCGGTGCGAGGCGGGCGACCGCAACGATTCGGCATTTCCGCATCGGCCGAAAGCTGATAGCTCAAAGCTTCCATGGCCGACGGCTATATTGTCCTCATTCAAGTCCTGAACGGCGTTCAGTACGGGCTGTTGCTCTTCCTGGTGGCGAGCGGGCTCACGCTCATCTTCGGCATCATGGGCGTGATCAATCTCGCCCATGGCAGCTTCTACATGATGGGCGCCTATATTGCCTTCTCGCTGACCGGGCTCGTGGGCAATCTCTGGCTCGCGATCCTCCTCGGCATACCCCTGAGCGTCGCGATCGGTCTCGTGCTGGAGCTGCTCCTGTTCCGCCGACTCTACCGGCGCGACCACCTCTATCAGGTTCTCCTGACCTACGGCCTGATCCTGATCATGGAGGAGCTGCGCAGCATTATCGTCGGCGACGACGTGCATGGGATTCCGATCCCCGCGCTGTTCGATTTCTCGATTCGCCTCACCGACACGCTCTCCTATCCCGTCTACCGGCTCCTGATGTCGGCGATCTGTCTCGGCGTGGCAGGGCTGATGGCGCTGGTGATCCAGCGCACGCGGCTCGGCATGACCATCCGCGCCGGCGCCAACAACCGCGAGATGGTGGAATTGCTCGGCATCGACATCGGTCTCGTCTATCGCATCGTGTTTGCCGCCGGCGTGGCGCTGGCGGCGTTCGCGGGCATGATCGCGGCGCCGGTGGCCTCGGTCTATCCGGGCATGGGGAACCAGATCTTGATCGTCTCCTTCGTGGTGGTGGTGATCGGCGGCATCGGCTCGATCAAGGGCGCCTTCCTGGGCTCGCTCGTCATCGGGCTCACGGACACCTTCGGCCAGGTGCTGGCGCCGGAGATCGCTGGCATGACCGTCTACATGCTGATGGCCGCCGTGCTGCTGTGGCGGCCGGCCGGGCTCTTCGGGCGGGCCTGAGTGACTGCGCCACCGCCGCTCCTGCGCGCGCTGCTGCTTGCGGCGGTGGCGGCGCTCGCCCTCTATCCGCTGGTCGGCAGCGTCTTCTACCTGCAGCTCCTCGCGAAGATCATGGTCTTCGCCGTCTTCGCCATGAGCCTCGATCTCCTCGTGGGCTTCACCGGCCTCGTCAGCCTCGGCCATGCGGCCTTCTTCGGCCTCGGCGCCTATACGCTGATGCTGCTCTCGCCGGAATACGCGGCCGCGAGCCTCTGGTTCTCGCTCCCGATCGCCATCGCGGTCGCGGCGACCGCCGCTTGCGTCATCGGCGCGCTGGTGCTCCGCACCTCCGGCGTCTACTTCATCATGGTGACGTTGGCCTTCGCGCAGATGCTCTACTACTTCACCACCGCCTCGAAGGCGCTCGGTGGCTCCGACGGCGCCTATATCTACGTGAAGCCCGACGCGACGATCCTGGGCTGGCGGCCCTTCGATCTCGGCAACCGCGTGCACTTCTATTACCTGGCGCTCGCGCTGATGGTGGCGACTTATGCGCTGCTGCGCACCGTGCTCGGCTCGCTATTCGGCCATGTCATCCTGGGCGTCCGCGCCAACGAGCCGCGCATGCGCGCGTTGGGCTATCCCGTCTTCCGCTATAAGCTCGCGGTCTTCGTGCTCGCGGGCGCGCTCGCGGGGCTCGCGGGATATCTCGAGGCTGCGCAGTACGGCTACGTCAACCCCGCCTTCTTCGGCTGGCAGGAGTCCGGAAGCCTGTTGATGATGGTGATCCTCGGCGGCATCGGCACGCTCTTCGGTCCGATCCTTGGCGCCTT
>DATFRA010000324.1:0-12269 GCA_035263705.1 Allostellaceae bacterium
GCTCGGTGCAGGCATCCTCGACATAGTCGTCGAGAGCCACGATGCGCCCGTCGACCCGGAGCGTGTCCTTGAATTGCGGATAGATCTTCCAGGTCATGGCCACGATCCAGCCCGCCGCAAAGAGCGTGAAATACCGGGTGAGGGCGGTCGAGGACAACGTCGCGCTCCAAGCGGACCTGGATTATCGGCGATCAAGGGGTCTGGGTCGCGGGATTGTCAATCGTATGTGAACCAGCCGCTGCTACCGCGGTTGTGGCCGCTCGGGCATGATCCGGCGGCCATGAGGCTCCCTTGACTAGGCTCGAGCGGTGCGCGCTGAAAGTCGCGGTCTTCGCCGCGGTGTCGGTGCCGCTGCTTCAGCTGGCGCGCGGGGTATTCTGGGGCGCGCTCGCTGCCGATCCCTATCCGCCGGTGATCCAGACCACCGGTCTGTGGTCGCTCAGGTTGTTGCTGCTCAGCCTCGTGCTGTCGCCGCTGGCCCGCGCCGCCGGCTGGGGCTGGCCGCTCGATCTGCGCCGCATGATCGGGCTCTTCGCGGCGTTCTACGCGCTGGTGCATCTGGCGATGTGGACCAAGGACTATGGTTTCGATTGGCGCTTTCTCGCGGGCGAGGTCGTCGCGCGCCCTTACCTCTCCGTCGGGCTCGCGGGCGCGCTCCTGCTGGTGCCGCTGGCGGCGACCTCGACCGACGGCTCGGTGCGGCGGCTCGGTGCGCGAACCTGGCGCCGGGTCCATTGGCTCGTCTATCCCGCCGCCGCCCTCTCCTACCTGCATTTCGCCATGGCCGGCCGCTTCACGCGGGCGGAGACGTTGATCGACGCCGTGTTGTTGGCGGTGCTCTTCACCCTACGGCTGGTGCGAGCAGGGCGGCGCCTCGCTGCGCCGCGGACTCAGTATCCGTAATAGCTCGCTGGCGGGTAGCCATAGCCGTAGTAGTACGGCTGCGGTGAGCCGTAGTAATACGGCTGCGGCGGCGGAGCGTAATAGGAGTTGTACGGTCCGCCGTAGTAATAGCCGTTGGCGCGGTCCGCGCTGGCGCCGATGCCCCCGCCGATCAGCCCGCCGAGCACGGCGCCACCGGCGGTGGCGGCGACTCGGCCGCTGCCGTGACCGAATTGGTTGCCGGCGAGGGCGCCGAGCCCGGCGCCGACGAGGGTACCGCCAGTCTGGTTCGGGCCGCCGCAAGCGGCGACCAGGAGGGATATCGCGATCGATGCCAAGAGTGCACGCATAGCGGGCTCCGGGTTCGAGGGAACGCTGCTATGAGTACGGCTGGGCGCGGCGGTCTCATCCCTCGTCACCTGCCAAAAGACCGATGGAATAGATTTGCCACAGAGCCGTTTTGCGACAGGTCTTGGTCAAGACCGCGGCCTCTCAGGCGACCTCGGCGGCGCGGAGCACGCTCGCGATCATGGAGCTCCGGAGCAGGAACTCGCGCGCCCGTGTGCGGTCGGCCGCTGTGCGGCGGAGTTCCGCCAGGCGCTCGGCGCGCACCGCGGGATCGCGCTCCTGCAGCAGCTCCTTGTTGCGGATCGATTGGGCCTGCACGAACTCGATATTGGCGTGGCGGCGCTGACGCACGTAGCGGTCGAGCAGGCTCTCCTCCGCCTCGCCGCGCCAGACGGGCCCGAGCTTCTCGCCGAGGTTGACGGCGGCGTGCAGCGCGCCGTTGAGGCCGAAGGCGCCCAGCGGATTGTTGACGTGAGCGGCGTCGCCCACCAGCAGCATGCGCCCGACGCGGAACTCGCGCGCGACTCGTTGATGCACCTTGTAGGTGCTCTTGTAGGTAACCTCGTAGCGCTGCGCCCGCGGCAGGAAGACCTGCAGGCGCTGCTCCACGTAAGCCGCGTCCAGCAACGCCTCCTCTTGCATATCGGGGTCGGTGGGCACCAGCACGCGCCAGAGTCCCGGCGGACCCTCGTGCGGCATCTTGAAGATCGCCGCCCATTCCACGGGATCGGAGACATATGCATTGGGCGTGAACCCGTGCGGCGCGAGGTCGTAGGGCGTGCTCGCGACCAGGAACCGCTCGGGCCAGGTGAAGCCCTCGAAGTCGACGCCCATGGCGTGGCGCACCGCGCTCCGCCCGCCGTCGGCGCCCACGAGGTAGCGCCCGCGCAGGCTCTCGATGCCGCCGGGCGTCTCGACCCGCGCGGTGACGCCGTCCGCGTCCTGGGTCGCGTCGAGGAAGGCGTGGCGGAAGCGCACCGCCGCTCCGCCGACCGCCATGAGCCGTCGGAGCAGCAGCGGTGTCAGCTTGTACTGCTCGACATGCAGCCGGAACGGGTAGGGCGTCGCATCCGCGATCAGGCCCAAGTCCCACTCGACCACGATCTCGCGGCGCTGGCGAATCTGCCAGCGCGCCACCCTGATGCCGAGCGACAGGAAATCCTCCGCGATGCCGAGCGGCCCCAGCATCTCCACGGTCGGCGGATGGAAGCTGCCGGCGCGCAGGTCGCGCGGCAGCTCGGGCTCGCTCTCGAGCACGATGACCGGAACGCCCTGCAGCGCGAGGCTCACCGCCACCGTCAGCCCCGCGGGCCCCGCGCCCACGATGATCACCGGCTCGCGCGCCGTCATGGATACTCCCACTCCTCGATCGCCGCGCCCTCTTTTTTGATAAGCGTACTGACGATCAGACGTCTGTCAATCCAGGTGCTTGCTCGAAGGCCTTCGCTCCCGCACACTCTCGGCCATGCCAGGCACCCGCGCCCGATCGGCCCGGACCGAGTCGCTGGAGGACATCTACCGGCGGCCCGGCTTCATGATCCGCCGCGCGCACCAGATCGCGGTGGCGATCTTCCTGGAGGAAGCCCGCGAGAGCTGCATCACACCCACGCAATATGGCGTGCTCGTGATCCTCGAGCGACGGCCTGGAATCGACCAGAACACGCTGGCGCGGCTCCTGGGTCTCGACCGTTCCACCACCGGCCTCGTGGTGCGCAAGCTCGCCGAGCGTGGGCTGATCGCGCGCGCGATGGGTGCCGGCGATCTGCGCCGGCGCGAGCTCCGGCTGACGCGTACGGGTGCCGCGCTACTGGACCGCATGGTTGCGAGCGCCCGGCGCGCGCAGCAGCGGCTGCTGTCGCCGCTTCCCGCGCGCGAGCGCCAGCGGTTCCTCGACCTGCTGACGCGGGTCACCGAGGCCTTCAACCGGACAACGCGGGTACCGGTCGACTACACCGCGGGACGGGGAGCGAGACTGTAGACCCTGGCTGGCGCCTGGCTCCACGAAATCGTCACGATCAAATCATGGGTTTGCCGCGGCGCCGTCATCGCCGCCCCACGCGGCCTCGCCAAGGTTCCGGTGCCTTGCGCGAGACGCTTGCGCCGAGGCACGGGATCGCCATTGGGAGGGCTTATGACCGCCGAGGAAACCATTGCGCCCGCGACGCCGGGCACGCACTCGGGGGGCGCGGGTCTCGTCCGGCTCATGTCGATTCCCGCGGTCAAGGTGCTGCTGATCGGTTTCCTGCTCCTGTTGATGCTGATCCCGCTGGACTATGTCTCGGGCCTCATCAAGGAGCGCGAGGCCCGGCAGGCCGAGGTGGCCGCGGAGTTCCAGCGGAGCTGGGGGCCTTCGCAGTCGGTGCTCGGTCCGGTCCTGGTGGTGCCCTACTGGACGACGCCCGACAAGCCGAAGCGGTACCTTCACCTTGCGCCAAGCCAGCTCAAGGTCTCGGCGCACCTGGCACCGGAGCTGCGCAAGCGCGGGCTGTTTCACTCGATCGTCTATACCGCCGATGTGTCCTTGAGCGGCACGTTCCTGCTGTCACGCGAGGCGGCGGCGCTCGATCGCTCCACGGTGCCGCTCTGGCAGGATGCTTTCATCATCCTGACCGCCGCTGATCTGCGCGCGCTCAAGTCGAGCGTCATGCTCAATTGGAACGGGCAGCAGATTCCCTGGGACGATTGCGGTAAAGGCAGCGACGCCGGCTGCGGCAAGGAGCTCTACGTCGTCGCGCGGCCCACGCTCAACGGACCGCCCAAGGGAGACGAGGCGATCCCGTTCGAGACCCGGCTCGAGTTGCGAGGGACCCAGGCGTTTCGCTTTGCGCCGCTCGGCAAGGAGGTCGATTTCACCGTCTCGGCACCCTGGTCATCTCCGAGCTTCGTGGGGGCGCTGCTGCCCTCCGCGTCCAAAGTCGGCAGCGACGGATTCGAGGCAAGCTGGCACGTCTCCAGTAATCTCGCCACTGGGCGCTGGATGTGGTCCTCGCTCCAGGCCTTTCCCAGCGAGCACAGCTGGCGCAACGCCGAGGATCAGATCGGCGTCGAGCTCTTGGAAGCGATGCCGACCTATCACATGGTGGACCGCGCCTCGAAATATGCGCTGCTGTTCCTCGCGCTCTCCTTCTTGACGTACTTCCTGTTCGAGACTATTGCGGGCGTGCGAATTCATATCATCCAGTATGGGCTGCTGGGTCTCTCGATCGCGCTCTTCGCGCTGCTGCTGATCTCGTTGAGCGAGCCCCTGGGTTTCAACGGCGGCTACGTTCTGAGCTCACTGATGGTGTTGCTCCAGGCCTCGCTTTACACGGCCGCGGTCACCCGCAGCACCCGGCGCGCCACCGTGTTCGCAAGCGTGTTGGCGGTGCTCTTCGCCTTCCTCTATGTGCTGCTCAGCCTGGAGACGTATTCACTGGTCGTGGGATCGTTGGCGCTCTTCACGGCGCTCTCGGTCGTGATGATCGTGACCCGCCGGCTCGACTGGTCGCGCGGCCGCCGCGACGATGGAGCCGTGGTCGAGGTCGGGCCGGTGAGCACTGACGGAGAAGCGCGTCCGGCTTGAAGCAGGCCGTGGCAAGCGCCCGAGAGTTGAGTGTGCCTCACATCCTGATGACGCGGCGGCGCGGACTTGCCAGGCAGGCGCGGGATGGATCATCCTGTCGGGCGTTGGTCCTACCTTGGAGGCGATGATGCGTAGCATCCTTGCTCTCGTCCTGCTGGCCCTGGTCGGCGTCGCCACCGTTGCGGCACCCGCCTTGGCCTGCCCGGAGCACACGGCAGCGGCCTACAACGGGTCCTGATCGCTCGGGATACCGGTGGACTAAGAAGGGCGGGGCCGCAGGCTCCGCCCTTTCCGTTTCAAGCCTATCCAGCCGAAGGATAATCAACCCATGAGACCGTTCTTGATGGCTGCCGCGGTATTGCTCGCCGCGGGCGGCAGCGCACGGGCCGACGATCTCGCCTGCGTCAGCACGACCTTCAAGCTGCTCTCGCCCAACGACAAGGTCTGCGTGAGCGAGTTCGACGACCCCAAGGTGCCCGGCGTCACCTGCCACATCTCCCAGGCCCGGAAAGGCGGCTGGGGCCAGCCCCTCGGCCTCAACGAGGACCCCTCGAACTTCTCGGTTGCCTGCCGGCAAACGGGCCCGATCAGCGTCGACCTCTCGAAACTGCCCCGGGAGGAGGAGGCCTTCACCGAGAAGACCAGCATCTTCTTCAAGGCGACCCGGATCTACCGGCTCCCCGACGAGAAGCATCACACGCTGGTCTACCTTGCGATCAGCTCGAAACTGATCAACGGGTCGCCCGCCAACGCGATCAGCACGGTGCCGATCATGCCCTGGGGCGCGCACTGATCCGCGGGGTTCCTCGACGCGCGAACCCCGCCCGGCGGTGCCTGATGGCGGGGTTCGTCTAGGTGGCTATTGAAGCCATCTGCTCGATCACGCGATCGAGCCTTGGGTCTGGCGCTATTCGATACTGATCCGGTGGAGTCATGCTTGTTGGGCATCCTCCGGCAGTTGCGCCAATAATTGATGTGTGACGTATTCATGTCGTTTCAACAGGCTTGGCTGAAATTTTTTGCATGTTCTGATCCTCTAATTTGGAACAACTTCACATCATCAGCGAACCGCCTCATCCGGTTGTTTCGGTTGCACCGAGACAGTGTTTCCCGCTAGAGAGGCGGGCTCCATGGACACGATCGACACCACGCTCGCTACCGAGATCGCGCGCCGGCGCACCTTCGCGATCATCTCGCACCCTGACGCCGGCAAGACCACGCTCACCGAGAAGCTGCTGCTGTTCGGCGGCGCGATCCAGCTCGCGGGCGAGGTGAAGGCCAAGGGCGAGCGTCGCCGTGTGCGCTCCGACTGGATGGAGATCGAGCGCGAGCGCGGCATCTCCGTGAGCTCCGCCGTGATGACGTTCGAGCACGACGGCGTCACGTTCAATCTGCTGGATACGCCCGGCCACCAGGACTTCAGCGAGGATACGTACCGGACGCTCACCGCGGTCGACAGCGCCGTCATGGTGCTGGACGCCGCCCGCGGTATCGAGGCGCAAACTCTGAAGCTCTTCGAGGTCTGCCGGCTCCGCGATGTACCCATCATCACCTTCGTCAACAAGCTCGACCGCGAGAGCCGCGACCCCTTCGACCTCCTCGACGAGATCGAGCGCACCCTGGCGCTCGACGTGACGCCCGCGAGCTGGCCCATCGGCATGGGCCGCGACTTCCTCGGCACCTATGACTTGTTCCAGGACGCGCTGCTGCTGTTCGAGCGCGGCGCCGGCGAACGCGTGACCGAGCCGGTGCGCTGTCAGGGCCTCGACGATCCCCAGCTCGATAACCTGCTGCCGACTGCGGCGCTCAAAAAGCTCCGCGAGGACGTCGAGATGGCACGCGGCCTCTGCAAGCCGTTCGATGCCACGTCCTATCGCGAGGGGCATCTGACTCCGGTCTATTTCGGCAGCGCCCTCAATAACTTTGGCGTCCGCGAGCTGATCCGCGGCGTCGCCGAGCTCGCGCCGCCGCCGCGGCCGCAGCCAGCGGAGCCGCGCCCTGTCAATCCGACGGAGGATCAGGTCACCGGATTCGTCTTCAAGGTGCAGGCTAACATCGATCCGCAGCACCGCGACCGCATCGCCTTCCTGCGCCTCTGCTCCGGCCGGTTCCGGCGTGGCATGAAGCTGCGCCATGGCCGCAGCGGCCGCATGATGGCGATCCAGAACCCGGTCTTTTTCCTCGCGCGCGAGCGCAACCTCGCCGAGGAGGCCTGGCCCGGCGACATCATCGGCATCCCCAACCATGGCACGCTCCGGATCGGCGATACCCTGACCGAGGGCGAGGCGATCCGCGTCACGGGCATCCCGAATTTCGCGCCCGAGATCCTGCGCCGGGTTCGGCTCGACGATCCCCTGAAGTCGAAGCACTTGGCGCGCGCCCTCGAGCAACTCGCGGAGGAGGGCGTCACCCGAATCTTCAGACCGGTCGCGGGCGGAGACTGGATCGTGGGCGTTGTAGGCCCGCTGCAGCTCGACGTGCTGGCGGCCCGCATCAAGGCCGAGTACGGGCTCGGCGTGCGGATCGAGGAGGCACCCTTCATCACCGCACGCTGGGTCGCGAGCGAGGATCCCGCGGAGCTCAAGCGCTTCCTCGACCGCAATCCCTCCACGACCGCCGAGGACCACGACGGCGTGCCCGTCTATCTCGCCCGCAACAAGTGGGACCTCGACACCACCACGAAGGAATGGCCGAAGGTTCGCTTCACCGCCACGCGCGAGCACAGCTGAGCGCGTGCCTATGATCCTCAGCGTCCTCGATCAATCGCCGGTGCGTGCGGGTGGCACGGCGGCGGATGCCTTCAACGAGACCATCGCGCTGGCGCAGGCGGCGGAGCGTTGGGGCTATCACCGCTATTGGCTCGCCGAGCATCACGCGACCGAGGGCCTTGCGGGCGCCGCGCCAGAGGTGCTGATCGCGCGGGTCGCCGCCGCCACCTCGGCCATGCGCGTGGGCTCCGGCGGGGTGATGCTGAGCCACTACAGCCCGCTCAAAGTCGCCGAGCAGTTCCGCGTGCTGGAGACGCTCTATCCCGGCCGCATCGATCTCGGCATCGGGCGCGCGCCCGGCAGCGACCCGGTCACCGATCGCGCGCTTCAGGCGGGACCCGGCGCCATCGGCGCCGAGTACTATCCGAGCCAGGTGCGGGATCTGCTGGGCTATCTCGGCGACGGACTGCCGGCGGACCATCCCTTCGCGCGCATTCGCGTGACGCCGGAGCCCTCGGGCCGGCCTGAGGTGTGGTTGCTCGGCTCCAGCGACCAGAGCGCGCTGGTGGCGGCCTATCTCGGCTGCGCCTATTCCTTCGCGCATTTCATCACCGATCAGGGCGGCGTCGAGGTAATGGCAGCCTACCGCAACCGCTTCCGGCCCTCGGCGCATCTCGCGGCGCCCCTTGGCAGCATCGGCGTCTTCGTACTCTGCGCGGACACCGAGGCGGAGGCGCTCCGGTTCGCGCAAAGCCGCGACCTCTGGCGGCTCCGACTCGACCAGGGCTACCTCGGCCCCGTGCCCTCGATCGCCGATGCCGAGGCCCACCCCTACAACCGCGAGGAGCGCCTGCGCATCGCCATGAACCGCCGCCGCATGGTGATCGGCGCGCCGGAGCAAGTGAAAGCGCGCATCGTCGAACTCGCCGAGCGCTACGGCGTCGACGAGATCGTCGCCGTCACCATCTGCCACGCCTTCGCGCCGCGGCTCAGATCCTACGAGCTGCTGGCGCAGGCATTCGCGCTGCAGCCGCGCGGAGCTTGACAGCCGGGGCTCTCGCCGAGCACGGGAAGATCCCCGCGCGCTCACCCCTGCCAGGGCAGCACGCCCTGTGGCAGGCGGCGGGCGGCGACGGTCGCGAGCGCCATCAGGGCCACGGTTGCCGCCGCCACCAGGACCGAGAGCGCGGCGGCGAGCGTGCTATCGCCGGCTTGCTCGAGGCTGAAGACCACGACCCCGAGGGTCTCGTGTCCGGCGGACCACAGGAGCGCCGAGACCGTGAGCTCGTTGAGCGCCACCAGGAACACCAAAACGGCGCCGGCGGCGACCGCGGGGGCCGCGAGCGGCAGGATCACCGAGGCGATCCGGCGCCAGAGCCCTGCGCCCTCGAGCGCCGCAGCCTCCTCGAGCGCGTTGTCGATCTGCAGATAGCCCGCGACGGTGGTCTTGAGCGCCAGCACCAGGAAGCGTGCGAGATAGGCCGCGAGGATGATGCCGAGCGTGCCGTAGAGCGAGACGTGAACGAGCGGCAGGGGCTGCAAGAAGACCAGGATGGTCGCCAGCGCGAGCACCATGCCGGGCAACGCGTACGGCAGCTCGGCCGCGATCGCGAGCCCACGCGAGATCGCATTATCGCGCCACACGACCAGGTATCCGAGCAGGGCGCTGATCCCGGCGACAATCACGGCAGTGGTGGCTGCGAGGAGCAGGCTGTTCGCCGCCGCCCGCGCGGTCGCGGCATGCTCGGTCAGGACGTAGCTGAGGTTATCGAGCGTGAGCGTGTCGCTCGTGAGCGGCAGGCCGTAGGCCTTGACCAGCGCCGCCGCCACCAGCGCCGCCAACGGCACCGCCACGATCAGCGCCAGCAGCCCCCAGGCCGACGCTTCGAAGAAGGGCGCAACATGCCCGAGCGAGATCAGACGGCGGGCGTGCAGCTGGTCCGCCCGGACGTCATGCCGCCGGCTGAGCCAGCGCTCGGCTGCGATGCCGACGAGCGCGAGTAAGCCGAGCAGCAGCGACAGCACGGCCGTCTCGGGGATGGCATTCGGGCCGAAGCCCGCAAGCTGTTGGTAGATCAGCACGGTGAGCACGGAATAGCCCGCAGGGATGCCAAGGAGCGCGGGGGTGCCGAAATTGCCGAGCGCTGAAACGAATGCGAGAGCGGCGCCCGCCGCGAGCGCCGGCAGCGTCATCGGCAGCACGATGGTCCCGATGATGCGGAAGCGCGAGGCGCCTTGCAGCTCTGCCGCCTCGATGACCTCGCCGGGGAGTGTCTTGAGCCCCGCGCGGAACGCCAGGAACACCAGCGGCGCATGCTCCAACCCCATGACCGCGCTGATGCCCGCAAAGCCGTAGAGCGGATGCGGTGTGCCCGGCGCGGGCGCGAGACCCAGCGTCTTCAGGAGCGGGCTCGCGGGACCCATCAGGTTGATCCAGGCGATCGCGGTCACCTGCGATGGAATCATCAGCGGCAGCAGGAAAATGAAGGCGAGCGCCGACTTGCCGCGGAGATCGGTGGCGCCGACCAGCAGCGCGAAGGCGCCACCCAGCACTGTCGCGATTGCGGTCGACACGAGCACGGTCGCAAGGGTGCGCTCGGCAGCGAGCCAAGTGCGCGGTGCGCCGAGCACGCTTGCGAGCACGCCGAGATCGAGCCGGCCGCCGGGTGCGATACCCTCGAGGAGCAATCGCGCCAATGGCGCCGCGGAGATCGCGCCGACGAAGACGATAAGACCGAGGCAGAGCGCCTGCTCGCTCGCCGTGGCGCCCAATCGCCGCAGCAAGCGCTCAGCCGCCGAAGAGCTGGCTGAAGCGCTCCTTGAGCGCCTGCGTATCGCGCGTCGCCGCCGCGATGTCGAGTGGCAGGATCGTGAGCTCGGCGGGCTTCGGGAAGCCCGGCGGCGGCGCCACGTCGGTGCGCGCCGGCAGGAAGCCCTGCGCGGCCGCCAGCTCTTGCCCGGGCTTCGAGAGGATGAAGGCGACGAAGGCTTTCGCGGCTTCCGGATTCTTCGCGGTCTTGAGGATAGCCACCGGCTCGGTGACCGCGCTCACGCCTTCTTTGGGAAAGACGAAGTCCACGGGCGAGCCCTTGGCCCTGGCGTTGAGCGCCATGAACTCGACGAGCACGCCGTACATCCGCTGCCCGCCCGCGACCTGAGTGACCACGGCGCCATTGCCCTGCACTGCGATCGCACGATTCTCCGCGAGCTTTGCATAATAGTCGGTCCCGAGCATGGGCGCGGCGCTGACCGCGGCCATGTGAATCACCGCCGCACCCGAATAGAGCGGGCTCGGGAGCACCACCTGACCTTTCGCCGCCGGCGCCAGCAGGTCGAGCCAGGATTGCGGGCGGGGCGCCGCGGTGTTGTAGACGATGCCCGTGGTGATGAGCTTCGAGCCGAAATAGGTTTTCTCTCGGTCGTAGGCCGCGGGGGGAAACGCCGTCACATCCGCCTCGGGGTCGGCGAGCAATCGGTCGTCGGCCTTGAGGCTTTCCATGGTGACGGCATCGGCGATGAAGAGCACGTCGGGCTTGGGATCGCCTGCCAGGAACTCCGCCGCGAGCTTGTTCATCACCTCGGTGGTACCGGAGCGGAAGGTCTCGACGGTGACGCCGGGGTGCTGCTTGTTGAACGCCGCCACCGTCTCCGCCGCGATCCGGTCGGGCTGCGAGGTGTAGAGCGTGAGCTTGCCGGATTGCGCCTGCGCGGCGGCGCTTAGGAGCGCGAGCACCGCCGCGATTGCGAGTTTCCCGATCATCGGGGAGACAATCGAGTTCACTTCCCCGGAGGCACCGCCGCGCCAGCCTCGCTCGCGACCCGGAGCGTGGCGGCGCGCATCTCGTCGGCGGTGCGCTTGAGCTTGCGGTAATGGCTGATGCTGAACGGGAAGGAGCCGACGTAGATCACGCCGACCACCAGCAGCGTCGCCCAGGGCTCGGTGGTGAGGAAGGCCGCCATCGCGCCGATGCCCAGGAGCGTGGGCAGTACCCACTCGCTCCGTACGTGGAAGCGCTTCAGCGCGAAGGTCGGGAGCCGGCTCACCATCAGCCCCGCCACCGCGAGGATCCAGAAGGTGTTGAGAGTGGGCGTGCGGAAGAAGGTGTCGCCGAACTCGAAGGCCGCGAACATCGGCACCATCACCAGGCCCGCGCCCGCGGGCGCCGGCACCCCCGTGAAGAAGTGATAGGCGTAGGGCGGCAACTCCTGGCCGAGCTGGGCATTGAACCGCGCGAGCCGGAGCCCGCAGCAGACCGCGAAGATCAGCACCACCGCCCAGCCGAAGCCGTGGAACTGCTCCATGGTCCAGACGTAGAGCATCACCGCCGGCGCCACGCCGAAGCTCACGAAATCGGAGAGCGAATCGAGCTGGGCGCCGAAGCTCGAGGTGCCCTTGAGGAGGCGCGCAATGCGGCCGTCGAGCCCGTCGAGGATGCCGGCCACGATGATCGCGGCGACCGCCGCCTCGAACTTGCCGACGATCGCCAGCCGAATGCCGGTCATGCCCGCGCAAAGCGCCAGCAGTGTGAGGATGTTCGGGATCATCCGGTTGAACGAGAAGTGCATCGGCTGCACCCGAACCCGGACGCGCATCTGCGGTCGCCTCAGCATCAGTGCGATCTCCCTTCGCGTTGCGCCTCGCGCGAGGCGGCGTCGGCAATCACGGTCTCGCCGCCAATCACGCGCTGGCCCTTCACCACCAGCGGCGCCCAGTCCGCCGGCAGGTAGACATCGGTGCGGCTGCCGAACCGGATCAGGCCCAGCCGCTC
>DATFRA010000325.1:0-2757 GCA_035263705.1 Allostellaceae bacterium
CTGGGCGACATGCCCTCTCGGATCAGGCGCTCGACGTTCTCGACGACCACGATCGCGTCGTCGACCACGATGCCGATCGCCAGCACGAGGCCGAAGAGCGAGAGATTGTTGAGGGAGAAGCCCGCTGCCGCCAGCACTACGAAGGTGCCGACCAGGGACACCGGAATCGCCACGATCGGGACGATCGAGGCGCGCCACGTCTGCAGGAAGAGGATCACCACCACGACCACGAGGACCACCGCGGCCGCCATCGTTTTGTACACCTCGCGGACCGATTCGGCGATGAACTGGGTAGGATTGTAGACGATGTCGTATTTGAGGCCTTCCGGGAAATCTTTCGCGAGCTGCTGCATGGTTGCCAGCACCCGGTCCGCCGTCGCGAGCGCGTTCGAGCCCGGCCGCTGGAAGATCAGCAGCGGCACGGCCGATCGCTCGTCGAGATAGCCGTTGGCGTTGTAGTCCTGGGCACCGAGCTCCGAGTGCGCGATGTCGCGAACCCGGGTGACGCGGCCGTTGGCGTCGGTGCGCACGATAATGTTGTCGAATTGCCGCGGGTCGACGAGACGCCCCAAGGTCTCCACGTTGATCTCGAAGGCGCCGGACTTCGGCACCGGCGGCTGGTTCAGCACGCCCGAGGCCACCTGCACGTTCTGGCCCTGAAGAGCCGTCACCACGTCGCCCGCCGTGAGGCCACGCGCGGCCACCTTCTCGGGATCGAGCCAGATCCGCATGGAGTAGTCGCGCGCGCCGAACACGCGGACGTCGCCGACGCCATCGAGCCGCGCCAGCACGTCCTTCACCTGGAGGGTCGCGTAATTGGAGATGTAGAGCTGGTCGCGGGAGCCGTCGGGCGAGCTCAGATGGATCACCATCATGAGATCCGGCGAGTTCTTGCGCACGGTGACGCCGACCCGCTGCACCTCCGAGGGCAGCTGCGGCTGCGCTACCGACACGCGGTTCTGCACCAGCACCTGGGCGATGTCGAGATCGGTGCCGAGCGAGAACGTCACCGTGAGCGAGAGATTGCCGTCGCTGGTCGCCTGCGACGTCATATAGAGCATGTTCTCGACGCCGTTGATGCCTTCCTCGAGCGGCGCGGCGACGGTGTCGCTCACGACCTGGGCCGAGGCACCCGGATAGGAGGCGCTGATCACGATGGTGGGCGGCGCGATCTCGGGATATTGCGCCACCGGCAGCGAGAAATAGGCGATGCCGCCGATCAGCGTAATGAAGATCGAGACGACCATCGCGAAGATCGGACGGTCGATGAAGAAGTGGGAGAGGTTCATCGGCGGGCGCGGCTCAGTTGGCCTGGGCCTCGAGGTCGATCTTTCCTGGCTGAGGCGTGACCTTGGCACCCGGCCGCGCGCGCACGAGCCCGTCGATCACGATTCGATCGTTCGGCTCGAGGCCGGAGCGGATGATGCGGAGATTGTCGTAGGTGGGCCCGGTGCGCACCACCTTCGGCTTGACCGTGCCGTCGTCGAGCACCGTCATCACGATCTTGCGCGACTGGTCCGTGACCACGGCCGCGTCGGGCACCAGGATCGCCTGATAGGGCTCGGAGCCGGGGATTCGGATGCGCCCGAACTGGCCTGGCGTCAGTGAGAAATCCGAGTTCGGGAACGCCGCCCGGACGCGGATGGTGCCTGAGCTTCGGTCGACCTGGTTGTCGACGAAATTGAGCTTGCCCTCGTGAGGCCAGCCTTTCTCGTCGGTGAGATGAAGTGCCACCGGTACCGAGTTGTCGCGCGTCGACCTTAGCAAGCCCTTCTCGGTCGCGCGCTGATAGGCGAGGAAATCGCCCTCGCTCATGTCGAAATTGAAATAGATGGGGTCGAGCGAGACGACCGTGGTCAGCAGCGTCGTGCCATTGCCCTCGCCGCCGCTCACGAGATTGCCGATGCTGACGAGGTGGTTGCTGATCCGGCCGGTCACCGGCGCGGTGATGCGCGTGAATTCGACGTTGAGCTCCGCGAGGCGGATCGCGGCCTTTGCCGCTTCGCCGGCGGCCGTCGCCACTTTCAGCTCGGAGACCCGCTGGTCGTAGCTGCTGGCGGGCTCGAAATCCTTCTTGCGCAGCTCGGCGGAGCGCTCCAGCTGGCGCTGCGCGAGGTCGATCTGCGCGCTTGCCTGTCCCAATTGCGCCCGCGCCGCGGCC
Source organism: Allostellaceae bacterium (assembly GCA_035263705.1). Classification (GTDB taxonomy): domain Bacteria; phylum Pseudomonadota; class Alphaproteobacteria; order ATCC43930; family CGMCC-115725; genus DASZHJ01. The sequence goes on from DATFRA010000325.1 coordinate 2,162, forward strand.
AGTGTCGCCTCATATGGGCGCGGGTCGATCACGAACAGCAGGTCGCCCTGCTTGACCATCTGACCGTCCTGGAAATGGATCTCGGTGAGATAGCCGCTGACCCGCGCGCGGATCTCCACATAGTCGACGGCGGCGAACTGTCCCGTGAACTCGTCCCACTCGACGATCTCCTTCTGGAGCGGCGCGCTAACGGTGACCGTGGGCGGAGCCTGCGCGAGCGCCAGATGCGCGCCGGGCATGGATGCGACCGCGGCGGCGGCCGACCGCAACAGCAAGTTCAGAAGCACTGTGCTCCGCATTCACTCCTCCGTCGGGCAGTGCGCATTTCCCGGCCAGACGTCATGCACACGCCGGTACCGTTACCGTAGGTAGGCTGCTCGACGCGAAATTCCACCACGAGCGGCGCCGGAACTATGCGTCAACAGGCGCGCGCGAGCCATACCCGAACGGCATGTCAGCTTCCCCCGTTTTGGACCGCCGCCGGGTTCGGCCATAATGCGGGAGCGCGACGGGCAGAGGCGGCTCATGGGCGATTTTGCCGAGGCATTTCACACCGCTGGACGGCTGATCCTCGAGCGCGATCCCACGCTGATCGC
>DATFRA010000326.1:0-10560 GCA_035263705.1 Allostellaceae bacterium
CTCCAGCACGAGCCCGACAATGCCGACGCGATCGCGGGCCTGGCGCGTGCCTATATCGGCCGGAACGATCTCGAGCGCGCGAAGCAGACGCTCGACCGCGCGCCCAAGGAAAGCGCCGGCCACGCCGAGATCGCCGCCGCCCGCGCGAGCCTCGAGCTCGCCGAGGCCGGGCAGAAAGCCAAGGGCGCGCTCGGCGAGCTCAAGGCGCGGGTTCAGCGCAACCCCAGGGATTTCGAGGCGCGCTACGAGCTCGCCGCCGCGCTCTTCGCCGCGGGCGAGCGCGAGGCCGGGATCGACGAGCTCCTCGAGATCATCCGGCGCAACCGCGCCTGGAACGAGGAGGCCGCGCGCAAGCAGCTGCTGAAGTTCTTCGAGGCGATGGGGCCGACCGATCCGCTCACGATCGCATCTCGGCGGCGTCTCTCGTCGATCCTCTTTGCGTGAGCGGACGATCGTGAGCGGCTCGCCGTTCGATCTCGCCGTCGACCAGCTGCCGCCGGTCATCCCGATCTTCCCGCTGACGGGCGTGCTGCTGCTGCCGCGCGGCCGGTTGCCGCTCAACATCTTCGAGCCACGCTATCTCGCGATGGTCTCCGACGCGCTCGCCTATCCGCGGCTCATCGGCATGGTCCAGCCGCGCGAGGGCTTGGGCGACGCCGGCGATCCCACGGTCTATACGATCGGCTGCGCCGGCCGCATCACCGGATTCGGCGAGGTGGACGAGGGCCGCTACGAGATCACGCTCACGGGCGTCGCGCGCTTCGCGATCGTCGAGGAGCTGGCGCGGGTCAAAGGCTACCGCCCCGTGCGGGTCGACTGGGCACGCTTCCGTGGGGATCTCGTGGCGGCCTCCGGCGGCTTCGACCGCGACCGGCTGCTGGCGGCGCTCAAGCCCTACCTGAAGCGCCACAAGGTCAAGACCGATTGGGACGCCATCGCCAAGACGCCCGACGACCGGCTCGTCACTTCGCTGGCGATGGTCTGCCCGTTCGCGCCCAGCGAGAAGCAGGGCCTGCTCGAGGCCGAGGGCCTGCCGGCACGCGCCCGGCTCCTGACCGCGCTGCTGGAGATGGCGGGCACCGTCGCCACCGAGCGCGCCGACGTGCGGCATTGAAAACGGAGGTCTCCCATGGCCGAGAGCGACGTCGATCCGAAGCTGCTGGAGATCCTGGTCTGTCCGGTGACGAAGGCGGCGCTGCGCTATGACCGGCAGCGCCAGGAGCTGATCAGCCTCGAGGCCGGCCTCGCCTACCCGATCCGCGACGGCATCCCGATCATGCTGGTGGACGAGGCGCGCCGGCTCGACGATAGCGAGAAGGCGCGTTACGGCCAGCCGTGAGCGAGCACGGCACGACGCACTGGCCGATCGAGATCCGACTCAAGACAGCCGAGAAGCGCCTCGAGATCGATTTCGACGACGGCACGACGGTCCGGCTGTCGGCGGAATACCTGCGCGTTGAGAGTCCGTCCGCGGAGGTGCAGGGCCACGGCGGCCCTGGCCAGAAACAATTGGTGCCCGGTAAATCCCGGGTCGCGATCAGGACCGTCGAGCCCGTCGGCAACTACGCGATCCGCATCGTCTTCGACGACGGGCACGACACCGGCATCTACTCCTGGGCCTACCTGCGTGAGCTCGGCGCGGAGCAGGAGAAACGGTGGGCCAATTACCTAAAGGCGCTCCAGGCCGCGGGGATGTCGCGAGAGAAATAGTGCGCCCTTCGAGACGGCCACTTGCGCGGCCTCCTCAGGATGAGGACGACTGAGCTCTGCAGCAGCCAAAGCTCCTCATGCTGAGGAGCGATCCGAAGGATTGCGTCTCGAAGCACGCACGCTACCTATCCCGCCAGGAACTTTTCCACCAGCTCGTTGAACCGATGCGGCCGCTCGAAGTAGACGGAGTGGCCGGCGTCGCGGACGCGCGCGACCTCGGCCTTGGGCATGAGACCCGCGAGCGCGGGCGCGGCGGCCGCCGGGAAGACGATATCCTCGTCGCCGACGATCCAGAGCGTGGGCACCGCGAGCTGGCGCAGCCGCACGGCGGGCGTCGTGCGAAGCGCGAAGAGCTGCTGCCGGATCGTCGCTTTCCATTCCGGCGGCGTGAGCGCGTCGATCTCCTGATAGAGCAGGTGCAGCGCCGGCTGCTCGCGGGCCATGCGCGCGCCGCCGGCGACGTGGATGTTCCGCGCCGGCAACGCCTCGCGCGCCGCCGCCGAGTCCTTCTCCCAGGTCTGGATGCTGGCAAGCTCCGGTCCCTCGACCGTGCGGAAATCGATCCGTCCCGAGGTCGAGGCCAGCACCAGGGCGCGCACCCGCGCGGGCCATCGAAGGGCGAAATCGATCCCGGTCCAGCCGCCCATCGACTGGCAGACGAGCGCGATGCTGTCGGACTCCAGATGATCCGCGAGCGCCTCGAGATCGTCGGCGTAGGCCTCGACGCCCGCCGCGCCAGGTTGGACGCGCGACGGCGTGAACCCGCGATGGGCGAAGCTCACGCAGGTGAAGCGATCGGCGAAATGCGCGACCTGCTGCCACCACGACATGTGATTGCCGCCGAGCCCATGCGCGAACACCAGCGCCGGCCCGCTCCCCACGGCCTCGTAGTAGATCGCCGCGTCCGCACGCTTCACGAATCCGGTCCTGCGATTCATCGCGTTCCCTCCGACAGATATCTACAGCGGCTCGCCGCGCACCAGGCGCGGCTGGGCGCCGACCACGCCCATGGCGTGGCGCATGAAGAGACGCTTCAAGGGCGGTATCTGGTTGACCGCGGCGAGGCCCACGTCGCGGGCGAGCTTCACCGGCGGGATCGCGTTCGAGAACAGGCGATTGAGGCTGTCGGTGACCGCCGCGAGCATCCAGTTGTCCATCCTCCGCCAGCGCTCGTAGCGGCGGAGCGCCTCGGCGTCGCCGATGTCGAGGCCGAGCCGGCGCGCGTCCACCAGCACCTCCGCCAGCGCCGCCACGTCGCGCAAGCCGAGGTTGAGGCCCTGGCCCGCGATCGGGTGGATCACGTGGGCGGCGTCGCCCACCAGCGCCAGGCGCTCGGCCGCGTAGCTCTCCGCGTGCAGGAATGTGAGCGGATAGGACCAGCGCGGTCCCACCGGCTCGACCGCGCCCAAGAAATCGCCGAACCGGCGGCGGAGCTCGTCGGCGAAATCGGCGGCGCCCATTGCGAGGATCACCGGCGCCAGATCCGCGCGCTCGGTCCACACCAGCGACGAGCGATCGCCGGTGAGGGGCAGGATCGCGAACGGGCCCGCGGGCAGGAAATGCTCGATGGCGACCCCGCAATGCGGCCGCTCGTGCTCGACGGTGGTGACGATCCCGGTCTGTGGATAGGACCACGCGATCGTGCGGATGCCCACGGTCTTGCGGAGCGGCGAGGCCTTGCCGTCCGCCGCCGCCACCAGCCGCGCGCGGATCGCGTGGCCGCCGGCGAACCGCACCAGCGCGCCCGCCGGGCTCCGCTCGACGCCGGCGACGCTCTGCGGCGCCGCGTGGATGAGGTTCGCCAACTCGGTGACGCGCGCCAGCAGCGCGCGGCGCAGCACCGTGTTCTCCACGATCCAGCCCAGCGGATCATCGCCGACCTCGCGGTGGTCGTAGTGCAGGAACAGCGGCGCACTGTCGTCGGCAACGCGGATCTCGAGGATCGGCTGCGCCTCCCCGGCGAGTTTCGGCCAAATCCCCAGCGCCGACAGGATTTGCTGCGAGCCATAAGCGATAGCCGAAGCGCGGCCGTCGAAGCTATCGGCGCGCATGACCGCAGGGTCCTCGCGGTCGACGACGAGCGTATCGAGCCCGGCCTGGGCGCAAGCGATGCCAAGGCTCAAGCCCACCAGCCCGCCGCCCACGATGACGAGCTCATGGGCTTCGGCCGGAGAGGCGGAGGGCGAGGTGGCCATGGCCCGACTCTGGGTGGAGCGCAATGCCTTGTCCAGCAAGCGCGCTGCCGCATCGGCGGTCGGGACCGACGCCCACTCCATCCTGGGCGAGGTCGCGTGAGAATAGGACGCGGAGGATTGGGCTTATTGCGGCCGCGTGCGCGGGATTTATCTAAAATGCGGGGCTTATCTGATTGCGGTCGTACGCACGGGATTTATCTAAAAAAGGAGTGAGTTCGTGGGGGATGCCGCATGGCGGATAGTCCACTGGCGCTTCGGATGATGGCTGCGAAGCTCGCCCAGCTCGCGCGAGCGGCGGCGGACGCCCAGGAAGCCGAGCGGCTGATGGCCCAGGCCCGGCGCTACGAACGCCTCGCCGTCGAGGCCGAGCGCGCAGAGCGGCAATCCCAACCGGTCGAGCGCCGGGAGAAGGAAAAGACCCCGTCGGGGTCGTAGGTCGCCGCACGTGCATGGTGCGCCCTTCGACACGCACCCTTCGCGATGCTCAGGGTGCGCGCCCAGGGAGAGGAGATGTCGTGCTGGTACACAGAATCTAGCCTCGTCCTGAGCGCGCTCGCGTAGCGAGCGTGTCGAAGGGCGCAGGGTTTGATTTCAACGTTGCGGACTCGACTCCCGCTCCCCTATGTTCTCTAATTGTTCTCATGGTGCGGCATCGGATCGGGCCGATCGAGACCCTCGGGCATGCGGTCGAGGCGGGGCGGTTCCTGTGGGTGCTCTGCAAAGGGTGCGGGCATGCCCATCGCCTGGACCCGCGCCATCTCATCGCCCGCAACGGCGATCTCTCGATCGCGCGGTTACAGACGAGGCTGCGCTGTGAGCGCTGCCGCAAGCAGCGTGCCACCGTCGTCGTCAACGACGAAGGATGGCCGCGGCGTGACTAACCGTCGGCCGTTAACCTTTCGCCAAGCCCCTGGGCGCTAGGTTTGGGCGCCATGAGCGCCGATGCCTTCTACAGCACCACCATCACGGTCGCCTGTCCCCACTGCGGCAAGACGAGCCGCAAGCTCCTCCGCGAGGTCGTGACCAACCTCATCACGCTCTGCAATCACTGCCCGACCGCGATCGACATCAGCACGCCCGACTGGCGCGCCGCCATCGATGCCGCGGTCGAGCGCGCGCGCCAGCAGCGAGTGCCCGTGCAATAGGCATTTAATCGCCTATTTTGTCGGCATCGGCGACCACCACGCTTCGAATCTCCCGAGAACGCCGCCAAGCGCGCCCTGCCGCGCCCATGGCACGATTCTTGTTAATGACGGCCTGATGGCAGTCGCGGTCCGGGGGGCAGGACCACGCGGCTCAACCGCAAACTTGGCTCGGGAGGGTCCTGATGATGGTTCGGAAGATTGGCTCGGCATGGCGGCGCACCGCGGGGGTGCTCGTCGTCCTCTCACTCATCCTGCTGCCGATCGCCTCGGTGCTGGCGCAGACCGCGGCGCCCGCCGCCCCGGCGCCGGCTGCAGCGGCCGCGGAACCGGCACCGCCCGCTTGCGATGCGAAGACCCTCGAGAAATGCACGCCCAATTCCGGCGACACCGCCTGGATGCTCACCTCGATGGCGCTGGTGCTGATGATGACCGTGCCGGGGCTCGGCCTCTTCTATGGCGGCATGGTGCGTAAGAAGAACGTCGGCGACACCGTGATGACGAGCTTCGCCATCACCTGCCTGGTGACGGTGCTCTGGGCGATCCTCAATTACAGCACGGCCTTCCGCGCCGGCACGCCCTTCATCGGCGGGCTCGACCGCGCGTTCCTTCAGAACATCCTGAGCGACATCGCCAAGGGGATCGGCAATCCGAACTCGCTCGCGCCGACCATCCCCGAGACCGTCTACATGTGCTTCCAGATGACCTTCGCGATCATCACGCCCGCGCTGATCGCCGGTGCCTTCGCGGAGCGCATGAAGTTCTCGGCCATGCTGTGGTTCATCGGCCTCTGGGCGACCTTCGTCTATGCGCCGATCGCCCATTGGGTCTGGGGTCCCGACGGCTTCCTCAACAGCGGCAACGACGCGGCCGTCGTGAAGGTGCTGGACTTCGCGGGCGGCACCGTGGTGCACGTCAACTCCGGCGTCGCCGGGTTGATGGCGTGCCTGATGCTGGGGCCGCGCAAGGACTCGGGCCCCGCGCACAATGTGGTGCTGACCTTCATCGGCGCCTCGCTGCTCTGGGTCGGCTGGTTCGGCTTCAACGCGGGCTCGGCCACGTCAGCGGGCATGCAGGCGGGCATGGCGATGACCGTGACCCAGATCGCGACCGCAGTCGCGGCGCTCACCTGGATGTTCGTGGAGTGGGCGGCGCGCGGCAAGCCGACGGTGGTGGGGATCTGCACCGGCGCCGTCGCGGGCCTGGTCGCGATCACGCCGGCCTCGGGCTTCGTGGGCCCCGCGGGCTCGATGGCGATCGGCGTCGCCGCCGGCGTCTTCTGCTACTGGGGCGCCGTGTCGCTCAAGCACATGCTGGGCTATGCCGACGCGCTCGACGCCTTTGGCGTGCACGCCGTGGGCGGCGCCGCCGGCGCGATCCTCACCGGCGTCTTCGCGATCGAGCAGTACGGCGGCACCGCGGGCCTCATCGAGGGCAATGCCGGGCAAGTCATCAACCAGCTGATCGGCGTCGGTATCGTGGTTGTCTACGACGCCGTCGCCTCGCTGATCATCCTCAAGGTCGTGGACTTGATCGTGGGCCTCCGGGTCGACGTCGAGGTCGAGCGCGACGGGCTCGACCTCGCGCTCCACGGCGAGACCGTTCAGTAAAGCACCTTCTCCTCCCCAAACTCGAAGGGGCGCCTCCGGCGCCCCTTTTTTCTTCTGGCACCCAACGCAAGGGCCGCCGCCCCTTCGGACGGCGGCCCTTGCCCCGACGATCGATGAGGCTCGCTTACTTCCCTTGCAGCAGATCCATGAAGGGCGGGAAGGTCAGCAGGAATCCCACCGCGAGCAGCGCGAAGGATGTGACATTCACCTTCATCATCTCCACCGTCTTGCCGCGCCACATCCGGTCGAGGACGAACCAGGCGATGAGCCAGATGATGATCCCGAAAGTAGTGACACCCGAGAGCGCGCCCGACGGATTGTAGATGTTGAGCGCCTTGTTCATGCCCGCGGAGGCATCGCCCCAGAAGGCGAGGATGCCGATGGCCCCGCACCCGATGCCGGCACCGAGAATGGCGGCGGCTCCGGATCCGTTGGGGATTTCGTCGGTCGTGCTTGGCATGCTCATTATTCGCCCTCCATCAAGACGATCGTCGATCCCCCGCGGACCGGCGCATATTTGTTGAGGAACGCGCCGAAGGCGCCCGCGACGCCCGTCGCGACGAACGCCGCCACGACGAAGCCCAGCACCGCCGTGCGCATGCCGCGCGGCCGCATGATCGTCCGGCCATATTTCATGGTGATGTAGGCTACCATCGTCATGGCGATCGGCGCGAGCCAAGCCACGTGCTCCTTCCATTCCATGCCGACGTTGTGCCACTCGGACGTCTTGCCGCTCGAGAGCAGCAGGCGCCGCGGGAACAGCGACAGGTCCGTCGTCCCCGCCGGCGGCACGGCCCGGTACCACGGATAGACGACGTAGATACCCGAGAACACCGTGAGCCAGGCGAGCACGACCATGGCGATCAGGTAGAGATTCAGCATCATGCGGTCCCGCTCGCTTTGCTGATACGAAGCGCCGCCGGTCGACAAGTGGTAGAGCTCGGCGATGGCGCCGGAGAACGCGAGCATGAACAGGGCCCCAAACCCCATGCCATGCACCACGGTCCAAAAATCATGTGTGGTGATTTCCATGAAGCCCTCCTCCGTCTCGTCGCTCAAAGATGGGGGTCTCGCCACCGCCGCGCATTGATCTGCCTCAGGCGCGCCCTAGGCCTATAGTTTGATTCCTTGCACCCTTTCGGGTGCTCCCGCGGTCAGTGAACCGGAGGAAGCGGGAGACTCCGCCGCGGTGAACCTACTTGGTTTTCCGCTGATCCACGAAAGGCTGAAGCGAGAGCCGGCTCTGGTGCTCGATCGGCTTCGCGGTCGAGACCGACCCGCCCTGAAAATAGTGCTTCTGCCAGCGCTGGCGTTGGGCCTCGGAGCCCGGCTGCTTCAAGTCCACGTTGAACTGGTTGCGTGAGTCCGCCCAGCGCTGGAACGCGGCCGCGGTCTCGGGGTCATCGGCGAGGTCGCGGATCTCGGGCCGGAACAGCTCGAGCTCGCCGCGCGGCATCGGCACCAGCATCGCCACGGGCTCGCCGATCTCGAACACCACGGTGTGACGGGGCCGCGTCAGCTTCCAGTTCATGGTGAAGGTGGCCTCGAGCCAATCGGTCTCCACGACGCCGTCGAGCGGCGAGATGCCGTCCTTTGGATTGTTGGTGGGGCCGCGGGTCAGCAGGTTGAAGCCCGGCGGCGTGCGGAAGAGATAGGGCATGCTGAAGGTGAGGATGCCCGAGCCGAAGTGGCTCGAGGCCGAGAAGGGCGGCGCGCCCGCGAGATGCTCGACGCGGAGGCTCTCGAGCCCGACGCCACCGTCCCAGGTCGCCGCGACTTTGTGCGCGCTCAGCACGAGCCAGCCCGCCTGGTTCGCGATCAGCAGGGGCAGGCAGCGGTTCGCGAACCGCTGCGGCGTCGCCTCCATCCAGGCCCGCTCCCGGGGCGCCGCCACGATCGGCATCCGGAGCGCCCAGTTGGTGCAATAGGCCGTGAACGGCAGCTCGATCGGGCGGTCGCTGTCGATCCCGCCCGGCGCGCCCGGCGTCTCCTCGATGCTCATGCGGTGCCCCATCTGCCGGCGATCCATGCCGGACGATCTCAGCTTTACCACGAGCTTGGCGTTGGGCGGAGTGTCTGGACGGTAGTGTCTCAGTTTGAAATTCTGACCGTCAGGGAAGCCGGCTGCCGTACACGCGCTTCACTGGGATCGCGTCCAGATCGACTCCCTCCAGGCATCGGACGTTAACGGTCCACACTCCAGGATCGGTGCGAGGTCGCCTGAATGGCTGAATTCCACAAGTCGGGCAGAAGTAGTCCTTCGCGGTGTGCGTATGAAATGTGTAGAGCGCCAAATCTTCAAGCGACGTGAGCAGCCGAAAATACTCAGGCTGCACACGATGGTTAAGGGCGCCACGGCGTCTGCAAATGGAGCAGTCACAGACCCGGACATGATCCAAGTCGGCATCGACCTCAAATCGGACCCGACCACAGTGGCAAGAGCCTTGATACGTTCTCCTCATATCCTCTCTCCGTTGAATATCCTCTCTCCGTTGAGCAGATTTCAAACTGAGACGCTGCCGTCTGGACACCGACGTTGACCCGATTTTCGATTGGTGTCACAAGCCGAGAATTTCAGACTGAAAGCTGAAGGCGATGGATAGGTTATTCCCCTTATTCATGCTTCTCGGGTTTTCATCGCCATGTGCCGCAATCGTGTGCGCATTCCTCTTTTACGCTCGCCACCGCAATCGCATCGAGCCAGATCGTCGGGTCCCCGCCATTGCGTTTGCCTTGGCTGCGATTGTTTGCGGCGCCGTTGCCGGCTACTTCGGTTTGTTTTGGGGGATTGCACAGGCCTGCGACGGTCCGAAAGCGCCCAACCTTTGCGGCATGTGGGGGTTTCTCGTGACTGGACCGATCGCGTTGGCGTCGGGAATATTCGCCGTGGTGCTGGCGCTGTCTCTAATCCGGCCCGCGCCAAGATCACACGACACTAATTCAGACTGAGACAATGCCGATTTTCGGCCTCGCTGGCGTCTTTGCGATGCCGGCGCTACGCTTTCCCCCGTATCTCTCGATAGGAAGGGTCTCGCACGGACGACGCGCGTAGGGTGACCGCTCAAAAGACGGAGGCGCCAGCATGCTGCCGGTTCCGAAGGAAATCGTCCTCGCCCTCGCGCTTCTGGTTGCCGTGCCCGCTTGGGCAACCGATTACACCGCGCCGCTGAGCCCGCAGCAGGAGGATTTCAAGGCGAGGTTCCTGGCGCGCGACGCGATGTGCCGAAAGCAGGCGATGAATGAGTTCGGCCTTCCGGTCGAGCGCGCGGAGGCCTTCTGCGTCTGCGAGATCGACGTGATCGCGCGCAACTCGAATCTGAAGGACCTCGCGAGCTTCACGGCGGCGGCGATCGGGACCGCGGACCAGCAAGGCGAGAACCGGGCCCGCGCCCAAGACCTGATGAGCCGCCTGCAAGTCGAGCGCAAGCGCGTGTGTGGTTACTGAGCACTCGATTGTGAAATCCCACCCCGAGTCGGCCCCGAGTCGCGCCCGAGTCGCGGTTTTGAGAACACCTCAAGAATGAGTCTAATCCTGGGAGGGTCGGGGCGGGTTCATCCACAACATCCGGTGGGGGCTTGGCTTTTGGGGATAAGCTTGCCAAGCTCATGATGTTGCTGTTTTGTTTTGGCGGCGCCGAGGGCGCGTCCGGGTTATTTTGAGGCGCCCGCGGGGGTCGCGGGCGGGTCTTTAGAGGGAACTTCAAGCACGTGCAGCCGCACAATCCTCGCCTCGACCGCCTCGGCGACTATGCCTTCACGAAGCTCGCCCAGCTCCTGGCGCCGCTCTCGCCGCGCGCCAACACCAATCCCATCGTCATGTCCGTGGGCGACCCCACGCATCAGCCGCCGCCCTTCGTCGCCGGGGTGATCGCGAAGAACGCGCATCTCTGGAACCGCTATCCC
>DATFRA010000327.1:0-20997 GCA_035263705.1 Allostellaceae bacterium
TCCGCGAGCGACATATCCGCCGGCCATCTCACCTTCGTGCCGAACACCAACGTAACGACCGCGGGGTCGTTCAACTTCAAGGTGACCGACAGCCTCGGCGGGACCACCTCGGCCGCCGCGGCCACGATGAGCGTCAATATCGCGGTCCCCGGCAACACACAAACACCGGCGCCTCAGCTTTCTTTCGCCGCGCAGAATTTCAATACCGTGGGCGCCGACAATAATGGCTTCTACATGATCCCGCCCGATCCGAATGCGGCGGTCGGTCTCAACACGGTCATCACCGCCACAAACGGCGTGCTGGAGGCGTTCACCAAGGCGGGGGCAACGCTGAACCTCTTCGGCGGCTCGAACAACGAATCCCTGGATAACTTCTTCGCGGCGGGGTTGGGTTCGCTGGTGCTGACGAATTTCAACGACCCGAATCAGTCCGGGCCGTTCGATCCGAAGGTGATCTACGACCCATACACCAACCGCTTCATCGTCGTTGCCCTGCAGCAATCCGACGCCGGTGGAATCTTCAACGACACAAATCGCTCGAACATCCTGATCGCGGTCTCCAGCCCGGATACGGGGGCACCACTCACGTGGTCCTACACGTCGATCAACTCCGACATCATCACCGGCAATGGCGCCGATTGCTGGGCCGATTTTCCCGGCCTTTCCGTTGACGGCAGCGGCAACATCTACATCACGGCAAACCTGTTCGATCACGCGACCGGCAATTACCAAGGCAGCCGGCTGTGGACGATCGCGGAAAACGCCATCGTCACCGGCGCTGCCGGCCTCGATGCGACCGCCAGCGGAAGAGCAAGCATCTACGACCCATCGGTGCTGTCGGGCGCGACCGCAGCCGGATCGAGCGAGCTCTTCACGCTGATGCCGGCGCAGATGCTGCCCGGGACCGGCAGCTTTGCCACGCCGTCGGGCACCTACCTGGTCTCCTATAACGGCGCGAGCAACTCGCAGGGGCAGGTGCTCAATGTAGTCGGAGTGACGCCGAACGGTTCCGGCGGCTTCACGTTCAACTACCAGCAGATCAATCTCGGCAACATCGATGCGGCCAGCCAATTCGCGAGCTTTACTGCGCCCCAGAAGGGAACAACGAGTACCATCGATGCCGACGACGATCGGGTCTACAGCGCGGTGTTCCGCAACGGCTACTTGTATGCGGCGACCACCATCATTCCGACATCGAGCTATGATCCCGCCAATGCCGGGAACACGACTGCGCACTGGTTCCAGATCAACGCCGGCAATTCCTCGAATCTGACTTTGACCAATCAGGGCGACGTGAGCGGCGCCAGCATCGGTTCAGGGGTTCGGACCTACTATCCGTCGATCAGCGTCGATGCCAACGGCGATTTCGCCATCGGATTCTCGGCGAGCGGGCCGAATAATTACGCCAGCGCCTATTACGAAGCGTACAAATACAACGCGTCGAGCAGCACGTGGACGCTGGAAACGCCGAGATTGCTGGCCGGCGGGGCCGCTCCGTACATCCGCAGCTTCGGCACTGGGGATAATCGCTGGGGCGACTTCAGCTCGGTCGTCCCTGATCCGAGCGGCGCCTCCACGTTCTGGGTCTTCAACGAGTACGCCTGGACCCAGGGGACGACGATCTCAAACGAATCCGGCCGCTGGGCTACCAAGGTTGGCGAGTTCACGCTGCCTGGCACCACCACCAGTCCCGTGATTGCGAGCAGCGGCACGACTGGCTCGAGCCAACCGACGGGTGCGACCAGCCCTTCGACGTCGGGCCCAAACTTATGGTGGCCGCATACAGTGGCCTCGGGCGGCGTCAACTTTGGCGGCTTTGGGCAGCTGATACAGGCCATGGCCTCGTTCGGCGCCAACCACGATTGGGTTGCGCCGTTGAACCCGACGAGCCCCAATCCCGAGACGGACGCGTTCCTGATTGCGGCGAAGCTGTCGGAATCCTGGCACGGTTGAACGGGCGGCCGCTGCGCCGCCAATATCTGACGCTCGTCAACGCATTGCTTAGGAGCAGTGCGTCCGCTCCAGGTCAAAAATGCGAAGAACGAGAGCCTTGGCGCCACGTCTGCTTCACTCGCGATCTCGGAAGTGCGGACGGGCCCTCGCGTATCTACGAGTTCGTGCTCTAGCGATTGAGCCCCGCCATCCGCTCCAGCACCGCGCAGACGGCGGCGGTGTCTTCGGCGCCGTGGCCTTCGGTCTGCGCGGCGTTGTAGACGGGAATGCTCGCGCTGAAGAGCGGCGTAGTGACGCCGAGGCTCGCGGCGTAAGCCGCGATGACGGCCATGTCCTTCTGCCAGATATCGATCTTCATGGTCGGCGGCGCGTAATCGCACTTCACCATCAGCGGCGCACGCAGCTCGAACACCCTCGATGTGCCGGCGCCGCTGGCGATCATCCGCGCGACATCGGCGGGATCGAGGCCGGACTTGATGCCCAGTACCATCGCCTCGGCACTGGCGACGTTGTGGATCGCGACCAGCAGGTTGGCGACGAACTTCATCTTGCTGCCGTTGCCGAAGGCGCCGAGGTAGTGCGAGACCCTCGCGAATTTCTCGAAGACCGGCACCGCGCGGTCATAGGCGGCGCGCTCACCCGAGGCGTAGACCGCGAGATCGCCGGTCACGGCCTGGGCGCCGGTGCCGCTGAGCGGAGAGTCGAGCATGGCGATCCCCGACGCCGCGAGCCGGTCTCGGGCCTCGACCTTGACCTCAATCGGAAGCGTGCTGAGCTCCACGACGACCAGGCTCGGGCGCCTCCTCTCCAGGATGCCGTCGACGGTGGCCGCGAGCGCCTCGACGCTGGGCAGGCAGGTGAGAATGGTTTCCACGTGATCGGCGGCCTCGCTCGCGGAGTGAGCCGGCGTACCGCCGGCCGCGGCGAGATCGGCGACGCGCTTGCCATCGATGTCGTAGCCGACGACCTCCGCGCCCTTCTTCAAGAGATTACCCGCGATTGCCGAGCCCATGATGCCGACGCCAACGACGCCGACCTTCATCGCGTGGCTCCGCCGGCGAGGCCGATCGCTCGGATGCCCTCGATCATGGCCGCAACGGAGCGCCGGACGATGGCGGTAAAATCGCCGCCGACGCGGCTGTGGTAGATGTATTTGCGCACGGCGTAATAGAAGAGGCCGCCGTGCATCACCCAGACGTGCTCGAGCTCGAGCTCGGTGATCGCCATGGCGTCGGGATCCGGCAGGCCGCAGGCGTGTCGGAACTCGGCGCAGATCGGCCTCAAGATACGCTCCTCCACGATCTTGATGTAGCGGCGGTTGATGCTGTTCCCCATCAGCGCCGAGAACATGTAGATGCGGATCCACTCGTAGGTATAGGTCGCGCGCGAGTAGCGCTGGTAGAACTCCAGCAACCGGTCCTCCAGCGACCGCGAGCGGTCGTGGATCAACGCGTCCCAGCCGGGATCGACGCGCTTCAGGAAGACTTCGGCGAAGACCCGCTCGATCAGATGTCGCTTGGTCGGGAAATAGCGGTAGAGCAGCGGCTGGGTGATGCCGAGGCGCTCGGCGAGCTGCCGCGTCTGCCCGCCGAAACCCACCTCGGCGAAATACCGGATAGCGCCCGCGAGGATCTCCTGCTCGCGGTCGGCCGCCGCGAGCCGGCGCCCAGGACGCGGCTTAGGCTTGAGTCTCGGCGCCGGCGCTAAACGTCGCTTGGCAGCGGGCAATCGGCGAACTCCGGAAAGCGCGTGATGCGCGAAGAAAACGCCCGATCGATAAGTGATCGCCGCGCAAGCGTCAATGGCGGGGCGACCGCCGCGCGCCGCGTCCCGGGCGGCTACTCCGCCGCCGCCGACACGCCGATCGCCTTATTGATGCGCGGCATCACCTCGTACGCCATCAGCTCCATGGAGCGGCGGCCGAGCTTAGCGTCGGCCCAGTCGTGGCCTGCATAGAGCAGCGTACCGAAATCGCCGACGGTCTCGCGGAAAGCTAGGAGCTGATCCACCACGCTGTCGACCGTGCCGCAGACCACCAGCGCGTCCACCACGTAATCGAGGGTGATGGCGGCATCTGCCATGGCGCGGTCGTGCTTGAAGAGCTCCGGCCGGCCATTGCCGATGAGCTTGCGCATGAGGTTGCGATAGTAGAACCGGTAGGGACTACCCTCCGCCTTGGCATAGCGGCGTGCGGTCGCCTCGTCGTCCGCCACGAACACGCTCTTGGCGACGCGCCAGTCGCGCCGGTCGGCAACGCGGCCCGCGTTCCTGCAGCCCTCCTCGTATTTCGGCCAGTGCGAGGCGACCAAAGGCGGCTGCAGGAAATTGGCGGAGATCGGCGTCCAGCCGCGCTCGGCCGCGGCGGTGACGCCCTTCGAGAAAGGTGCCACCGCCGTCACGACGATGGGCGGATGCGGCTTCTGGTAAGGCTTCAGGATCGCGCCTTGGCCGATCTCGAGGTCGAGCGTGCGCTCCGTGGTGACCTGCCAGAACTTGCCCTCGAGCCGATAGGGCGGCTCGTTCGACCACAGCTTCAGCACCATGTCGATCGCCTCGACGAACATGGCGGTGCGGTCGCTGTCGAGATTGCCGAAAGCCTCGGCGTCAGAGCGCAACCCCCCGGGGCTGATGCCGAACAGGAAGCGCCCCTCGAGCAGGTGATCGATCATCGAGACCTGCGCCGCCACGGCGGCGGGATGCGCGTTCGGCAGGTTCACGGTGCCGCTGCCGAGCTTGATCCGCTTGGTCACGTCGATCAGGCTCGCGATGAAGGCGAGGCAGGAGGTGATGGTCTCCGCGCGGTCCGTCACGTGCTCGCCGACGAACGCCTCCGCGTAGCCGAGCTCGTCCGCGAGGATGATCGCCTCGCGGTCTTCCTTCAGGGTCTCCGTGTAGTTGCGCGTCGGCGGATGCAGCGGCATGGTGAAGTAGCCGAGCTTCATCGAGCGCTCCTTGCGCGTACGCACCCGCTTGCGGGAATTCTCGCGCTTTTATCATTTGATAAGATAGCAGGTCAACCGCGCCCGACCCGCTAAAAGAGCACCGCCACGCTTGCTCGTCCTTCTTGCCTTCGACATCGCCGACGACATCGTTATCTTCAGTGCCGGCCGGGTCGTGGTAGACACAGGCACCGCGCCCCGCGCGGGAACGGCGTGCCACCTCGGAGGTTCCGACTGGCGGAGAGTCATCTTGAGCGCACCTGATCAACCCTTCTCCGGCCGCGTGGAGGACGCGGCGTTGCTCATGGGGCAAGGGCGATACGTCGGCGACATCCGGCTGCCGCGCCTCTCCGTCGCCACGTTCGTGCGCTCGCCCCACGCGAGTGCCCGCATTCGCTCGGTCGACGTGGAGGCGGCGCGGCGCGCGCCCGGCGTCCTCGCGCTGCTGACGAGCGCCGATATGGAGGCGGCTGGCATCCGCAACATTTCTCGGCCGCCGCCGCAGAAGGGCCGCGGTGGCGCGGCGCTGGTCGGGCCGGCGCGCCCCGCGCTTGCCGGCACCCACGTCCGCCACGTCGGCGATCCCGTGGCGCTCGTGGTCGCCGAGAGCCAGGCGCAGGCGCTCGATGCGGCTGAGCTGGTCTCGGTCGACTACGAGGAGCTGCCGGCGGTTGTCGACGCGCGGGCCGCGGTCAAGCCCGGTGCGCCCCAGGTCTGGCCGGAGGCATCCGGCAATCTCGCCTTGGATTGGGTGGCGCCCGCCGACGATCAACAGACGAACGCGCGCGAGATCGAGGCGATCTTCTCGAAGGCGGCGCATGTCGCGCGCGTCTCACTCGTGAACCAGCGCGTGGTCGTCGCATCCATGGAACCGCGCGCGACGCTCGCTGAGTACGATCCCGACGCCGATCTCCTGACCCTCCACGTGGGCTCGCAAGGCGTGACGCCGCTCCGCGAGAACCTCGCGGGGATCCTCGGCCTAACCCGCGAGCGCGTGCGCGTCGTCACCGGCGATGTCGGCGGCGGCTTCGGCATGAAATCGCCGGCCTACCCGGAATACCTGGCGATCCTCGTTGCCGCGCGCCTTCTGCGCCGGCCGGTGCGCTGGCTCCCCAGCCGCGCGGAAGCGTTTCTGAGCGACAACCAGGCCCGCGACACCCACATGGATATGGAACTCGCGCTCGACGGCGGCGGCTGCTTCCTGGCGCTTCGGGTGGATGGGCTCGCGAACCTCGGTGCCTACCACGGGCCGATGGGCGCCTTCATCGCGACCTCGAACTTCGCACGCTGCCTGCCCTGCGTTTATCACATCCCCAGGATCGCGGTGCGCATGCGCTGCGTCTTCACCCATACCGTGCCGGTCGGCCCCTATCGCGGCGCGGGGCGGCCCGAGGCGAACTATGCGCTCGAGCGCCTCGTCGATGCCGCCGCGCGCGTGACGGGCATCGACCGACTGGAGCTCCGGCGGCGCAATTTCATCCCGCCGGCAATGCTGCCCTACGCGACGCCGCTCGGCGCCACCTTCGACAGCGGCGACTTCGCGGGGCTCTTCGACAAGGCCCTGTCGCTGGCGGACACCGAGGGTTTCGCCGGGCGCCGGGCCCGCTCGCGGTCGGCGGGAAGGCTGCGCGGACTCGGCATCTCCTGCTTCCTCGAGCATGCCGGCGGCCAGCCGAACGAGTCCGCGGCGATCCGGTTCTCCGGCGACGGTACCGTGACGGTCGCCCTGGGCGCGCAGTCGAACGGGCAAGGTCACCGCACCGTGTTCCGGAAGCTCGCGGCGGAGCGGCTGGGCATTCCCGTCGAGCGGGTGACGGTGCAGGAGGGCGATACGCGGCTGGGTGTGCCCGGATCGGGCACGGTGGCCTCGCGGGGCGCGATGACCTCGGGCGTGGCGATCGCTCGCGTGGTCGCGGAGGTCATCGAGAGCGCGCAGGGCATCGCCGCGGAGATGCTGGAGGCGTCGGCGAGCGATCTCGTCTATGCCGGCGGCCACTTCGAGATCGCGGGCACGGACAGGCGTGTGTCGCTGTTTGAGATCGCCCGGAAGCAGAGCCTCGACAGCCAAACCGGCGTTGAGGTCGTGCACTCCTTCCCGAACGGCTGCCACATCGCGGAGGTCGAGATCGATCCCGATACTGGTGCGGTGGAGCTCGCGCGCTATTCCGCCGTCGACGACTGCGGTACCGTGCTCAATCACACCATCGTGGAGGGTCAGATCCATGGCGGCGTTGCGCAAGGCGTGGGACAGACGCTGTTGGAGGACGCCGTGTATGACACGAGCGGTCAACTGCTCGCGGGCACATTCATGGACTATGCGATGCCGAGGGCCGACAACCTGCCGGAGATTGCGACCGCGGAGCATCCGACGCGGTGCACAACCAACCCGCTCGGCGTCAAGGGCACCGGCGAGGCCGGGACTACCGGCGCACTGGCGGCGGTAATGAACGCGATCGTCGACGCGATTCCTGGCGACGCCGGCGCCGCCCTCGACATGCCCGCGACACCCCTCAAGGTCTGGCAGGCGTGCCGGCGCCTCAAAGAAACCGGAAGACATTGAGGATGCTCTACACCTGTGCTCCGGCCCGCGCCCGCGCGCATACCCTGAACGCGAAGCGCCGCGGCGGCACGGCGGGCATCACGGTCGATATCCACTGCCACGTGCTGACCACCGCGGCGGACGATCTCGTGAGGCCCTTCTACCGGCCCGAGAGCGACCCGCTCTTCCGCTTCGCCAACCAGGCCACGCGCGAGGTGAACCGGCAGCAGGCCGAGGCGATCCGGACCAAGATCACCTCGGTGGAGGCGCGCCTCAAGGAGATGGACCGGTGGGGCATCGACATGCAGGCGGTCTCGCCGGCGCCCTCGCAGTATTACTACTGGACCGATCCCGAGCTCGGCCGCGCAGCGGCGCGGCTCTGCAACAACAACATCGCGGGCATGGTGGCGGCGCATCCGGATCGGTTCGTGGGCATGGGCACTGTGCCGCTCCAGGCGCCGGAGCTCGCGGTCACGGAGCTGGAGCGAATGGTGAGGGAGCTGGGCCTCCGCGGCGTCGAGATCTGCACGGACGTCGCGCGCGAGGAACTCTCGAGCGCGCGCTTCCGCCCGTTCTTCGCCAAGGCGGAGGAACTCGGCGTGGTCGTCTTCATGCATCCGAGCGGCTACACCGACGGCGGCCGGCTCGCGGACCATTATTTCATCAACGTGATCGGCAACCCCCTCGCCTCCACCGTTGCCGTGAGCCACCTGATCTTTGGTGGCGTGCTCGAGGCTTATCCGCGACTCAAGCTGGTGGTGGCGCACGGCGGCGGCTTCCTGCCGGCCTATTCCGGCCGCATGGACCACGCCCACCGTGCCCGCAGCGACCTCCGCCGCGAGATCGAGAAGCGGCCCACCCGCTATCTCAGGAAGCTCTACTTCGACACTATCGTCTTCACCGACCACCAGCTCGAGTACCTCGTGCGGCAATGGGGCGCCGACCATGTGCTGCTGGGCAGCGACTACCCCTTCGACATGGCGACGCCCGACCCCGTCGGGCACGTCACGAGCGCACGCAGGATCTCGCGGACGGACAAGGCCAAGATCCTCGGCGGAAATGCGACGCGGCTTCTGGGAATTAAGGCGCTGAAGCCAGCCGGTGCGAAGGCGCGCCGCTGAGGCGCTCGCGAAACCGACTCACTGGAAGGATGGTCACATGGCGGACATTCCCACGCTCACGAAGCGCCGGCTGCAGGCTGAGGTCATCGGGCCGATCTTCGACGAGATGGTGGCCGCGGTCGGCGAGGAGAAGGCGTCGGCCATTCTCGATGCCGCGATCCGCAAGGCTGCGATCGCTGAGGGCAAGGTATTCGCCAAGCGCGCCCCCGGTGGCATCACCTCCATGGCCGATTTCATCAAGCTCTATGATCTCTGGACCGCCGATGGCGCGCTCGAGATGAAGGTGCTGGAGGCCAGCGACGAGAAATTCGATTTTGACATCACGCGCTGCCGCTATGCCGAAACCTACAAAGAGATGGGCCTCGGCAAGATCGGACACCTTCTCTCCTGCAATCGAGACGGCACCTTTTGTCAGGGCTACGATCCCAACATCTCGCTCGTGCGCAAGCAGACGATCATGCAAGGTGCGTCCTGCTGCACGTTCCGCTACACCTATGCCGCGAAGAAGAGTTGAATCGGGTCTGATCCTGCTTCGCTTCATTCTCTCGCCCCCGAGAGCCGGTGCAGGATCACCACCTCCAGCCGGCGCACCCACCGGCTCGAGAGATAACAGACCAGGAAATAGCCGAGGGCGAGCGCGGTGTAGAGCTCGATCGGGCGCTGGTCGCGCGCGTTGATGATGGTGACGGACTGCAGCACGTCGGAGACGCCGATCACGCTGGCAATGGTCGAATCCTGGAAGGCGATGATGGATTGCGTCACCAGCGACGGCAGCATGCGCATCAGCGCCTGCGGCAGCACGACGAGGCGCGTCACCTGCGGAGAGGTGAGCCCGGTCGCAAGGCCCGCGCTCCGCTGATCGATCGCGATCGACTGCAGGCCCGTCCGGATGATCTCGGTGAAATAGGCGACCTCGAAGGCCGCAAGCGCCAGGAGCGCCGAGAGGTAAGCCGAGTTGGGATGGCCGGTCAGCATCGGCCCGGTGTAGTAGGCCCAGAACATGATCATCAGCAGCGGGCTGCTGCGGAGCAGGTTCACATAGGCGGTCACCGGGAGATGGACGAGCGGGAAGCGCGACAGCCGCCCGACCGCGAAGAGGCACGCGACCGGCAGGGCGATGGCGATCGCGCTCACGGTCATCGCGATGTTGTAGCGGAGGAACGTGAGGGCGAGCGGGCCGATATTCTCGAGCAGGACCGACATCAGCCTGCTCCGCGCCCGATGAGCCCGTGGACGCGCGTCCGCTGCTCGACGAGCGCCATCACCGCCGCGACGGCCCAGGCACAGCCGAGATAGACCGCCGTGCCGAAGGTGTTGGCCTCGACCCAATGGAAGGTCTCGGCACCGATCTGCTGCGTGAGATAGGAGGTCTCGACCACGCCCACGGTCATGGCGAGCGAGGAGCTCTTGAACACCGTGACGAACTCCGAGGTGAGGCTTGGCACGATGAGCCGCAGCAGCAGCGGCACCACCACGTAGGACTGCGCCTGCCACCAGGTGAGGCCCGTCGAGAGCGCGGCCCACTGGACCTGGAGCCCGACGGCATTGAGGCCGGCGCGGACGTGCTCGGAGATCTTGGCGGAAGTGTAGAGAGAGAGTGTGATCACCGCGCTCACGGTCTCCCAGCCAAGCGAGAACAGCGGCCGCCGCACCGCCTCCGGCAGGAAGCGCGGGAACACGTAGTAGATGAAGAAGAGCTGCACCAGCAGCGGCACGTTGCGGAAGATCTCGACGTGAGCTGTCGCGACGAGACGTACGGCGCGATGCGGGGAGCCCCGCGCGATGCCGCTTCCCATGCCAATGAGCAGCGCGAAGGCCCACGAGATCAGCGCGAGCTCCAGCGTGGTCAGCACCGCGCCCGCCACCAGCTCGCCGTAAGGCGCGCGCCACAGCACGGACCAGTCGTAGGTCATCGGCAGGCTAGAGCGGATATCGCTTGCATTGGCATCGTGCGTCCTTCGACACACTCGCTGGCGCGAGCGCGCTCAGGATGAGGCAATTTCCTTAGTGGCATCCACCTTCCTCGCGTCACCCTGAGCGTGCACCCGAAGGGTGCGTGTCGAAGGGCGCACCGAGGTTGATCCAGCGCGGACCCTACTGCGCGGGCCAGGCGTTGATGAGGGCGAGCGCCTTGATGGCGTCGGTCATCGGGAACGGCGAGACGCCCTGCGGACCGAAATACTTGTCGTAGAGCGTTCCCCATTCGCCGCTCGCGAACATGGCCACGATCGTGAGGTCCGCCACGCGCTTGAACTTCGAGCTCCCCGGCCGGACCGGGAAGGCCTGGAGGAAGCTGTTGACGCCGGGATCGAAGACCCGCCAGCCGGCCGGATCGGGCGCCTTGTCCTTGAGGCCGAAGAGGATCG
The DNA here is from genome assembly GCA_035263705.1 of Allostellaceae bacterium. GTDB lineage: Bacteria > Pseudomonadota > Alphaproteobacteria > ATCC43930 > CGMCC-115725 > DASZHJ01. The sequence continues at coordinate 10,919 of DATFRA010000327.1, forward strand.
GGCCATCGGAGCTATAGGCATCGATCGTGCCGGTGCCCAACGCGGTGAAGCCCTGGGGATGGTCGGGGAAGCCCACCGTCGTCAGGGGCGACTTGAGCCGGCCGCTCTGATTGAGCCCGCGGTACATCGCCTCCTCGAGCCCGCCCTGTGGCACGCCCACGCGCTTCCCCGCGAGATCCTGGAGCGCCTGGATCGGCGAGGACGCGCCCACGATCACCTCGGTCGAAGTGAGGAAATCCGCCACCGTGAAGTCGACCACCTTGAGCCGCGCCTGGGTCACCACGGTGGCGCCCGCCTCCATGTCGATGGTGCCGTTCTGCAGCAGAGGGATGCGCGTCTGGCTGGTGACGGGGATGTAATTGAGCGCGATGGTGGCGCCGAGCTCCTTCTGGACATTGGCGTGGATCGCCGCGGCGATGTCGGTCGCGAAGCCGACGTAGTTGCCCTGGGCGTCCTTATAGCCATAGGGCGGGGTCGCCTCGCGGGCGCCGAGGTTGAACGTGCCCGTGCGCTTGATCCGGTCGAGCGTGTCCTCGACGCAGTCGGCCGCCTGCGCCCGCGCCGTTGCGGGCACTGCCAGCGCACCGAGCGCACCGGAGGCCGCTAGGAGCTGCCGACGTCCGAGCAGCGCTGAGGCCCCTGTGCTGTGATCCGTTTTCTCGCCCATGCGTTCCTCCTTCGCCGAACGGCGGCTGCGATCGATGCGGGTTGGACTCGCGCCGACTTCAGAACTTGATCATATCGATCCGCGTCAGCGTTATCTTGGCCGAGAGCACCGGTGCGCTCGTCAGGTTGAACGCCACATATTGCTCGATATAAGTGTTCTGGCCATCGCCCGACATGCCGTCCACCGGCACGATCACGTTGAAGCCACGCAGCGCCGCCGCGCTCGAGGTGTAGAGCACCGCGCCATGCGCCGCCGTCCCGACGGTAATGACCGTGGTGATGCCTTTGTCCCTGAGCATCTTCTCGAGGCCGGTATCCTTATCGCCAAGGATGAACTTGTCGACGTAGGCAGCCACCACGGGCTCGTCGCCCTTAGGCGCCACTGCGGGCACGGTGTCCACGATCGGGATATTGGGCAGGGTGGTGTAGATCACCGTCGCACCGTTGGCGCGCGCCGCGGAGACCAGTTCGGCTATCTTGGCAAGCGATGCGACGCACCGGGGCCGTCGATCCACGTTGCAGGTCTGCTTGAGGAGATCCATCACCAGGAGCGCCGTGGTCTTTGGATCGACCGGCGCCGCCTTGAGCTCGGGCGGTGGCGGCGCTTTGACGCTCGACCATTCATCGATGATGGTCTGGGCGGGCGACGGCGCGCCGTGAGCCAAGACCGCCGTCAGCATGGCCAGCGGCACGAGACGGCATATTTTCAGCATGGCTTCCTCCCCGATGTTCCGTTTTCGCAAAGGGATCAACAACCATCGGTCCCGTCAAGAGCGCTCCGAATCTGCATTGGGCCCACGTCACCATAGGCCCTTCCCCACCGCTTGCATTCGGTAGCCACCCGCGCGACCCTTAGCACCCGATAAACCCGAGCCCGGCAAAACGCGCGAGGAAAGCTCATGGACGACGTCATCCCCAAGGACAAGGTGATGCCCTTCAAGTGGGTGGGGACAAGCCCTATCAGGCCGGATGGCGTGCCGAAGGTGACGGGCGTCGCGCAGTATGGCGCGGACCTCGCGATGCCCGGCATGCTCCATGGCCGGATCCTGCGCTCGCCGCATGCCCATGCGCGCATCCGCTCGATCGACACCTCGAAGGCGCTGGCGCTGCCGGGAGTCAAGGCGGTGGTGACCTCGGCGGACTTCCCGGAGCAGAGTTTCGAATACTTGGGGCCCGAGCGGGTCGCGGTTAATTACTGGCACATGACGCGCAACGTGATGGCGCGCGAGCAGGCGCTCTATGAGGGTCATGCGGTCGCGGCCGTCGCCGCGATATCCAAGTCGGTCGCCGACGAGGCGCTGGCGCTCATCAGGGTCGATTACGAGGTGCGGGCGCACGTGATCGACGTCGACGAGGCCATGAAGCCCGAGGCACCCCTGCTCTTCCCCGATCTCATCACTCGTGGCGTCGAGCCGCCGCCCAAGCCCTCGAACATCTCGAAACGCATCGAGTTCAAGATCGGCGACATCGAGAAAGGCTTCGCCGAATCCCACGAGATCGTGGAGATGTCCTTCAAGACCGCGCCCGTGCACCAGGCCTATATCGAGCCGCACGGCTGCGTCGTCCGCTTCGACGCCGACGGCCAGGGCGAGATTTGGAGCTCGAGCCAGGGCCACTTCGTGGTGCGGGCCTATACGGCGAAGCTCCTGGGCCTCAAGCTGGGCGACCTTCGCGCCTATCCCGCGGAGATCGGCGGCGGCTTCGGTGGCAAGACCGTGATCTACCTGGAGCCGGTAGCGGCGCTGCTCGCGAAGAAATCCGGCCATCCCGTGAAGATGATGATGAGCCGCGAGGAGGTGTTCAAGGCGACGGGCCCGACCTCCGGCTCGTCCATGACCGTGAAGATCGGCGTCAAGCGCGACGGCAAGATCGTCGCCGCCGACGGGCTCTTCAAGTTCCAGGCCGGCGCCTTCCCGGGCTCGCCCGTCATGAACGCCTGCATGTGCGCGTTCGCGCCCTACGACATCCCGAACGCGCGCACCGTCGGCTATGACGTCGTCTGCAACCGGCCGAAGTCCGCTGCTTATCGCGCGCCGGGCTCGCCGATCTCGGCCTTCGCGGTCGAGAGCGTGATCGACGCATTGGCCCAGAAGCTCCGCATGGACCCGCTGGAGCTCAGGCTCAAGAACGCGGCGCGGTCGGGGACCCAGATGGTCTATGGGCCGAAGCTCGCCCACAACGGCTATGCCGAGACGATCGAGGCGCTTTTGAGGCACCCCGCCTGGAAGGCGCCGCTCAAGAAGAACCAGGGCCGCGGCGTCGCGTCGGGCTATTGGTTCAATGGCGGCGGCGAGTCGAGCGCCACCGTGCACATCAACGACGACGGCACCGTCGTCTGCGCGACGGGGAGCCCGGACATCGGCGGCTCCCGCGCCTCCATGGCGATCATGTGCGCGGAGACGCTGGGCGTCGACTACGCCCAGGTCCGGCCAATCGTCGCCGACACCGCGTCGGTGGGCTACACACACCTGACCGGCGGCTCGCGCGTTACTTTCGCGACGGGGATCGCGGTGATCGAGGCTAGCAAGAAGGTGATCACCGAGCTCTGCAAGCGCGCTGCGATGATCTGGGACGTCGACGTCGAGGGCGTCACCTGGCAAGACGGCCACGCCAAGCCCGCCAGCACCAATGTCGGCGACTTCAAGCCGCTCTCGCTCAAGGAGATTGCGGCCAAGAAGGCGGCGACCGGCGGGCCCATCGGTGCCGCCGCCGGCGTCAACCCCGGCGCGGTGGCACCGGGCTTCGCGACGCAATTCTGCGACGTCGAGGTGGATCCCGAGACCGGCAAGGTGACGGTACTGCGGTTCGTCGCGGCCCAGGACGTGGGCCGCGCCATCCACCGGGACTACGTCGAGGGCCAGATCCAGGGCGGCGTCGTGCAAGGGATCGGGTGGGCGCTCAACGAGGAGTATGTCTACGACGGGAAGGGCCGGATGGAGAACCCGGGCTTCCTCGACTACCGCATCCCCGTGGCCTCGGACCTGCCGATGATTGAGACCGTGATCGTGGAGGTGCCGAACCCCGCGCATCCCTACGGCGCCAAGGGTGTCGCCGAGGTCAACATCTGCCCGCCGATGGCGGCGATCGCGAACGCGATCGAGCGCGCGACGGGCAAGCGCCTCACGGAACTCCCGATGTCGCCGCGCAAGGTGCTGGCCGCGATGGACGGCACGGCGTAAGGCCATGCCTGCGCCCGCACGGGTGGTTCTGACCGGCGGCCTGAGCCGCCGCTACACCGGCGGCGTCCAGGAGTTCTCGGTCGAGGCCAGGAACCTGCGCGGCGTCCTCAAGGCGCTCGACCGCCTCCACCCCGGCCTCGCGGACCACCTCGAGCACGAGACCACCGTCGCCATCGACGGCGAGATCCACGAGGACGTCGGCTATTACCAGACGGTGAAGCCGGGCTCGGAGATCTTCTTCATCCCGAAGCTCGAGGGGGGATAAGGGAGCCGAGTATCACCGTCGTGCATGGATGAACGTGGGCCGTTTTCATCTCGCGAGATCCTTCACCGTCGGAGAAACCCTTCTTAACCTTTCAAGCCTTAGGCCGTTGGTGTGAATGCATGGCTGGAAAGCCCCGTCTTGTCGCAAATTGCCTGGGCGTCCCATTCGCCTAGCACGACCCGAGGCGCAACGCTTTCATGAAATAAGAATTCCATTAATCTAAACGACGCTAAGATCAGCGCCTCTTGCACTCTGTGGTATAAGCCCAACGGGCTAATCCATAAGGTGGGGGAACCTGAGGAGTAGAGGAGTGAAATCGGCATTGGTGTGCGGAGCGGGCGGCTTCATCGGGAGCCACCTCGTTAGCCGCCTAAAGCACGACGGATTCTTCGTGCGCGGCGTCGACCTCAAGTTTCCGGAGTTCTCGGCGACCGACGCCGACGACTTCGTGATCGGCGACCTGCGCGACCACGCCGTCTGCGACCGCGTGGTCGACCGGCGCTTCGACGAAGTCTACCAGCTCGCGGCCGACATGGGCGGCGCCGGCTACGTCTTCACCGGCGAGAACGACGCCGACATCATGCACAATTCCGCGCAGATCAATCTCAACATGCTGGAGACCTGCTGGTGCCGGAACGTGCGCCGCATCTTCTACTCCTCCTCCGCCTGTATGTATCCCGAGTACAACCAGCTCGACCCCGACAACCCCAAGACCGCCGAGGATACGGCTTATCCGGCGGCGCCCGACAGCGAGTACGGTTGGGAGAAGCTGTTCAGCGAGCGGCTGTACCTCGCCTTCCATCGCAACAAGGGCATGGAAGTGCGCGTCGCGCGCTATCACAATATCTTCGGGCCCCTGGGCTCGTGGAACAACGGCAAGGAGAAGGCGCCGGCGGCGCTCTGCCGTAAGGTTGCCGAGGCGCCCGCGGGCGGCGAGATCGAGATCTGGGGCGACGGCAAGCAGACCCGGTCTTTTCTCTATATCGACGACTGTCTTGAGGGGACGACGCGGCTTGCGCGCTCGGCCTTCACCGGCCCGGTCAATATCGGCTCGGAGGAGATGGTGACCATCAACGGCCTCGCCGAGCTCATCATGGCGATCGCTGGCAAGACTCTCTCGATCCGCCACATCCCCGGTCCCCTCGGCGTGCGCGCCCGCAACTCCGACAACAAGCTCATCCAGGAGAAACTCCGCTGGCGCCCCAGCGAGCCGCTCAAGAAAGGTCTCGAGAAGACCTACGCCTGGATCGCCGAGCAGGTGGAGCGGGCGCGCGGCCGGAACAAGCCGGTTTGACGTGCAAGCACCAGATCCCAACCGCTAGCAGCAACTCAAACCAATCGCTCGCGTGACTGATCACGAACCAAATCGCAGGCGAGCGCACCTGATCGGTTCGCCAAAGCGCTCGCGGATGCAGTCAACTACGTTAAACTCTCCAAAGGAGGGTAAGGCTTCCTGTTTGGGCGGTGCCCTTTGGTGAGCGGGGCTCGGCTAGTCGGATGAAACTAAGAGCGTTTTGGCCAGCCGAGCCGAAGGTCAGAAACGGAGCGCGTGCTACCTAATGGTTTTTGCGCTACGGTCTTCCTCCTAACGGCTAATACACCCGTGAGTTAACAGTGGCCTGTGGCTCGGGAGTATGGCCACGTTCTAAGCAAGAGCTATGTTTGCCCCGCGACCGGCTAGTGGACTGACCACTGGCCTGTGCCTTCCCGCAAGGGCGCAGCCTTCGGTCGCATTTGGGGGTGTTCGCCATGAGGGTCCGTCCCATTGATCGGCATTGATCGGGGCGGCCGGCTCTGCGGACAAAAGGCGACAGAGCGCCAGCGGATCGCAAATAACTAACGAGGATCATGCGATGCTTGAGAAACCTGGGCATCGTGGTATCTCGAGTCAGAAGCAGTCAAAGCCCGCGAAACCCTCCGAGAATCCATCGGATATTCCTGTCGAAGAACCAGAGGGGGTCGTCGTCGAGCGCTGGGGCAATCCCGACGTCTTGGATCTTGTGCGAGATGATCCGTCGGTCGTCGTAAGAAAAGGCGAGATACTTTTCAAAGAAGGCGACGTTGCGGACTGCATGTATATCGTGAAGAACGGCACGCTTAGGATCAGGAGCGGCAGTATCGTCTATGAGGATGCGATTGCGGGTGGCATTGTCGGCGAAATGGCAATGGTCGAAGGCAGCAATATGCCGAGAACGGCGATGGTATATGCTCTTACCGTGTCTGAAGTAGTGAAAGTCGAGGAAACGCGATTCTTTTCTCTCATCGCCGAGAAGCCAACTTTTGCTGGGACTGTAATGCGCGTGCTCTCTCGCCGTTTGCGTCGCATGAACCAGCTTTACCGGCCGCCCCAATGGACGGAGTAGCTTTCAGTTGAATCGTCCGGCACTAATCTTGAGTCGAGTCTAGCCTCAAGAAAAAGCTCCGCCAGTGAGGGCGGAGCCTGAGTCAGAGCAGGGGCGCGTCAGCCCGCAAGCTTGCTGTCGGGGGGCAACGGCATTAGCTCGAGACTCGGCGTCCTTCAGCTTCCGTCATCCGCGCGCGAGCGTCGGCCATACCGAGCGAGCCATACGAGGCCGCCAGCGACCCCGACCAGCATGGTGAGGAGGCCGAACAGCACCGAGAGTGCAATCGCATCCGAGGCGGCAACGCCGACGAGGCTGAAGCCCGCCACGAAGGCACCCTCCCGCACGCCCCAACCGGAGATCGAGATCGGCAGCACGGTCGCCAGATTGGCAATCGGTACGATTACCAGGCACGCCGTGAGATCGACGGGAATGCGAAGCCCGCGCGCCAACGCAACGACCGCGCCGACGGTCCCGACCTGGTAGACCAGGCTGGTGCCGAGTGCGATGAGCGCGGGTCGAGGTGTGAGGAGGACGGCCCGCAGCTGGGTCGAGAGTCCGGCCACGCCCCGTACGACCCGGAATCGCCAGAGCCGATAGGGCAGCTGGTCGAACAGCATGGCGACCGCGATGCCGCCGTACCCCGCGACCAGGAGCAGCGCTACGCCAGTTTCCACGGCGGGATCCGGCACGAGACCCAGCAGCAGCGGAAAGGTTGCGGTCACCAACAGACAGATGCCCGCAAGGCCAGCGGCCCGGTCGATCAGAACACTCGAGACCGCGCTCGACAGCGCGAGCCCGTCACGGTGTAGCTCCCAAGCGCGCATGCCGTCTCCGCCGATGCTGGTCGGCAGCGTCTGGCTAAAGAACAGCCCGATCATGGTAAGGGGCAGGCTGATCCGCAGGCATCTGGGATGGCCCATGGCCTCCAGCACGGCTGACCAACGGAGCGCTTGTGGCAGCAACAGGGCGAAGAGAACCACCGCTGCGACGGTAAGAGGCAGCGGGTTGACCGCGAGTACTTCGCTTGCGAGCCCGCCGAGGTCGCGATTGCGGACCAGAAGCCAGATCAGAACCGCCGAGATCGCGGCTTTGACGAGATATCGCCACATGGAGATCGGGCTACCGAGGCAGCGGTGTGAGTTGGCAAAGAACTATCCCCACTCGGCCCATTGTCCCCAGGCCTCGGACGACTTTGCCGAAGTCGGCATCACTGCGCAAGAAAGGCCACGCCGGTGAGGGCGGCGCAAAAGCCTTGCCAGCAGTTAGCAATTTCTCTTCATCAGGGCTTGCTGTGCGCGCATCCCGTGCCGCGGATGATGACGACACCGGCAGTGGTCTCGCGACAAGGCGGTAGGTCTGCGACTTGCGTCGGGGACGAAGGCGGGGCCGTGCCTGATCCTTCCGGTGGACCCACGGGGGCAGAGGGGTAATAGGCGGGATAGTTGGTCGTGTAATATGGAACGGCACCGAAGATGAAGAAGTGGTTTCGGTTGAAGAACCGGCGGTGCTCGAAGAGCTCCTCGCGCCGCTCGACGGCGGGACTCTCGAAGCGCTCGAGCCCGCGGCCGACGTTGAAGCTAAGGTTGACGTCGGTCCCGTTGAAGCCCTTCGGCCGCGGCGACTGTGCCTCGGCCGGCTGCGCTATCGCCACACAGGAGAGCGCGATCACTCCCACCACCATCACGGAGCGCAGCATTGCCACCTCCATTGGAGCGCTTGGCTTAATTATAGGGCGCCGACGGCTATTGCGCTTCTCACAGCCCCGGGATTCCAATGACTTCGGTGTCACAACGGGACGACACGCGGTGTCGCGGCAAGAGCCTCTAAAGCTTCGTGACCTGCGCAGTCAGGCTAGAGGCTGACTGGTTTATTTGAACCGTATGTGGCCGCTCAACTCAAGCAGTCGGCGGGCTCGGTTGTCACCGATCGTACCCCGATACTTCGCGCTGGCAAAGCCTATTGGGTAGAGAAGAAGGCCTATCGGGAATATGAAAGCTGCTGCTTTCCACTGTCCGCAAACGGCCAAACCGTGAACGTGATTCTGGGTGCGATGAAGTTCCCGGAAACAACTACGCCTCAGCCATGACCCTTGTAAGGCCCGGCGCTGTCTAACGAACGTGGCGTCGCGCTAGTGGAGGTGCCCTCCGCTGTCGCAAACTCGATCTCGCAAATCTGCGGCTCGAGGGATCCGCGGTACGCAGGATCGTGCGACAATAGCGTGCTGGCTCGAGCGGGATCCTCCTCCGGCAACCTCTGTGTCGCCATCAACCTCGGGCTCTGGCTCCGGTTTTGATGCGAACTGCGACAGTCGTTAGAGTGAATTAGGAGACAAGAAAAGGGAGCCTTATCATCCAGATAAAGGCCCCCTTCGCCCGCTGCCTTGCAAGGCGTTCTGCCCGCGCCGCATCATGGGCGCTCGCCAGTTAAGAATGTCTTAGCTTCCCCGCAGTCGATGACCGGAAACGGGTGCCGCCCCTTGCCGCGTCAGCCCCGCCAGGGTCGTCGCGGCCGATCAAGGTGGTACGATCAGTCCGAGTTACCGTGCGGCTGCGGGAGCTGACCACGGCCCGCGACTGTTGGTCGAATTCGTAGTCGCGATTAAGCCTGTGAACACTCGTGGGTGTGCACGCTAATAGCGATCACGTGCTCTCAGCATTCATGGCGCAAACAAGTTCGCGCCCGAGGCCGACGTACTCGGCCTTGGGCAGGAAATGCGGCGAAAGCTGTGAGGGCACGAACCGGCCCTTGAGCTGGCCATCGCCGGTCAGGCGCTCGAACTCGTAGGTGAAGAGGTTCTGGGTGGTGATGACGTCACCTTCGATGCCCACCACTTCCATGATATGGGTGACGCGGCGCCTGCCGTCGGACATGCGGCTCACCTGGACGATCATGTCGATGGCGGTGGCGATCTGGGCGCGCGCCGCGCGCGTCGGTAAGGTCACGCCGCTCATGTCGATCAGGTTCTCGAGCCGGGTCAGCGCCTCACGGGGCCCGCTCGCGTGGACGGTGCCGAGCGAGCCATCGTGGCCGCTGTTCATGGCCTGAAGCATGTCCATGGCCTCAGCGCCCCGGATCTCGCCGACGATGATGCGATCCGGGCGCATGCGGAGCGCGTTGCGGAAGAGGTCGCGGATCGTGACAGCGCCCTTGCCCTCGAGATTGGGCACGCGGGTCTCGAGCCGGCCAACGCGCGGCTGCTGCAGCTGCAGCTCCGCCGCGTCCTCGATGGTGATGATACGCTCGTTGGGGTCGATCATCTGCGAGAGTGCATTCAACAGCGTGGTCTTGCCCGAGCCGGTGCCGCCAGAGACCAGGATGTTGAGCCGCGCCTGGGCGGCGATGGAGAGGACTGTCGCCATCGCCGGCGAGATGTTGCCCTGCTCCGCCATCTTGGCGAGCGTGATCGCCCGCTTGGTGAATTTCCGGATCGAGATCATCGGCCCGTCGATGGCGAGGGGCGGGATGATCACGTTGACGCGGCTCCCGTCGGGGAGCCGCGCGTCTACCAGCGGCGTCGCTTCGTCGACCCGCCGCCCGACCTGGGTCACGATGCGGGTCGCCACGTTCATCACGTGCTGGTTGTCGGTGAAGTGCACGTCGGTCGACTCGAGCTTCCCCGCGCGC
>DATFRA010000328.1:0-4041 GCA_035263705.1 Allostellaceae bacterium
GAACTCGGCGAGGAAGGCGGTGACGACACGGCCGCGCTCCTCGGGCACGAACCGCCGCCGGTCCAGCCGAACGTATTTGCGGTCCTGCAACACCTGGATGATCGAGGCGTAGGTCGAGGGCCGGCCGATGCCGAGCTCCTCGAGCTTCTTCACCAGGCTCGCCTCGCTGTAGCGCGGCGGCGGCTGAGTGAAGTGCTGCTCCGGCGTCACCGCGCCGCGGGCGAGCGCGGCGCTCTGGGCGAGGGGCGGCAGGCGCCGGTTTTCCTCGTCCTCGTCCTCGTCGTCCCGATCCTCGTGATAGAGCGTAAGGAAACCGTCGAAGACGATGGTCGAGCCCGTGGCGCGCAGGACGGTACGGCTACCGGGTCCGGCGACGTCGACGGAGACCTGGTCCAGCACCGCGGATTCCATCTGTGACGCGACCGCCCGCTTCCAGATCAGCTCGTAGAGCCCGCGCTCGTCGGCATGGAGGTGGCGCGCGACCTGCTCCGGCCGTCGGAACAGGTCTGTGGGCCGGATCGCCTCGTGGGCCTCCTGGGCATTCTTGGCCGTGCTCTTGTAGACCCGCGGGAACTCGGGCCGGTACCGGGCCCCGTAGGATTGCTCGATCAGCTTGCGCGCGGCCGCGATCGCCTCGCCCGAGAGTGCAACGCCGTCGGTGCGCATATAGGTGATCAGGCCGACGGTCTCGCCGCCGATGTCGACGCCTTCATAGAGCCGCTGCGCCGTGCGCATGGTGCGCTGGGCACCGAGGCCGAGCTTCCGTGAGGCCTCCTGCTGCAAGGTCGAGGTGGTGAAGGGTGCTGGCGGATGGCGCCGGACCTGCTTCTTCTCGACCGATGTGACGGTGAAACCGGGCTCCGCGAGGATCGCGGCCACCGCCGACTTGGCCTTCTCCTCGCTGTCGAGATCGAATTTGTCGAGGCGCTTGCCGTCGAGATGCGTGAGGTGCGCAGTGAAGCTCTGGCCTTCAGCAGTGCGGAATTCGACCTCGACGCTCCAGAACTCCCGAGGCTTGAAGGCCTCGATCTCCGTTTCGCGCTCGACGATGAGGCGGAGCGCCACCGACTGCACGCGGCCCGCCGAGCGGCTCCCCGGCAACTTCCGCCAGAGCACCGGCGATAGCGTGAAGCCCACGAGGTAGTCGAGGGCGCGGCGCGCCAGGTAGGCGTCGACCAGCTCCTTGTTGATCTCCCGGGGGTGCTTGAAGGCATCCTGCACGGCGGCCTTGGTCACCTCGTTGAAGACCACGCGCTTCACGTCGACCCCGGCGAGCGCCCTGCGCTGTCGAAGAACCTCCTGGACGTGCCAGGAGATTGCCTCGCCCTCGCGGTCCGGGTCGGTTGCGAGATAGAGGTGGTGGGCGCTCTTGACCGCCTGTGCGATCTCCTTGAGGCGCTTGTCGGCGCGATCGGCAACTTCCCAGGACATCGAGAAGCCGTCGTCGGGGCGCACCGAGCCGTCCTTGGCCGGGAGATCGCGGACATGACCGTAGCTCGCCAGGACCCTGAAGTCCTTGCCCAAGTATTTGTTGATGGTTTTCGCCTTCGCAGGCGATTCGACGATGACGACGTTCACGATCACTCTGGCAAATTGCTTTGACCAGCCGCAGGGTTGCCGATGGGTCTTAAATCAGGGTTACTCGGTTGCCTGGCTGGCGTTCCAGCCGGCCCGCGAGTTCCAGCTCGAGGAGAATGGTAGCCACGATTGCGGGTGACAATTGGCACTGCCGGACGAGTTCGTCAACCATGACCGGACTGGGCCCCAGCCCCTCCAGCACTTTGGCGCGGGCCGCATCCGTTTGATTCTCAGTGTTATTTCCGTCGATTAACGCCGGTACTACGGGGCGCGTAAAAACCGGCCGCCTGGGCTCCGTGAGCTGGCCCCCGAGTGCATTCAGCACGTCCTCGACGCTTTCGACCAGGGTGGCTCCCTTCTTTATGAGGTCATTCGCACCCTGTGCCCGGGGATCGAACGGAGACCCTGGAACGGCGAAGACCTCCCGGCCCTGCTCTAGCGCGAAGCGAGCCGTGATCAGCGATCCCGACTTGAGAGCGGCCTCGACCACCAGTACCCCGAGCGAGACGCCGGAGATGATCCGGTTCCGGCGCGGAAAGTGGCGGGCCTGCGGCTCAGTGCCCACCGGCAGCTCCGCCACGATGACGCCGCGCTCGGCGATCGCCTCGTGGAGGGGCCGGTTCTCTTCTGGATAGACCACGTCGATGCCGCCTGCGACCACGGCGAGGGTGCCGGTTTCGAGCGCGCCGTGATGGGCTGCCGCATCGATGCCGCGCGCGAGGCCGGAGACGACCAGGAACCCGCTGCGGCCGAGCTCCGCCGCGATGTCGCGCGCAAAACGGCGGCCGTTCGCGGAGGCGTTGCGCGCCCCCACCACGGCGATGGCACGGCGCTGCAGCAGCCGCGCATCGCCGACCACCGACAGCAGCGGCGGCGCGTCGTCGAGGACCGCGAGCGCCGGCGGATAATCGGGTTCGCCCCAAGCCACGAACCGCCCGCCGGCTTTGTCGAGCGTCGCGAGCTCGCGCTGGGCGTCCGCCCGCGAGCAGATCTCGATTCCATCGCGTCGTCCCCCTTTGCGCGCGATGCCCGGTAGCGCCTCTAGCGCCACAGCTGCCGAGCCGAAGCGCTGCAGCAGCTGGTAAAACGTGATCGGCCCGACGTTCTCGCTGCGGAGCAGCCGCAGCCAGTCGAGCCGCTCGGCAGGATTGAGCGCACGTGTGGCGGAAGACATGGGGCGCGCACCATGCGCGACAGCTGCCGGAGCCGTCAACAAAGACGCGAAGTCACTCCGCCTTCGGCCCGAGCTGGATCTTGCTTTCCTCGCCGCGGATGAGGCGCCCGATGTTCTGGTAATGGCGCAGGACCACCAGGAGCGCGATCAGGCCGATGGTCTCGGAGAAGCCGATGTTCGCGGTCAGCCAATAGGTGAAAGCGGGCGCCACGATGCAAGCGGCGAGCGCGGCCAGCGACGAGTAGCGAAACAGGGCGGCGACGGCGATCCACGCGACAAGCGCCACAACGCCGATCTGCCACTTCAAACCCAGCAGCACGCCGCCAGCCGTGGCGACGCCCTTGCCGCCCTTGAAGTGAAGCCAGACCGGGAACATGTGGCCGAGCAGCACGCCGATACCCGCGAAGATCGCCATGTCGGGGCCTAGCGTCCCGGCCACCAGCACCGCCAATAAGCCCTTGCCGAAATCCAGCAGCAGCGTGAGCCCCGCGAGCCCTTTGCGACCGGTGCGAAGCACGTTGGTGGCGCCGATGTTACCGGAGCCGATCTTGCGGATGTCGCCGAGCCCAGCGAGCCGTGTCAACAACAGTCCGAATGGAATCGATCCCAGCAAATACGCGAGCAATCCGCCGACGTAGTAGGGCCAAACATAGGCGGCGCCGCCGAGGAGCTGGGGCATCGGCAGCTGCTCAGGCGGCGGTGGAGGCCGCCTGGGCCTGGGCCACGGGCGTGAGGGCCGAGGCGAGCAGGTCGACGACCAGCTGCGCCGTGCGGTGATCGCGGTCGAGCGCGGGCGCGTACTCCACGATTTCGACGGCTCGCAGGCGCGGGTCGCGGGCGATGCCACGGAGCACCGCTGCCGCTTCTGTGCCGCGCAGCCCGCCGGCAACTGGCAGGCCCACGCCGGGGACGTCGGCGGGATCGAAGCCGTCGAGGTCAATGGTGAGGCCGAAGCCGCGGGTGCCGCGCGTCGCAATGGCGAGCGCATCGGCCATCACGGCAGCCAGGCCGCGCTCGTGCACTTCCTCCATGTAGAAGATGCGCACGCCGAGCCGGCGGAGCAGGGCCCACTCCGCGACCTCGTAGGATCGCACGCCGACGTAGCAGAGGTGCTCCGGCCGGAGCGCGCCGCCGCCAACTTTGAGAAACTCTGGCAAGCCGTGGCCGAGCAGCACGGCGGCGCTCATGCCATGGGCGTTCATGGAGGGCGTGGTCTCGACCGTGTGCGCGTCGAGGTGCGCATCCATCCAGATCAGCCCGAAGGGGGCCCGGCGCATGGCGCGCGCCAC
>DATFRA010000329.1:0-3193 GCA_035263705.1 Allostellaceae bacterium
CCGTCCGCCACGACCTTCCGGTCAACGTCCTGTGCTGGGGCAACCTGGACGCCGGCACGGCGCTGATCGATCGCCACCCCGACACGCGATTCATCATCGACCATCTCGGCATCCTGCAGCCACGGGTGCCGCCCGCGCCGCTGCAGCCCTGGGCCGACCTGCCGAAGGTGCTGGAGCTCGCCAAGCGCCCGAACGTCGTGATCAAGGTCAGCGGCGCCTGCACGCTGGCGCGGGAACCGTATCCGTTCCCGGACATCTGGGATCCGCTTGCCCGCGTGTTCGATGCCTGGGGTTTTGACCGCTGCCTGTGGGGCACGGACTGGACGCGCGCGTTCGCGGTCGTCAACTACGAGCAGGCGGTCACGCCGTTCGTCGAGACACGCCGCCTGAGCGACGATGAGCGGGCCATGCTGATGGGCGGCGCCTGCGCCAAGGCCTATGGCTGGTCGCCGAAGAAGAATTAGGGTCGTCACCTCCCCCCAGGCGTCATTGCGAGCGAAGCGAAGCAATCTCTTTTCACTTGCGCACGCAAATGTGGAAGAGATTGCTTCGTCGGCCTTCGGCCTCCTCGCAATGACGCACATCGCGATGACGCACAGACCTCACTCCGACCCTGCCAACCCGGCCTTCTCCACCACCTTGCCCCAGCGCACGATTTCGCTTTTGACGTAGCGCTGCAGCTCGGCAACCGACGGCGACACCAGCGGGATGTTGCCGAGGTCGACGAAGCGCTGCTGCACGTCGGGCGTCGCCATTATGGCCTTCACCTCCTCGTGCAGCTTGTCGACGATCTCGCCCGGCGTGCCAGCGGGTGCGACCAGCGCGAGCCACGCCACCGCGTCGAAGCCCGGCACAGTTTCGGCGATCGGCGGAATGTCAGGCAGCCCGGTGAAGCGCACCGCCGATGAGATGCCGAGCGCGCGCAGCTTGCCATCCCGGAGCAGCGGGATTGCGGGCGCGAGATCGGAGAAGATCAGCGGAACGTGCCCGGCGACCACGTCGGTCATCGCCTGCGCGGTTCCCTTGTACGGGATGTGCGTCATCTCGATGCCCGTCATGGTCTTGAGCAGCTCGGTGAAGAGATGCGGCGGCCCGCCGACGCCGCTCGAGCCGAACGAGAGCTGGCCGGGCTTCGCCTTGGCGAGGTGGATCAGGTCGGTCACCGAGTGCACCGGCAGCGATGGGTGCACGATCAGCACGAACGGCACGCTCGCCAGCAGGGCGATCGGCACGAAGTCGGCGGCGGGATCGTAGGGAAGCGACTTGTGCAGCGTGACCTGGATGGCGAGCTGGGTGCTCGTTCCCATGAACAGCGTGTAGCCGTCGGGCGCGGCCTTGGCGACCGAGCTGGCCGCGATCACACCGCCGGCGCCGAGCCGGTTCTCCACCACGGAGGCGCGGCCCAGCCGCTCGCCGAGCTTCTGCGCCATCAGCCGCGCGATCAGGTCGGCGCCGCCGCCCGCCGCATAGGGCGCGACCAGCGTGACCGGCCGCGCCGGATAGGTCTCGGCCGCGGCCGGGTGGGCAAGCGCAAGCATAAGCACGCTGAGGATAAAGAGTGCGCGGCACGGCAGCATGGGAGCCTCGCGGGCCAGGGGTCGCTTCGATGGGCGAGGATACCATGCTCGCTGCAAATTCGGCGCGTAACATGTCAGGCGCAATTCGCTGTTATTGCGCGATCGCGCCCGCTTCGACGGCCTTGGCAAATGTTGCATGATGGTCCGGGGGACTTCTCCACGCAGGGTGGAGAGAGTTCGCTGAACGCGGCGCACAAAGCGCCGCCACAATGGAGGGGACACGCATGAGCACCGAGATCGAACCGAGACGCCTGATCTTTCCCGGCCTCGCCGGCCTCTACCAGAGCGGGGCGCCCTATGCCTACGCGTTCATGCGCTTTGCGACCGGCGCCGTGCTGGTGCCGCACGGCATCCAGAAGATTCTCACCCAGCCGATCAGCCGCTACACCGAGACCATCGCGTCGAAGGGGCTGCCCGCGGCCGAAGTGCTCGCCTATCTGACGTTCTTCACCGAATCGGTCGCCGCCATCTGCCTCGCGATCGGGCTGTTCACCCGCGCGGCCGCCGTGATGATCTGGATCGAGATGGCCGTGATCATCACCGTGTTCAACTGGCAGTTCGGATATTTCTGGACCAACCGCGGCGTCGAATACGCGCTGCTGTGGCTGCTCCTGTGCACCGCCATCTTCTTCCGCGGCGGCGGCCGCTACTCGGTCGACCACCTCATCGGCAAGGAGATTTGAGAGGACTCTTTACCCTCCCCTGGAGGGGGAGGGTCGCTCGCCTGAGCGCCAGCGAAGGCGAGCGGGGTGGGGTGACAGCCTCTCCGTCGAAGATCACTCCACCCCGGCTCGCTACGCTCGCCGACCCTCCCCCTCCAGGAGAGGGTGATCACCCCTTCAAATACTTCTTCTCCAGCATGCAGTGCACGCCCTTGTTGCCGTTGACGACCTGGGTGATGCGCAGGTCGGCGGCGAGGCTCGCCAGCATGTAGGCGTGCGAGCGCGACAGGCCGGCACGCTTCTCGATCACGTCGAGCATCAGCCGCAGCGCGACCACGACGCAGTCGTCAAGGTCGGGGTCGAACGCCATGGTGATGACGTGGGTCGGCGTCTCGGCGAACGGCAAATCGAGCTTCATGTCGTCGCGCACGATCAGCTCGAAGGTGCCGATGAGCCCGGTCTCGATCGCGGTGAGGCAAACCTCGCCGTCGCCCTGCACGCCGTGCCCGTCGCCCACGGAAAACAAAGCGCCGTCCACCTGAATGGGGAGATAGAGCGTGCTGCCGGCGGTCAGTTCCTTGTTGTCGAGATTGCCGCCGTTGCGCCGCGGCGGCAGTGTCGAGACCGTGCCCCAGGCGGCGGGTGGCGCCACCGCCATCACGCCGAAGAAGGGCGCGAACGGCACCGTCTGGCCCCACGGCAGTCGCCAATGCTTGCGGTTGCGGTCGAGCACGCTGTGGATCACGCGCAGCTCGGCGAAATCCTCGGGCAAGGCGCCGGCCAGCGGCCGCACGTGGGTATACCCCCATTCGTAATAGGGCTCGATCGCCTCGATCTCCACCTGCAGCACCTGCCCTGGCCGGGCGCCGGCCACCGCCACCGGGCCGGTGCAGATGTGGCCGGGCACGACGCGTCGCGCGTCGCTGGCGTGAATGGCGACCAGCGCCGGCGGCA
>DATFRA010000330.1:0-2293 GCA_035263705.1 Allostellaceae bacterium
GAGCGCGCGGCTCGCGGATTGCGGCTCGCGCACGAAATGGGCGAGGTGATCGAGGAAAATCTCGTGGAGAATGGGAAGCTGGCGGTCCACCGCTGATCTCGGGCCTGGCATGGGCCACTCATTTCACCGTTGTCCCAGCGAGACGCTCCTGCGCGAGACCGTGCAGCAGCGTCCGATCGATTTTGTTGCTCGACGCGAGCGGCAATTCGTCGGCGAACCAGACGAAGCGGGGATGCGCGTAGGCGGGTGCATTGGCCAGCGCGAAGCGCTTGATATCGTCCTCGCTCGGGCTGCGCCCAGGTTTCAGTACCACGAAAGCGACCGGCTTTTGCCCCTTGATCTCGTCGTCGATCGGAACGACCGCGGCCTGCGCGACGTCGGGATGGCGTTCGAGCATGCGCTCGACGTCGGCCGGATAGATGTTCTCGCCACCCGAGACGAACATGTCATCGCTGCGGCCAATGAAATAATGGAAGCCGTCGGCGTCGCGCCGGAAGACGTCGCCGGTGATGTAAAATCCGTCCGCGGTGAACGGCGGGCTCACGTCCGGCCGGTTGTGATAGCCGTTCATGAGCGCCGGACATTTCATTTCCAGCACGCCCTGATCCGCGTCGCGGTCATCGCCCTCGACCAGCCGGAGCTCGACCTTCGGATGCGGATAGCCGACCGACATTTCCGGCTGCGGCAGGCCTTCGGGGTGCGGGCCGAAGACGACGGGACCGGCCTCGGTCGTGCCGTAGGCGTTGGTGACCGAGGCCCGCGGCAAAGCATGGTGGATCGCCTCCATCAGCGCATGACTGACCGGCGCCGAGCCCATGCGGATGAACTCGACGCTCGAGAGATCGGTGCGGGCAAGCAGCTCTTTCTCGCGCAGCATCATGGCGATCATCGGCGGCACCGCGGTGAGCCAGGTGCAGCGGTTGCGTCCGATCGCCTCGATATAGGCGGGGGCGGTGAATTGCGGCAGCAGCACGATGGTGGCGTGCGCGGCGCAGGCGAGTTTGGCGAGCGCCAGCGCGTTCATGTGGTAGAGCGGCGCCGCGATGAGATAGCGGTGGCGCTCGAGGTCGCCCGTCAACCGCGTCTCGACGACCCAGAGGTGGCTCTGGTGCGAGAGCACGACGCCCTTCGGCATCCCGGTCGAGCCCGAGGTGTAGAGGAACATCGCGGCCTCGCGCGGACGCGGCACGACGGCGTCAAACGGTCCGCCGTCGAGAAAACGGTCGAAGCCTTTGGCTCCCTCGTCGCCGAAATGCACGGTAGGAATATCCGACGGACAGTCGGGGGCGCGCGCCACGTCGCAGAACACGAGCTTGGCGTCGGCATCCCGCAGGATGAAATGAATGGTCGAGTGGGGAAGCTTGAAGCTGACCGGCACCGCGACGAGATCGGCGCGCATGATGCCGTAATAGGCCGCGAGATACTCCGCGCGATTGGCGGAGAGGATGGCCACGCGCTCCCCACGCGCAAGGCCGCGCGCGCAAAGCGCGCGGGCGACGCCGTTGGCCATGGCATCGAGCTGGCCGTAACTGACCTCGCGCGCGCGCTCGCCGCCGAGATCGATGATTGCGACCTTGTCGAGATCGAGATCGCGCCGGATGAGGTCCCCGAGGTTGGTGAAGCGAGGCATGGCTGCGCGCTGCGCTGCGCCCGGGACCCGCATCGCTCATCCCTTCGGCGGAGCCGTGAGGTAGGTGCCGCGGCCGCTGGCGATGAGCTTGCCCTGCGCATCGAACACCTGCGCCTCGGCGGTCGAGAACTGACTCCCCATCCGCACGATCCTGCCGCGGATGGTGAGATCCCCAGGCATGGCCACGGCGTGATAGTCGACGTGCAGATTGATGGTGGGCACGCCGCGGCCGGTCTTCTTGACCATGGCCCAGTCGCCGCCGAGATCGATCAACGTGGCGAGAACGCCGCCGTGGGTATAGCGCCGGTCCGGATTGACCACCCACTCTTCCCGCCACGTCACCTTCAATTCGATGCCGTCGTCATAGAGCGCGACGACTTTCAGACCCAGCCATTGATGATAAGGGGCGCGGGTGACGAGCGCCTGCACGCGCTCGAGCGTGATCTCTTCGCTCATGGCGCGACCACCACCTTGCCGATGACCTCGCGGTCCTGGATCAGGCGCAGTCCCTCGCGCGCCTGAGCGAGCGGCAGCACCTTGTCGATCACCGGCCGCATCTTGCCGTTCGCGATGAGCGCCATCAGGGCGCGCAGATCGTCGTCATAAAAACTGTTCGAGCCGATGATCTTGAGCTCGAAGCTCCACACGTAGCGCAGATCCTCC
>DATFRA010000331.1:0-22604 GCA_035263705.1 Allostellaceae bacterium
TGGCGAAGTTGATGTCATACCAGGCTTCGGGCGATGCGAAGCTCGCCGCTGTTCGAAATCCGTAAAACCGGTTTGGCGGCACCAGCTTGAGCGCGAGCGGGATACCCAACACCAGGATCAACGCCGGGAGGCCGAAGAGCAACGTCCGCGCCAGCATGGGTGCTTCCTCCGCTATCTCGCGAGCCGCTCCTCGAGCCAGGCGCGGAGCTGGGGCGTGAGCGGCTTCGCTTTGCGCGTGGTCTCGTCCATCAGCACCAGCACGCTCTCGGAGGTCGCGGCGCAGGTGTCGCCGTTGAAGATGCCTTGGCCCAGGCGAAACGAGGTGCGTCCGATGCCGAGCACGCGCGTGCCGATGTCGATGCGGCCGGGATAGAACAGTTCCGCGCGGAAGTCGATTTCGAGGCGCACGACGGCGAAATTGTCGTTGGGTCCCGCGAGGCTCAGCTTCTCGTCGAAGAGGAACAACACACGGCCGCTCTCGCAGAATGTCGCGAAGACCGCGTTGTTGACGTGACCCTGCCGGTCGGTGTCGCCATAGCGGAGAATGTCGTGGGTCCAGATCGCATACGAGCCGCGCTCTGTCGCGGACGGTAGCGCGGAGGCGCCGCCTTCGTTCACCAGCGCTACTCGGCCGCGGCCTTGCGCGGCGTCTCCAGCGCGGCGCCCGAGGCGAGGAGGGCGTCGATCTCCGCAGGACTGTAGCCCGCTTCCGCCAGCACCGCGCGCGTCGCCTCGCCGAAGGCGGGCGGCGTCGAGCGGACGCTCGCGGGCGTGCGCGAGAGCTTCACGGGATTGCCGGTGCCGCGATAGCCCCCGCGCTCCGCCACCATGCCGCGATGCCGTGTGTGCGCGTGGTTCAACACATCGGGCACGTCGAGCACGGGGCCGCAGGGCACGCCCTTGTCGAGGAGCGTCATCGCCAGCGCTTCGCCATCGATCGAGGCGAGGCCGGCCTCGAGCTCCTCGCGGAGCGCCGCGCGATTGGTGACCCGATCGGCATTCGTGCGGAAGCGCGGGTCATTCACCAGCTCGGGCCGGCCGATCTCTGCGCAGAAGCGCTGGAACTGCCGGTCGTTGCCGACGGCGACGAAAATCCGCTTGGTCTTGGTGCGGTACTGATCGTAGGGGCTCACGTTCGGATGCTGGTTGCCGGTGCGCACGGGCGGCTTGCCCGAGAGGAACCAGTTGGCGCTGTAGGGATGCAGCAGGGCGACGGCGCTGTCATAGAGCGTGACCTCCACGAATTGTCCGAGGCCGGAGCGTTGCCGTTCCTGGAGCGCCAGCAGGATCGCGATCGAGGCGTTCATGCCCGTGGCGAGATCGACCACCGGGACGCCGACCCGCACGGGCGCGCCCTCGGGCTCGCCGTTGAGGCTCATAAGGCCCGCCATCGCTTGCACCACGGCGTCGTAGCCGGGATATCCCCCCAGCGGCCCGTCGGCGCCGAAGCCGGAGACACGGCAATGGATGAGCCGCGGGAAACGCCGCTTCAGCACGGCCTCGTACCCCATGCCCCAGCGCTCGAGCGTGCCGGTCTTGAAATTCTCGACCAGCACGTCGGCGTTCTCGAGAAGCCGCAGCACGACCTCGCGGCCCTCGGGTTTCGTGAGGTCGAGCGCCACACCGCGCTTGTTCCGATTGACGCCGATGAAATAGGATGCGGCGTCGCCCTGGAACGGCGGACCCCACGTGCGGGTCTCGTCGCCCTGTGGCGGCTCGACCTTGATCACTTCCGCGCCGTGGTCGGCAAGCATCTGCGTGCAAGAGGGGCCACCTAGCACACGCGTGAGGTCGATCACCTTGATCCCGGCGAGCGCGCCAGGGTTCTGAGTCGAGGTCATGGTCTTTCCGTCGATCACTCCGCGGCGCGCGGGACGATGCCGAACACCCGCGCGCCAAACTGGGGATAGAGAGCCGCCAGCTCCGGCGCAAGGGTCTCGCGCAGAAGCCGCAGCGTCGCCGGTGCCGGCGCCGGCGTCACCGGCACCGCCGCCGGCCGGTCGAACTCGAAGCCGGTGTTGTCCAGCACCTCCTCGATGGTGTGGCCGGGATGGACGCTCTCCAGCCGGAACCGCGAGCGCCCCTTGTCGAAGGTGAAATGGCAGAGCGGCGTCACCAGCGCAATCGGGCCGCCGCGGCGATAGACGTGGGGCGGGCTCGCGCCGGGCGCGCTGATGAAATCGACCTTGGGGACGAGCGTGCGGCGGGAGTGCTCGGTCCGGAACAGGATCACCCGCGGCACCACGAAGTAGAGATAGGCCGAGCCGAAGGAGCCGGGGAACCGCGCCTTCGGGCGCGCGTAGTCGCCGACCGCGACCAGATTGATGTTGCCCTGGCCATCGATCTGCGCGCCCGAGAGGAAGAATACGTCGATGCGGCCTTGCCCCGCCGCGTCGAAAAGCTCGCGGCCGCCGTCGGTGAAGAGGTTGTGCTTGGCGCTCTGCTGCAGCGACACATGGGGCCGGCCATTGCCGAGGTGCTGCGCCAGGAACGCCGCCGCCGCCGGGATCGGCGAGTTGGCGCCGACGGCGATGTGCTTCGCGCCCGAGATGAGGCGGAGCACGACGTCGATCAGAAGCTCTTCCGGCTTCGCCTCAGGCATCGTCAGGCCGCCCGGCGCTGGTAGACGTAGCGGTCGAGGTATTGCCGGAAGCCGTCATCGGTCTGCGCGAGGCGCATGTACTCCTGGAGATGCGCGGTGTCCTCGGCGGCGAGATCGCCGAACCTGAGGGGCCAGGTGCCGTTCCGCGCCACCGCGACGGCCTCGATATAGAAGCTCGCGAGCGTCGCGCTCGCCAAGGTGTCGTCCTCGAGCAGATTGCCGTCGCGGATCTCCTCGACGGTCACCACGGTCTTGGCGGATGCGTGCGCCATTGCGAAGAGCTCGCGCCGGCGGCCCACCCAGACATTTCCGTGCCGATCCGCGAAGGGCGCGTGGAACACCGCGACATCCGGCTGGATCGCCGGCACCAGCAGGACCGGATCGTTCTCCGCGAAGGGATTGTCCACCACCTTCCAGTCCGGCCGAACCTTCAGGAGGTCCGAGCCGATCACGCCCCGGAGCGGCATGAACGGCACGCCCTTCTCGGCGGCTTGCAGGGCGGCGTGCAGCGCGGGGCAAGTCGCATCCTTGATCGTGAGCGTGCCGGCAGTGGCCGCCGCTGCGAAGCGCGGTCCGGTACCGAGCTCGCCGATCGCGACCGCGGAGGTCTCGATGGAGGCGAGCGCTCCGGCGCCGATCAGCAGGTCCGCCTGCAGGGACGAGGCGGGCAGGGTCAACAGGTGAAGTCCCTTGACGCCGCGCCTGATCAGTGCGCGCGTCGCCTCCATCGCGACACCGCCGTAGTCGGGGGGCACGACCACCGACATGCCGTCCTCGACGACGGCAACAGCGGCGTCGAGCGGGCGAATGATCTCGGCCACGATCTTGCTCCTGTGATCGATGGCGGGAAGGTACGGCGCGAGGCAGGGCGCGGCAAGTGCCCCAGCGTCTTGCATGGGCGCATCGCCGCGCCCTAGTGTGGCGAGGTCGTCATCCGGATGGAAATCCTCCCATGCTGAGCGAGACGAGCGGCGACTTCCTGACGCTGCATGAATTGGTCAAGGCGGCGCGCAACCGACTGCCGGCAAACATCTGGGACTATCTGATCGGCGGCGCCGACACCGAGACCACGGTCCGGCGCAATCGGCTGGCGCTCGATTCCGTGGCCTTCCGGCCCCGCGTTCTGCGCGACGTCTCGAAGATCGACGTGACGGGGAAGCTGCTCGGTAGGACCCTGCGCATTCCGGTGATGTTGGCGCCGGTGGGGTCGCTCGAATCCTTCGATCCCGGCGGCGGTGCCACCGTCACCAAGGCGGCGACGGCGTTCGGCGTCCCCATGTTTCTGAGCTCGGTCTCGAAGCCCGGCATCGAGGATACCGCCGCCGCGGCGCCCGGCGGCATGCGGGTCTTTCAGCTCTACGTCCGGGGCGACGATGCCTTCGTCGAGGATCATCTCAAGCGCGCGCTCGACGCCGGCTACGACGCCTTCTGCCTCACCGTCGACACGGCGTTCTACAGCCGACGCGAGCGCGATATCTCAACGCGCTTCGCGAAGCCCTGGCGGCGCGGCGTGGTCGGCATGGACTACCAGGCGGCGCTCAACTGGAGCCATGTGAAGCGCATCAGGGACAACTACGATGTCCCGCTCATCCTCAAAGGCATCGCGACGGCGGAGGACGCGGTCATCGCCTGCGATCAAGGCGTCGCCGCGGTCTACGTTTCCAATCACGGCGGCCGGCAGCTCGACCACGGGCGCGGCACGCTCGATGTGCTGCCGGAGGTGGTGGCGGCGGTGAAGGGCCGCGCGGCCGTGATCATCGATGGCGGCTTCAGCCGCGGCACCGACATCATCAAGGCCATCGCGCTGGGCGCGGACGCGGTCGCCATCGGCCGGCTCTATCTCTATGGGCTCGCCGCCGCGGGACAGATGGGCGTCGCGCGCGTGCTCGAGCTCCTGGAGACGGAGCTTCGGGTCTCCATGGGCCTGCTCGGCGTCGACGGCTTCGCCAAGCTCGATCAGTCCTATTTGCACGCGGCACCGTCGGTCTGGACCCCGCACGTCCACAGCGCTTTCCCGCTGCTGGAGGCGGGATACTGAACCGTCGTTTATGTGTGTCGCGTGTTGTTGAGCAAGCTCGCGGTTTTGCGAGGATGATCCGGGAGCCCGCGCGGTGGCATCAGGGAAGCGCAGCATCGATATCGTGATCGGCCTGAGCGCCGTGGTGATCGCGGTGACCGCGGGCGAGCCGCGCGTGCTCACGGTCGATCGGCCACCATCCGGCGGCGCAAGCGCCCGGCGATCGACAGGGCGCCTTGCCGCATTGCCGGCGGGGCCCTTCGATCCCGTGGGACACCGCACGCTGGAGCTGGGCCTGCGGAGCTGGGTCGGCGAACAGACGCGGCTGCCGCTCGGCTATGTCGAGCAGCTCTACACCTTCGCCGATCTTGGCCGCGCGGGCGGGGCGCACGATCCGGCGGCGCGTATGGTCTCGATCGGCTACCTCGCCTTGACGCGCGAAGCCGCGCCCAGCGGCGACAGCGGCGCGCAATGGCAGAACTGGTACCGCTATTTCCCTTGGGAAGACGGCCGCCGCGGGCAGCCGGCGATTGTCGCGAGCGTCATCGAGCCGCGTCTCGCAGCTTGGGCGGCCGAGACCCGCAACGCGGAGGAGCGCACGCGCCGGGAGCAGCGCGTGCGGACCACCTTCGGCCTGGCCCCGATACGCTGGGACGAGGAGCGGGTGCTCGAGCGCTATGAGTTGCTCTACGAGGCCGGCCTGGTGGCCGAGGCGCGCCGCGACCGCGGCCTCGCCCCGGGTCCCGCGGCGGCGCCGCTCGGCGAGGCGATGGTGATGGATCACCGCCGCATCCTCGCGACCGCAATGAGCCGGCTCCGCGGCAAGCTCAAGTACCGGCCAGTGGTGTTCGAGCTGATGCCGTCCACCTTCACGCTGCTGCAACTGCAGCAGACCATTGAGGCACTCGCGGGCATGGCGCTCCACAAGCAGAACTTCCGGCGCCTGGTGGAGCAGGGTGGCCTGGTCGAGCGCACCGGCGAATGGGAGCGCGGCACGGGCGGGCGTCCCGCCGAGCGCTTCCGGTTCCGCCGCGAGGTCCTGGTCGAGCGGCCGGCACCGGGCGTGCGCCTTCCTATTCCGCGGCGGATCGCGCTAAGCGCGTCCGGTTAGCCCCCAATCTCCAGAGGGGGTTCGCGCCCCTCAGTCGCGACGGGCCATGCCGAAATGCATGGCAGTCAATCCAGGGCGTTTTCGCCTTGACCGGGGTAATGCTCATCGCCAGCATTACCTCAAAGCGGCACCAGCCGTGTTTTTTGGCCCCACGTAATGCTCATGGAGAGTTTAATGGCACTATCCCAGGTTCTCGGTTCCAAGGCAGAGCTTCCCCCGTTCGCCGGCCAGCTCGGCGCGATCTACGCCCGGATGGAGCGCGTCGTTCCCCGGGTGGAGTGGCCGTTCTTCGCCCCCGACGTGGCGGCGATCCTGGAGCTGAAGCGCCGCCGCAACGCGATCGTGCTCGCGCACAACTACCAGACGCCGGAGATCTATCACGGTGTCGCCGATATCGTCGGCGACTCCCTGGCGCTCGCCCGCGCCGCGGCCAAGACCGAGGCCAAGGTGATCGTGCTGGCCGGCGTGCACTTCATGGCGGAGACCGCGAAGCTCCTCAATTCCGGCAAGACAGTGCTCATCCCGGATCCGAAAGCCGGCTGCTCGCTCGCGGCCTCGATCACCGGTGCCGATGTCCGCCTGCTCCGCGAGCGTTATCCGGGCGTCCCCGTGGTGACCTACGTGAATACGTCCGCCGAGGTGAAGGCCGAGTCCGACATCTGCTGCACCTCGGGCAACGCGGTCGATGTGGTGGAGAGCCTCGGCGCGCCCAAGGTGATCTTCCTCCCTGACGAGTATCTGGCGCTCAACGTCGCCAAGCAGACCAAGGTCGAGATCGTCGCCTGGAAGGGTCATTGCGAGGTGCACGAGCGCTTCACCGCCGACGACATCCGCGGCTTCCGCGCGAGCCATCCCGACGTGATCGTGCTGGCGCATCCGGAGTGCCCGCCGGAGGTGATCGCAGAGGCGGACTTCGCAGGCTCGACCGCGGGCATGAGCGACTACGTGGCTGAGCGCCGGCCGAAGCGCGTCGTGATGGTGACGGAGTGCTCGATGAGCGACAACCTCGCGGCCGAGCATCCCGACGTGGACTTCGTTCGGCCCTGCAACCTCTGCCCGCACATGAAGCGCATCACGCTCGCGAAGATCCGCCGCTCGCTCGAGACCATGACCCACGAGGTCATGATCGATCCCGCGATCGCGACCAGGGCGCGGCAGGCGGTGGAGCGCATGCTGGCCGTCGGACGCCGCTGAGGGAGGAGATCATGCCGATCGCAGAGCCGCAGGCACTCCTGGTCGAGCCTTTGGTGCGGGCGGCGCTCGCCGAGGACCTCGGACGCGCGGGCGACCTTACGACGGACACGATCGTGCCGGCGGATATTGTGGCGCGCGGCGTGCTCAACGCGCGCAAAGCCGGTGTCGTGGCGGGGCTGGGCGTCGCGGAGACGGCATTTCGTCTGCTCGATCCCGATGTGAGCCTCGAGGTCGCGCGCGCCGACGGTGCGAGCGTCGGTGCGAACGAGCCGATCGCCACGGTGAGCGGGCAGGCGAGGGCGCTGCTGACGGCGGAGCGGGTAGCGCTCAATTTCCTTTGCCATCTCTCCGGCATCGCCACGGCGACGCGCGAGATCGTCGACGCCGTGAAGGGCACCCGGGCGCGGATCGCCTGCACGCGCAAGACTACGCCCGGGTTGCGTCTGCTGGAGAAATACGCGGTGCGTGTGGGCGGCGGCGTGAACCATCGCTTCGGTCTCGACGACGGTGTGCTGCTCAAGGACAATCACATCGTGGTCGCCGGCGGCATAAGAGCCGCGGTCGAGACCGCGAAGGCCAGGCTCGGCCACATGGTCAAGGTGGAGGTCGAGGTGGACCGCCTCGATCAGATCGGCGAGGCGCTGGCTGCGGGTGCCGACGCGATCCTGCTCGACAACATGACGCCGGCTGAGATGCGTGAGGCGGTCGCGATCATCGGCGGCCGCGCGACCGCCGAGGCGTCCGGCCGCGTCACCAAGGAGACAGCACCGGCGATCGCCGCGACGGGCGTCGACGTGATCTCCTGCGGCTGGATCACGCACAGCGCGCCCTTCCTCGACATCGGCCTCGACTTCGAACCGGTGCGCTGATGCGGCGCTAACGGCCGCCCGCAGCCTCGAGCAGCAGCTCGAGCGCCCGTTCCGTGGCGGCGGCACGGATGCTCGCGCGGTCACCTTGATAGTTGTGGCGCTCGACGCGGGCGGCACCACCTTTGCGCGCGATCCCGAAATAGACCAGGCCCACCGGCTTGCCTGGCGTGGCACCGTCGGGACCGGCGATCCCCGTGATCGCTACGGCGAGGTCGACAGGCGCCCGAGACAACGCGCCTTGGACCATCGCGGTCGCGACCTGCGCGCTAACCGCGCCGTGGGCCGCCATCATCTCGGTCGGCACGCCCAGGAGCTCGGCCTTGGCCTCGTTGGAGTACGTGACGAAGCCGCGCTCTACGACGTCCGAGGAGCCCGCAATATCCGTGAGTGCCGCGGCAACAAGGCCGCCGGTGCAGGATTCCGCGGTCGCGAGCTTCAGCCGAGCGGTGCGGCAGGCGCCGAGCACGCTTTCCGACAGTGCCTGAAGTGTCTTGCCCATCAGCCGTTTAACCGCTGCTGCCGGGAAAAGAACCCGGGGTTTGCGCTGGATCAAAGAACCATAGCACCGATTGCCTCATCTATGCCTGAGACGAGCCACGACCAGCCTAGGAGGCCAGCCATGTCAGCCTTGTCCATCAAATCCCTCAGGGGATCCGTCAGCCTGTTTGCGTTCGCGGCGGCCCTCGGAATGGCCCATCCAGCCCTCGCGCAGCATCAGCTGGCGCCCACGGCAGGGCGGGGGACCGACGGAGACGTCGCGGACATCATCCGCGATCCCACCGACTTGCCGCCGCCGATCGCGAGGCACACACCCGCAACGGTGCGCGTCGATCTCGAGACGATCGAGCTCGAGGGCAAGCTCGACGACGGCGCCACCTTCAAGTACTGGACCTTCAACGGCAAGGTGCCGGGGCCGCTGGTCCGCGTGCGCGTCGGCGACACCGTCGAGGTGCGCCTCAAGAACCACGACGACAGCATGATGATACACAACGTCGACTTCCACGCCGTGACCGGCATGCACGGGGGCGGTCACGCAACCTTGGCCAAGCCCGGCGAGGAGAAGGGCTTCACCTTCAAGGCGCTGAAGCCGGGCCTCTACGTCTATCACTGCGCCACGCCCATGGTGTCGCAGCACATCTCGTCGGGTATGTACGGCATGATGCTGGTCGAGCCCGAAGCAGGCCTGCCGAGAGTCGACCACGAGTTCTACGTGATGCAGGGCGAGATCTATACCGACGAGCCCTATGGCACGAAAGGCGAGGCGACGTTCAGCACCGATAAGCTGATGAACGAGCGGCCGGAGTATTTCGTCTTCAACGGCGCCGCGGCGGCACTCAAGGGCGCGCACAAGATGAATACTAAGGTCGGCGAGACCGTGCGGATTTTCTTCGGCGTGGGTGGGCCGAACTATACTTCGGCCTTCCATGTGATCGGCGGCATCTTTGACAAGGCCTATGCGACGGGCTCCTTCACCGCGCCGCCGGCGCCCGACGTGCAGACCATCAGCGTGCCGCCCGGCGGTGCCGCCACGGTCGAGCTCACGATGTCCGTGCCCGGCGATTTCATCCTGGTGGACCACGCGCTGGTGCGCGAGGAGCGTGGGCTCGGTGGCATCATCCATGTCGAGGGTCCGCCGCAGCCCGAGATCTTCAAGGAAGGCCTGGAGCCGCGCGCTGCCACACAATGACGATCGGCGCGGGTCAGACTGGTCGAGCCGAGATGCCTCGGCTCGACCAGCCGGTCGAGGAGATCATGGCCCGGTGGCCGACGACCGCACGGGTTTTCATCGTGCGCAAGATGGCGTGTGTCGGCTGCACGATGGCGCCGTTCCAGACCTTGGCCGCGGCGGCGCGGGCCTATCACTTATCGGAAACCAGCCTGCTCGCGGAGATGCAGGCAGCGGCCAGGGGCGACTCCGAGAGCTCGAAGGGCTTCGCATGATGACGGTGCTCGCTCTCGCGGAGCCGACGGCGCCATCATGCCAACGATCGCCTCAGCTCAGCTCCTCCGCGATCGCGACGAGCGCGTGCGGCTTCTTGACCACGATCCGCTGACGGCCGCCCTCGAGGATGCCCTCGCTCTCCCAGGCGGAGAGGACGCGGCTCACCGTGTGGAGCGTGGTGCCGATCATCTCGGCGATCTCCTGGCGCGTCACCGGGAAGTCGATCTCGACACCGACCTCGACCTTCTTGCCGGCATGCCGCACCAGGCGCAGAAGCGCATGGGCGACGCGCCGCTCGACCCGCTCGGTCGAGATCTCCACGAATTGGCTGTGGGCGTCCCGCAGCCGATCGCCGAGGCCCGGCAGCGCATTCGCGGCGATCTGCGGATGGTTCGCCATGAGCTGCTTCAACGCTCCGATGTCCCATGAGAGGACGACGCTGTCGACTACCGCCACCGCCGTGGCGGGATATGTCGGATACCCCATCAGTGCGACGCAACCGAAGAAGTCGCTGGGATTGATCATGTGAACGAGCGCCTGTTGGCCCGCGGGCGTCGTCTTGACCGCCTTCATGTGGCCGGACACCAGCACGAAGAGGGCCGTGGCGTCCGCACCCTCGTCGAAGGCCGTGCCGCCCTTCGGTACGCGCCTTGTGTGTGCCCGCTCCAGCACGGCGTCCTGCTCGGCCTCGTTGAGGCCGTGGAACAGCGGCACATTCGCCAGGATGGCGCGATCGGGGCGAAGGTTCGCGGTCACAGCGGGGATCCTCGCCGGTGTCCCTTCGGGCCAGGTCCGGCGCGGCCCGCGGTCAACAGGGGGCTTTGTGGATGCGTCTTCACGGCCCGACCGGTAGGCGGATGGTCGCGATGGCCTGAGCGGCGATACCCTCCTCGCGGCCGGTGAAGCCCAGCTTCTCGGTCGTGGTGGCCTTGACGCTGACGCGATCGGACGACAGACCCAGGATCTCCGCGATGCGCGTCACCATCACCGGACGGTGCGGGCTCACCTTCGGCCGCTCGCAGATCAAGGTCACGTCCACATGGGCGATCCGTCCGCCACGCTCGGCCACGAGCGCTGCCGCGCGGCGCAGGAATTGGTCGGACGAGGCGCCGCGCCATTGGGGATCGCTCGGCGGGAAATGCTGCCCGATGTCGCCGGCGCCGAGCGCGCCCAGGATCGCGTCGGTGATGGCGTGCAGCCCGACGTCGGCGTCGGAATGGCCGATCAGTGCGCGATCGTGCGCCACCTTGATCCCACAGAGCCAGACATGATCGCCGGGGCCAAGCGGATGCACGTCGAAGCCTTGACCCGTCCTGACGTCGCCGAGCCGCGCCGTCAGCATTCCCTCCGCCCGCGCGAGATCATCGGGGGTGGTCACCTTGAGATTGCTTTCGCTGCCCGCGACGAGGCTCGTCGCCAACCCCGCGCGCTCGGCGACGGCTGCGTCGTCGGAGAGATCGAGTCCGGCCGCCGCGCGGTGCGCCGCCAGGATCTCGCGAAATCGAAAAGCCTGCGGCGTCTGCGCGCGCCAGAGCTGGTTGCGGTCGACGGTCTCGATGATGCGGCCGTCGCGTCCGCGCTTGAGCGTGTCGGCGATCGCGAGCGCGGGGATCGCGCCCGCCGTGTGCTCGAGCGCGTCCAATACGCGATCGATCAGCTCGGCCTCGACGAAGGGTCGGGCGCCATCGTGGATCGCGACCACCGCGGGATCGATCTCGGTCAGGCTCTCGAGACCTAGCCGCACTGAATCCTGCCGCTGCGCGCCACCCGGCACCGGCGGCAGGAGATCGAGGCCGCGCGCTGCAATCTCGTAGTGTGCGCGGTCGTCGGTATGGATGACTGCCCGTACGCCGGAGATCCTCGGATGCGCTGCGAGTGCGCGCAGCGTGTGCCGCAGCAGCGGCTCGCCAGCGAGCGGCAGATATTGCTTGGGAAGCGGCGCACCGAGCCGGGTGCCGCGGCCCGCCGCCACCACGAGCGCGATGCAGAAAGTCATGCAGCGACCCTAGAGCAAGGCCGGCTCGATTGCCAAGGCAGAGGGAGCGCCTATAGTCGCGGCATGGCGGCGAATGTGGTCTACGGTGCGATTGCGCTCGCGACATTGGTGCCGGCGGCGGCGCTGCGGTTGCGTGCGCGCGACGAGCGCGATGCAGCGTTTTGGGTCGGCGTGGTGTTGGCGATCTTGGGGCCGGCGGCCTGGGCCTCGGCGCAGCTCTGGGGCGCGTGGCGCACCGGCTTCGCGGTGTCGCTATGGCTTACCATCGCGGTCACCACGGTGCTGTTCGCCGGGCTCGCGATCGCGACGCGGCAAGGCTGGCGCCTCACGCCCATCCTCGTGCCTTACCTGGTCGGGCTCGGCGTGGTCGCGCTCATCTGGCAGCGCGCTCCGGAGCGGCCCATCGCCGGCACGGTGCCGGCCGCCTGGTTCGAGACGCACATTGTGCTGGCGCTGGCGACCTATGGGCTCCTCACCCTGGCGGCGGTCGCGGGTGTCGCCGTCTTCCTGCAGGAGCGCGCCCTCAAGGCGAAACGGCCAACGGCGCTGACGCGGCGGTTACCCGCCGTCGCCGAAAGCGAGCGGCTGCAGGTGACGCTGCTCGGCGCGAGCGAGTTCGCGCTCGCGTTCGGCCTGGCGACCGGCATGGCGGCCGAGTACTTCGAGCGCGGCCGGCTTCTGGTGTTCGATCACAAGACGGCGCTCTCGATCGCGGCTTTCGTGGCGATCGGCTTGCTCCTGGCGGCGCACCGGTTCACCGGCGTGCGCGGCCAGCAGGCGGCACGCGGCATCCTGCTCGCCTATCTCCTGCTGACGCTCGCCTATCCCGGCGTGAAGTTCGTGACCGACGTGCTCATGGGCTGAGGCGCGAGCCGCGCTCAATCCGGGTGCGGATGGCCGTGGCGCGAGGTCCAGATCTCGTAACCCGAGAGACCCGCCACCAGCGCGCCGACGATCACGAAATCGATCATGACGGCCGTGCTGCCCGAGCCCGACAGGACCCAAGGCGAGACAATGAGCCAGACGCCCAGGATCACGTCGACCCACTCCTCGATCACGCTGTAGGCGAGGAAGGTGAGGGCGCTCAGGGCCGCAACCGCGATGCCCACAATGAGCGCGTTGCGGGTGGCGGCGGGATCGCTATCGCTGAAGCCGAGTACCCAGGGGGAGATGGCGAGCCAAGCCCCCAGCACCATGTCGATCCAATCCTCCCAAGCCCACGCTTCCGGGATCTCCATCGAGTCGCTCATGCCCCTGCCTCCAGATCGCGTTCCCGAGACTATATAGCGCAACGACGCTCGTTTTATTGAGCTAAGTCAGCGCATCCCGAGGGAGAGGGGGTCAGCCCGCACCGACTCGCATGTTGCACTGCGCAAGATTTCCATTATCATCGGTTTTGATCAAAGTTTGGGCAATCCAGCATACTGCATAATAAATGAGCATCTCGATCGGAGCGGTGCAGCTGCAGGATCCGGTGATCCTCGCGCCGATGTCAGGCGTCACCGATTTGCCGTTCCGGCGCTTGGTGAAGCGCGAGGGCGCAGGCTTGGTGGTCTCGGAGATGATCGCGAGCCAGGCGATGATCCGGGCCTCTCGCCAATCCTTGAAGATGGCCGAGAACTGTCCGGAAGAGCAGCCGATGGCGGTGCAGCTCGCGGGGTGTGAGCCCGAGGCGATGGCAGAGGCTGCAAAACTCAATGAAGACCGCGGCGCAGCACTGATCGACATCAATTTCGGCTGCCCCGTGAAGAAGGTGGTGAACGGCCATGCCGGGTCGTCGCTGATGCGCGACGAGGTGCATGCCGCGCGGATCCTCGAGGCGACCGTGAAAGCGGTGCGACTGCCGGTGACCCTCAAGATGCGCACCGGATGGGATGCGGTGAACCGCAACGCGCCGAAACTCGCGCGCGTCGCGGAAGAGTGCGGTATCCGGATGGTGACCGTGCACGGACGCACCCGCTGTCAATTCTACGAGGGCCGCGCCGATTGGGCTTTCGTGCGCGAGGTCAAGGAAGCCGTGCGCATTCCGGTGGTGGTGAATGGCGACATCACCACCCTCGAGGAGGTCGATACCGCGCGCCGGCAATCGGGCGCCGACGGCGTGATGATCGGCCGTGGCGCCTACGGCCGCCCCTGGTTCCCGGCGCAGGTGATCCACTATTTGCGGACGGGCGAGCGCAAGTCCGATCCGCCGCTGCTTCGCCAGCTCCAGATCGTGCTGGAGCACTACGAGGCGGTGCTCGCGCACTATGGCGGCGACACCGGCGTGCGTATGGCGCGCAAGCACCTCGCCTGGTACTCGAAGGGTCTGCCGGGATCGGCGGAGTTCCGCTCGGAGATCAATCGCGAGGCCGAGCCCGGGCGCGTGCGGGACCTGCTGCGGGCTTTCTACAGCCCGCAGATCGACCGGCAGGCGGCCTGATGGCGGGGAAGGCGGCGGCATCGCTCCGGATCTCCCGCCGCCCCGGCCTCGATGCCGCGCAGATTCTGGCCGCGCTGCCGGATCCCGTGCTGGTGATCGGCGGCAGCGGCCTGATCGAGTACGCGAACGCAGCCGCCGAGCAGTTCTTCGGCGCGAGCGCGCCGACCTTCCTTGGCGCGCCGCTTGCGGACCTCGTGCCCCCAGACAGCCCGCTCCTCGCGCTCCTCGGCAGCGTGCGGCGGAGCGGCCACAGCGTCTCCGAGTACGCCGTCAGCCTGGAAACGCCGCGCCTCGGCTCGCGCATCGTTACCATTCAGGCGGCGCCGCTCGCGGAGGAGGGGGATCGCCTGGTGGTGACGCTCCAGGAGCGCTCGATGGCGCACAAGATCGACCGGCAGCTCACGCACCGCAGTGCCGCCCGGTCGGTCACCGGCATGGCGGCGATGCTGGCCCATGAGGTGAAGAACCCGCTCTCGGGCATCCGCGGCGCGGCACAGCTCCTGGAAGAGAACCTGAATCACGCCGATCGCGAGCTCACGCGGCTCATCTGCGACGAGGCCGATCGGATCGTGGCGCTGGTCGACCGCATGGAGGCGTTCTCCGACCGCCGGCCCCTCGAGCGGGGCGCGGTCAATATCCACGAGGTCTTGAACCGCGTGCGGCTCGCGGCCCAGTCGGGCTTCGGCCGCCATGTGCATTTCGTCGAGAATTACGATCCCTCGCTGCCGCCGGTCTATGGCAACCGAGACGCGCTCATCCAGGCGTTTCTGAACTTGGTCAAGAACGCGGCGGAGGCGGTGCCATCGTCCGGTGGCGAGGTTCAGATTTCCACCGCCTACCAGCACGGCGTGCGGCTCGCTGTCTCCGGCACCGATGCCCGGTTGCATCTCCCACTCGTGGTCGAGGTCGCCGACAACGGAGAGGGCATTCCTGAGGATCTGCGGCCCCACCTGTTCGATCCCTTTGTCACGAGCAAGCACAACGGGACTGGCCTCGGTCTTGCATTGGTCGCGAAGGTGATCGACGACCACGGCGGCGTGATCGAGTTCGAGAGCGAGCCGCGGCGCACGGTCTTTCGGATGTTTCTGCCCATGGCGACGAGCGAGGGCGAAAAATGAACACGGGTGCGACCATCCTGGTCGCCGACGACGACCGCGCGATTCGCACGGTGCTCGGCCAGGCTCTTGGGCGGCTCGGCTACGAGGTGAAGAGCACGGGCAATGCCGCCACCCTCTGGCGCTGGGTGGAGGACGGCGAGGGCGACCTCGTCATCACCGACGTGGTGATGCCCGACGAGAACGGTCTCGACCTGATCCCGCGCATCAAGAAGGCCCGGCCCGAGCTGCGGGTCGTCGTGATGAGCGCGCAGAACACGCTGCTGACGGCGGTGAAGGCGACCGAGCGCGGCGCCTTCGAGTACCTGCCCAAGCCCTTCGACCTGCGCGAGCTCGTTAGCACAGTGCAGCGGGCGCTCGCAGAGCCTGCCGCGAAGAACGGAGCCACGGCGGCCGAAGGCGAAACAGACGACGCCAACCTGCCGCTGATCGGCCGATCGCCTGCGATGCAGGACATCTATCGCGTACTCGCGCGGCTCATGGGCACCGACCTCACGGTGATGATCTCGGGCGAGAGCGGCACGGGCAAGGAGCTGGTGGCGCGGGCGCTGCACGACTATGGCAAGCGGCGGAGCGGTCCCTTCGTCGCGATCAACATGGCGGCGATCCCGCGCGAGCTCATCGAGAGCGAACTCTTCGGTCATGAGCGCGGCGCCTTCACGGGTGCCACCCAGCGCAACGCCGGCCGCTTCGAGCAGGCGCAAGGCGGGACCTTGTTCCTCGACGAGATCGGGGACATGCCGCCCGACGCGCAGACCCGGCTGCTGCGGGTGCTGCAACAGGGCGAGTACACGACCGTGGGCGGCCGCACGCCGATCCGTGCGGATGTGCGGATCATCGCCGCGACTCACCGCGACCTCCGCCTGCTGATCCGCCAGGGCTTATTCCGCGAGGACCTGTTCTATCGGCTCAACGTGGTGCCGATCCGGCTGCCTCCGTTGCGGGAGCGCACCGAGGACATTCCCGCCCTCGTACGGCATTTCTTCGCGCTGGCGCACGGGGAAGGCCTGCCGCTGAAGAGCCTCGACGCCGCTGCGATGGAGCGCCTCAGGGCCTACCGCTGGCCCGGCAACGTGCGCGAGCTCGAGAACCTGGTCCGGCGGCTCGCGGCGCTCTATGCGCAAGAAGTCATCGGTGCCGAGGCCGTGGCGGCGGAACTCACCGAGGCGGTGCCCACGGGGGGCCCCGAGGCGCCGGCGGGCGAGGGGCTTGGCACCGCCGCCGAGCGGCATCTGCGCGACTACTTCGAGGCCCACAAGGGTGGGCTGCCGCCGGCGGGCCTCTACGACCGGGTGCTCCGCGAGGTGGAGCGTCCGCTCATCACGCTCTCGCTCGGGGCCACCCGCGGCAACCAGGTGAAGGCGGCCCAGCTGCTTGGCCTCAATCGCAACACGCTCCGCAAGAAGATCCGGGAGTTGGACATCGAAGTGAGCCGTGGCCTAAAATAAGACGCGCTGGCGGCCACCGGCCCTGAGGAGCCGCCGCATGCCTCGGAGCCAGCCTTCGGGGCCAACGAACCAGGGCGGCGGTTTTTGGGCGGTGTTTGTTGAGGACGGAATGAGCCTGTCGCGACAGGTTCTCACATGGGCCAGTCGGATCGGGCTCGGGCGCAAGCTCGCGATCGCGCTCGCCGTCGCCACAGTGATCTCCGGTATCGGCACCTACGCGGCGCTCTCGGGATGGCCGCCGTTCAAGGACCGGACCTATCTGGTCCTGCCCTTCGTCAACCTCAACCTGGTGCTCCTGCTGGCGCTCGCGGCCGTGATCGCGACACGCTTGGTGCAGGTCTGGGTCGAGCGCAGGCGAGGCCACGCGGGCTCGCGGCTTCACGTGCGGCTGGTGGTGCTGTTTAGCGTGATCGCCGTCACGCCCACGATCATCCTGGCGGTCTCATCGTATTTCTTCTTCAGCTTCGGCGTTCAGTCGTGGTTCAGCGATCGCGTAAAGACGGCGCTCTCAGAGTCCTTGGCAGTCGCGGAGGCTTACCTGCACGAGCACCAGGACGCGGTGCGCGGCGATATCGTCAAGATGGCCGCCGACATCAACCATGATTCGGCGATCCTCAATGACGACCCGCAGAACCTTGCCCAGGTGCTGGAACTGCAGACGACGCTGCGCAATCTGTCCGAGGCGATCGTGTTCGATCCGAGCGGCCGCGTGCTCGCCCGTACCCGGTTCTCCTACACGCTCATGCTCGACGCGCCGCCGGAGTCGGCATTGAAGACGGCGGACGATGGCGACGTCGCGGTGCTCACCAGCGACAACGAGGACCGGGTGCGCGCACTCGTGCGCCTCGGTGCCGCGATGGGCGACGCCTATCTCTACGTCGGCCGGATCGCCGATCCGGTGATCCTCAACCGCGTGCAGCAGACGAAATGGGCGGTGGAGCAATACGAGCAGCTGGAGGGCCAACGGTCGGATTATCAGATCAAGTTCGCGCTGGGGTTCCTGGTGGTAGCCGTGCTGATCCTGCTGGCCGCGGTCTGGGCTGGATTGCGGCTGGCCGCGAGGCTCGCGCGGCCGATCAGCGCGTTGGCCGCCGCCGCCGAACGCGTGGGCGGCGGCGACCTCTCCGCGCGCGTGCCGGAAGGGCAGGGCGACGAGGAATTCGGCACGCTCTCGCGCGCCTTCAACCGGATGACCACGCAGATCGAGACCCAGCAACGCGAGCTCGTGGAGGCGAACCGGCAGCTCGACGGCCGGCGCCGATTCACGGAGGCGGTGCTGTCCGGCGTCTCCGCCGGCGTGATCGGCCTCGACCGCGACGGCCGCATCAACCTGCCGAATCGCTCCGCCTCGGTGCTGCTCGCCGTCGATCTCGACCGCCAGGTCGGCGAGCCGCTCACCACGGTGGTGCCCGAGATGGCGGCACTCCTCGAGGAGGCCGCGCGCCGGCCAGACCGGTTGGCCCAGGCGCAGATCGAGATTGGCCGCGACGGCCGATCCGACGTGCTGCACGTCCGGGTCTCCGCGGAGCGTGCGGGCGGCGAGACCCAGGGCTACGTCGTCACCTTCGACGACGTGACGGAGCTGCTGTCGGCGCAGCGCAAAGCCGCATGGGCCGATGTGGCGCGTCGGATCGCGCATGAGATCAAGAATCCGCTGACGCCCATCCAGCTTTCAGCCGAGCGCTTGAAGCGCAAATATCTCCGAGACATCCGCAACGACCCCGAGACCTTCTCGATCCTGTCGGACACCATCGTCCGCCACGTCGGCGACATCGGGCGCATGGTGGACGAGTTCTCCTCCTTCGCGCGCCTGCCGGCCGCGCTCATAAAGACCGAGGATCTCATCGACATCACGCGCCAGGCCGTGTTCCTGCAGCGCGCGGGCACGCCCGATGTGCGCTTCGAGGTCGATCTGCCCGCACACCCGGTGTTGGTCTCCTGTGATTCGCGGCAGGTCAGCCAGGCGCTGGTGAACCTGCTCAAGAACGCCATCGAATCGATACAAGCGCGCGACGGCGATGCGGAGCCGGGGCGCATCTGGGTGCGGCTCATCGAGAGCGAGGGGCAGGTCACGCTCGCCGTCGAGGATAACGGCCGGGGCCTGCCCAAGGAAGGACGCGAGCGCCTGACGGAGCCCTACGTGACCACGCGCGTCAAGGGCACGGGGCTTGGTCTTGCGATCGTGAAAAAAGTGATGGAAGAGCACAGGGGAGAACTGATCCTGGAAGATCGGGAAGGCGGCGGCGCTCGGGTGAAGCTGGTCTTCCCGTCGGGTCGGCCGCGCGAAGAGTCGGAGCGCGCGGCACCCGTTCCCGCGCAAGCCTAGAAGGTTCTCCATGGCGCACGACATCCTCGTCGTCGACGATGAAGCTGACATTCGAATGCTGATCTGCGGGGTCCTCGAGGACGAGGGCTACGAGACCAGGCAAGCCGCCAATAGCAGCGAGGCGCTGGTCGCGATCCGCTCGCGGCTGCCCTCGCTGCTGGTGCTCGACATCTGGCTGCAGGGCAGCGAGCTCGACGGCATCGAGATCCTGCGGATCGCGCGCCGGGAAGCGCCCAACCTTGCGGTGGTGATGATCAGCGGTCACGGCACGATCGAGACGGCGGTCGCCGCGATCAAGATGGGCGCCTACGATTTCATCGAGAAACCCTTCAAGTCCGACCGGCTGTTGCTGGTGGTCGAGCGCGCGATCCAGGCCGCGCGGCTCAAGCGCGAGAACGAGGAGCTGCGGCTGCGCGCGGGCGGCGACGAGGAGCTCGTGGGGAACTCCCACGCGGTGACCCAGCTCCGCCAGCAGGTCGAGAAGGCGGCACCGACCAAGAGTCGCGTGATGATCTCGGGCGCCCCCGGCTCCGGCAAGGAGGTGGTGGCACGCCTGTTGCACCGCCGCTCGCGGCGGGCCGAGGCGCCATTCGTGGTTCTGAATTGCGCGATGCTCCGGCCCGAGCATCTGGAGATCGAGCTGTTCGGCGCGGCGGCCGGCGCTGAGGGACCGGACAGCCCGCGCAAGATCGGCCTCTTCGAGGAGGCTCACGGCGGCACGCTCTTCCTCGACGAGGTGGCGGACATGCCGCTGGAGACGCAGGGCAAGATCGTGCGCGGTCTCCAGGAGCAGACCTTCGAGCGCCTGGGCGGCACGCGCGTCGAGGTCGACGTGCGCGTCATGGCCTCGACCAATCGCGATCTCGCGGCAGAGGTCTCGGCAGGCCGGTTCCGCGAGGATCTCTACTACCGCCTCGCAGTGGTGCCGATCCGCGTTCCGGCTCTGCGCGAGCGGCGCGAGGACATCCCGATGCTGGCGCGGCATTTCATGCGCCGTGCGGCGGAGGCGGCACGGCTCATGCCGCGCGAGATCGGCGACGACGCCATGGCGGCGCTGCAAAGCTACGACTGGCCGGGCAACGCGCGTCAGCTCCGAAACGTCATAGACTGGCTGCTGATCATGGCGCCGGGCGATGTCCGGGAGCCCGTGCGGGCCGAGATGCTGCCGGCGGACATCGGCTCGGACGCTCCGGCCGTGGTGCGCTGGGACAAGGGCGGCGAGATCATGAGCCTGCCGCTACGTGACGCCCGCGAGGTGTTCGAGCGCGAGTACCTGATCGCGCAGGTCACGCGCTTCGGCGGCAACATATCCCGAACCGCCGCCTTCATCGGAATGGAGCGCTCGGCGCTTCACCGCAAGCTGAAGACGCTCGGCCTCTTCAACGGCGAGCGGATCGTCAAGGTGGAAACCTGAGGCGATGTCGCGCATCGCGTACGTGAACGGCCGTTACGTCCCGCATCGGGAGGCCTCGGTCCATATCGAGGATCGCGGCTACCAATTCGCCGATGGCGTGTACGAGGTGATCGCGATCGAGCGCGGCCGCTTGGTCGACGAGGGCCTGCATTTGCGGCGGCTCGCTCGCTCGCTCGCCGAGCTCGAGATCGCCGAGCCGATGCCCGAACCGGCGCTCAAATCCGTGATGCGCGAGGTGATCCGCCGCAATCGCGTGCGGGACGGCACCATCTATATCCAGATGACCCGCGGCGTAGCGCCCCGCGACCACGCTTTCCCGCGGGACGCGAGGACGCAGGTCGTCATGACGGCGCGCTTGGCGAAGCCCGCCAATCCCAAGACGGCCGCGGAGGGCGCCCGCGTGATCACCGTGCCAGATCTGCGCTGGGCGCGCTGCGACATCAAATCGATCGCGCTCCTGCCGAACATCCTCGGCAAGCAACGGGCGCGGCAGGCGGGCGCCTATGAGGCCTGGCAGGTCGACCGGGACGGCAATATCACCGAGGGGACCTCCACCAACGCCTGGATCGTCACGAAGGTGGGCGAGGTGGTCACGCGCGCCGCGACCAACGCGATCCTCAATGGCGTCACCCGGCTCGGCGTCATCCGCGTGATCGAGCAGGCGGGTTTGCGCTTTGTCGAGCGCCCGTTCAGCGTCGCCGAGGCGAAACAGGCCCGCGAGGCCTTCCTGACCAGCACCACCTCCCATGTGACGCCCGTGGTCCGGATCGATGACACCGTGGTGGGCGAGGGCAGGCCTGGGCCTTTGGCACGCGAGCTCGGGAATTTCTATCGCCGGTATGTCGAGGCGGGCGGACAGGACGCTTGATGCGGCGCCCGCGAGCGATCCTGTTCGACTGGGACAATACGCTGGTCGACAGTTGGGCCGTGATCCACGAAGCGCTCTCTGTCACTTTCGAGGCCATGGGGCGCGCACCCTGGACGCTCGACGAGACGAAGCAGCGCGTTCGACATTCGCTGCGCGACGCTTTCCCGCGCCTCTTCGGGTCTCGCTGGGAGGATGCTCGCTCGCTCTATCTCGACACTTTCACCGCGATGCACCTGGAGCGCCTGAGCGCGCTCGGCGGCGCCGGGCCGTTGCTCGAGGCGCTCGCGGAGGATCGCTATTACCTCGCGGTGGTCAGCAACAAGACAGGCGCGCTGCTCCGGCGCGAGGCTGAGCATCTCGGCTGGTCCCGGTATTTCCGCTCGATGGTGGGGGCGGGCGATGCGAGCGCGGACAAGCCGGATCCGGCGGTGGTCCATGCCGCTCTCTTGGGCAGCGGCATCGAGCCCGACGCGGCGTGGCTCGTCGGCGATACCGCGCTCGATCTCGAGTGCGCGACAGCGGCGGGCTGCGTCCCGGTGCTGCTCGCGGCCTCCGATGCGCCGGAAGCAGCGACCAAGGTCTTGCCGGCGCTGCGTTTTTCCGACTGCGCTTCCTTGCTTCGGGGCCTGAGGGACTTGTGAATTTGCATCCGCACCCAATCTTGTTAAGAGTCGCCGGAGGCAGGGGTCCCCGGCCGAGGACGCGTGGCTGAGCCGAGGAGCGGCTCCAAGAAAAAAGGATCCAGCAATGTCCAGCGAGAAATCACAGAACGTCCAAGACGTCTTCCTGAACCACGTCCGCAAGAATAAAACTCCTGTCACGGTCTTCCTCGTAAACGGCGTGAAGCTGCAAGGCATCATCACCTGGTTCGACAACTTCTGCGTGCTGCTGCGGCGCGACGCGCATTCGCAGCTGGTCTACAAGCACGCGATCTCGACCGTGATGCCGGCGCAGCCGATCCAGCTGTTCGAGGGCAACAAGGAGTTGGGCGAACCCTGATCGGTCCAGGCGACACAGCAAACGGTACCGGCCGTTCGGTTCGGGCGCTCGTCGTGCACCCGGCGGCGAAGACGCCGGGACGGGGAAGACCGGGCGAGGCCACCCATCGTTCGGCCAACGGACGATCGGTCGAGGCGCGGCTCGACGAGGCGGTCTCGCTGGCGCGCACGATCGACCTCGAAGTCGTCGATGCGGAAATCGCCCGCATCGCCGCACCCCGTCCAAGCAGCCTCTTCGGCAGCGGCACGCTCGACAATCTTGCCGCGCTGGTCGAGGCGCAT